>CAZBIP010000007.1:0-39093 GCA_964491885.1 uncultured Vicinamibacterales bacterium
GCCCTCGCGCGTCGACACCGATTTCTCGGTGTACTTCGGCGGCCTGCCTCCGGGGTCCACGATCGACGAGTGGGGCGTCGGCCACGTGCCGACCGCGAGCGGCGAGCGCGACCACGCCCACCTCGAAGGATTCCAGTACCCCCTGGCGCAGGCCGGCGCGCGCGGCGACATCGAGGCGTATCCCCTGCCGGACGTGGACGCGCCGTACCGCTACGAGCCGGTGCGGGCCGAGGTCGATGCGCTCCACCGGCGCGGGATCGCGGCGATGGCCATGCTGGAGTGCACCATCTTCGAGCGCGCCTGGTACCTGCGCGGCATGGAGCAGCTCCTCCTCGATCTCGCGGACGGGAGCCCGCTGGCGACGGCCCTGCTCGACCGCATCACCGCCCTGCGCATCGGCCAGGCGAGGCAGTACGCGGCGTCCGGCGCCGACGTCATCTGCTACGGCGACGACGTGGGCACGCAACGGGGCCTGCTGATGAGCGCCGCGATGTGGCGGGCCTGGCTGAAACCTCGCCTCGCGGCGACGATCAGGGCCGCGCGCGAGGTCCGGCCCGACGTGCTCGTCTTCTATCACAGCGACGGCCAGATCACGCCGATCGTGCCTGACCTCGTCGAGATCGGCGTGGACATCCTCAACCCGGTCCAGCCCGAGTGCATGGACGCCGCGGCCCTGAAGCGGCAGTTCGGTGACCGGCTGGCGTTCTGGGGCACGATCGGCACCCAGTCCACCCTGCCCTTCGGCAGCCCGGACGATGTCCGGCAGGAAGTCCGGCGGCGCATCGAGACGGTCGGCGCCGGCGGCGGCCTGTTCCTCGCCCCGACCCACGTCATCGAGCCCGAGGTGCCCTTCGAGAACATCGTGGCCTTCGTGGAGGCGGCGACGGAAGTACGCAGGTAAGATAGGGCGGATCGGACCGCCATGCCCGAACCAACCAGAATACCTTCCCGGCCCAGGCGGCGCTGGCTGCGGCGTCTGCTCGTGGGCACGCTCCTCACGGTGGCCGCCGTCGCCGCCCTGGCCTACTGGCGCGTACGCGCCCCCCTGCCCGACACGAGCGGCACCGTCAAGGTGGACGGCCTGAAGGGCCCGGTGACGATCGTTCGCGATCTGGACGACGTGCCCCACATCCGGGCGGACAGCGAGGCCGACGCCTTGTTCGGGCTCGGGTACGTCCACGCGCAGGAGCGCCTCTGGCAAATGGAGTTCCAGCGGCGTGTCGCCGAGGGGCGGCTGGCCGAGATCGCGGGGCCGGACGCCCTCCCGGCCGACCGGCTCCTGCGAACGGTGGGGCTCGCGCGCGCCGCGCGGGACACCTGGCCAAGGCTCGACGGCCGGGCGCGCGCCCTGATCGAGGCGTACGTGGCGGGCGTCAACGCCTTCCTCGAGCGGCACCGGGGCGGCAGCCTCCCCGTGGAGTTCGCGCTGTTCGGCGTGTCGCCGGACCCGTGGACCGGCGAGGACGTCGTGGCGTGGCAGAAGACGATGGGCTGGCTGCTCGGCGCGAACTGGCAGGAGGAAACCTTCCGGGTCGCTCTTTCGGCGCGGCTCGGCGACGAGGGGGCCAACCTGCTGATGCCGGCCTACACGGCAGGCGGGCCGGTCATCCTGCCCCCGGATGCCGTGCTCCCCGCGCGGCCGCTCCAGGCACCCGCCGGCGACGAGGCGCTCACCGGCGCCGGAGAGGAGCCGCCTCCGGGCGGAGGCGTCAGGACCGGCGCCGGCGACGCCGGCCGCGCGGCCGCAACCGACCTGGAGGCGCTCGGCGCCATCGTGCGCCGCCTCGCCGTGGCGCCCGCCATCGGCGGCGGCAGCAACAACTGGGTCGTCTCGGGCGCGCGCTCCGTGACCGGCAAGCCGATCCTCGCGAACGACCCGCACCTGGCGGGCCAGACGCCCGCCGTCTGGTTCCTGGCGCACGTGACGGGCGGCGCCTACGACGCGATCGGCGCGACGCTGCCGGGCATGCCGGGGATCGTCCTCGGCCACAACGGCCGCATCGCCTGGGGGGTGACGGCGCTCCTCGGCGACGTGCAGGATCTCTACATCGAGCGCATCAATACGCGGGACCAGGCGGAATACCTCGGGACGCTCGAGCCCATCCGCGTCCTCCACGACACGATCGCGGTGCGCGGGCGGGTGGCCGTGCCCATCAGGATTCGCGTCACGAGGCACGGCCCCGTCGTGTCGGACGTCCTCGAGCACGCGCAGTCCACGATCGCGCTCCGGTGGACGGGGCTCGACGCGGCCGACCGCACCATGGAGTGTTTCCTCGGCCTCGGGTTGGCCGGCAACTGGGCCGGGTTCCGGGACGCGCTGCGCGGCATGCACGTCCCGCTGCTCAACTTCGTGTACGCGGACACGGACGGGAACATCGGCTATCTGGGGCCGGGCGCGATCCCGGTCCGGACGAGCGGTGACGGAACGCGGCCGGTGGCAGGCTGGACCGGGGAGTCGGAGTGGCGCGGCTACGTCCACGAGAGCGAGTGGCCGTCCGCCTACAACCCGTCGCGCGGCTATCTCGCCTCGGCGAACAACAAGGTGGCGCCGGACTCGTTCCCCTTCCTCCTCGGCACCAGCTGGGACGCCCCGTACCGCGCGGCCCGCATCGTCGCGTTCCTCGAAGAGCGCCCGCGGCTGTCCGTGGAGGATTTCGCGCGCATGCAGCGCGACGTCCGGTCGGCGCAGGTCCAGGTGGTGCTCCCGTTCCTGCTGAGGGCGAGGCCCCTCGACCAGCCGGGCCGCGACGCGATCGCCCTGCTCCGCGAGTGGGACGGCACGCTCGAGGGGTCGAGCGCGGAAGCGGCCCTCTACGAAGCCTGGTACGACGCGACGGCGCGCGGCCTCTTCGCGGACGAACTGGGCGACGACCTCGCGGAGGAGTACGTGGCGCGGCGCAGTTCGGCGGCCAAGGCCATCGACGCGCTCGTGCAGTCCGGAGACTCGGTCTGGTGCGACGACGTGCGGACGTCCGGGCCGGAGACGTGCGAGACGCTCCTCGGCCGGACGCTGCAGCAGGCGCTCGCGGACATGAGCGACCGTCAGGGGACGTCGAAGATCGAGAAGTGGCGGTGGGATCGCGTCAACGCCGCGCGGTTCCCGCACGCCCCCCTCGACGCCGTCCCGGTCTTGCGCCGCTATTTCAGCCGGACGGTTCCGCGCGGCGGCGACGCGTTCACGCTGACCCCCGTCAGCCCGATCGGCGGCGACATCTTCGTGTCCTCGTACCGGCAGATCATCGATCTCGCGGGACCCGACGCGTCCCGCTTCATGATCCCGATGGGCCAGTCCGGCCACGTCTGGAGCGACCGGTACGCGAACCTGCTCGACGCGTGGAACCGGGCCGAGTACATACCCATGAGATTCACGCGCGCCGCCGTGGACGACGCGGCGCGGGCGACGCTGGTCCTCGAGCAGCGCTGACCCCGGACGGCCGGGCGCCGGCGCCAGACTCGACGGGAGGGAGAGACGCATGACCGATGACACCCGCCGGCCGGGCATCAACACGACCGCCGTTCACGCGGGCGAGTCGCCGGACCCGGTGACGGGGGCGCTCGCCACGCCGCTGCACCTGGCCACGACGTTCCATCTCGGGACGGCCGAGAACGGGGCCGCGATCTTCGCCGGACAGAAGGACGCGTTCGTGTACAGCCGGTGGAGCAACCCGACCGTGAGCGCCTTCGAGCGCAAGGCGGCGGCCCTCGAGCACGCGGATGCGGCCGTGGCCACGGCCAGCGGCATGGCGGCCATCGCGGCGGCCATCCTCACCATCGTCCGCGCGGGCGACCACATCGTGTCGGCAAGCGCCATCTACCCGAGCACGTATCATTTCATGGCTGCCCAACTCGGCTCGATGGGCATCGAGACGACGTTCGTGGACGCCACGAACCCGGCGAACGTCGAGCGGGCGATGCGTCCCGCCACGAAACTCGTGTACCTGGAGACGCCCGGGAATCCCCTGCTCACGCTCTGCGACCTCGAAGCCATCGGGCGGATGGCGCGTGCGGCCGGCGTGGCGACGATCTGCGACAACACGTTCGCCTCGCCGGTGAACCAGCGGCCGCTCGATCTCGGCATCGACACGGTGATCCACAGCGCGACGAAGTACTTCTGCGGGCATGGCGATGCGGTGGGCGGCCTGGTGGCCGGCGGCGCCGCCTTCATCGATCGATGCCTGAAGGAGCCGCTCCGCTACTACGGCGGCATCATGGCGCCGTTCTCCGCGTACCTGATGCTCCGAGGCACGGCCACCCTCCCGCTGCGGGTCGAGCGGCACAACGCCAACGCCATGCGCATCGCCGCCTGGCTGGAAGCCCATCCGGCCGTCTCGAGCGTCCTCTACCCGGGACTCCCCTCCCACCCCCAGCACGCGCTGGCGGTGCGCCAGATGCCGGGCGGATTCGGCGGGATGGTGTGCTTCGACCTGAAGGGCGGCGTGGAGGCCGGCATCCGCCTGATGAACACCGTCCGCGTCTGTTCTCTGGCGGTCAGCCTTGGCGACGCGCGCTCGCTCATCACCCACCCCGCCTCGACCACCCACAGCGTCGTGTCGCGCGAGGCGAGGCTGGCGCAGGGCGTGACCGACGGCCTGGTGCGCCTTTCGGTGGGCCTGGAGGACGTGGAGGATCTCATCGACGACCTGGACCGCGGCCTCCGCTGAGGCGGCCGCGCGCTGCAGCCCCCGGCGGGCGCCTGCCGGCGGATTCAGTACAGCCACACGCGGCCACCGGCCGGCAGCGGAGTGCCCCGCTGAGGCGAGCGGCGCTCGATGCCCAGGAAGGCCACGCGTTCGGGCTGGAGGCAGTAGAGGCGCACGGCTTCCAGGCGCGTCCGGCTTCGCCCGGACGTGCCGGCGGACTCGCCGCAGAGAATCTCCTCCCACGCCGGGTGCCACACACGCGGGCGAAGGTGCACGGGATCGACGCCGTACCACTCAGGCTTCAGCCGGCAGAACCTGAACCCGCGCCGCGCGGCCAGCGCCTCGAGGCCGGCTTCGACCTCGGCCGCCGCGTCCAGCACCTCTGCCAGGGTGAGCCGGCACCGGGGAAAGAGGAGGGACCGGAAGAACACGAACCTCGCAGGCGACAGCCCGCCCAGCGACGACGGCGGCAGGCCGGTGATCACGATGTCGTCCGTGAACCGCTCCAGGCGCGACGCGCACTCCGCGGCCCATGCGATCACCCGCGCCGGCGGCGAGCCGTACAGGATGTCGTTGCCGACGTCGGTCACGAGCGCCCGGGTCGGGGCCGGAGGCCGCTCGTCCACGGCCCGCCAGATCCCCGACTGCAGGATCCCGGGCAGCGTCCTGCACACGACGGTGCTGCGCTCGCCGTACGAGCGCCCGTGGCCGAGGGCGGCGACGATCTCGACGCCGGGCCCCCAGAGATCCCTGGCCGTGGCAACGACGGTGCTGAAGCCGCGCGTGAGGTTGCTCGCGCCGACGGCGACGACCCGCGACACGCGCGGTTGTGACACGACGGCCAGTATAGTGCCGGGAGCCGCGGCTCGATCGCCGCTTCACAGCGGCGGCGCGACAGACTAAGATCGCCGATCGACATGCCCCACGATGCCATCGCCGTCGTCGACTTCGGCGGACAGTACGCGCACCTCATCGCGACCAAAGTCAGGCGCCTCCGCGTGCTGGCGGAGATCCGCCAGCCCGAGGACCCGATCGACGCGTTCCGCCGCTACAAGGGAATCATCCTGTCCGGCAGCCCCAGCCTGGCTTCCTTCGGCGAGGACTCCGACTACAACAAGGCCATCTACGACCTCGACGTCCCGATCGTCGGCTTCTGCTTCGGCCACCAGGAGATCGCGAAGCACTACGGGGGGACGGTCACCCACGGCGGACGCGAGTGGGGCCCGGCCGACATGCGGGTCGTGGCCGGCAGCCCGATCTTCGCGGGCCTGGGCCCGGTCGAACGGGTCTGGATGAGCCACTTCGACTCGGTGACCAGCGTCGGGCCCGGCTTCCGCGAACTGGGCTACACGGCACTCGGCGAGTCCGGGGAGCCGCACCGGTTCGCCGCCATCGGGAACGAGGCGCTGCGCCGCTGGGGCGTGCAGTTCCACCCCGAGGTGGACGACACCGTCCACGGCACCGAGATGATCGCCAACTTCGTGTTCGGCATCTGCGGGTGCACGCCGTCGTGGACGATGGAGCGCTATGTGGAGGAACGGATCGAGCAGGTGCGCCGGCAGGCGGGCACGAAGTCCGTGTTCCTGCTCGCGTCGGGCGGCGTCGATTCGACGGTCGCCGCGCGGCTGCTCGGGCTGGCCATCGGGCCGGATCGGCTGCACCTCCTGCACATCGACAACGGGCTGATGCGCAAGGGCGAGAGCCGGGCCGTCGTCGAGATGTTCGAGGGCCTCGGCCTCGGCGAACACCTGCACTTCGTGGACGCCAGCGACGCGTTCCTGTCGGCGCTCTCCGGCGTCGTCGAACCCGAGGCCAAACGCACGATCATCGGCAACACCTTCGTGGCAGTGTTCGAGCGGGAGGCGCGGGCGCTCGGGATCGAGGCGCACTTGCTCGGCCAGGGGACCATCTACCCGGACACGATCGAGACCGGCGGCACGAAGCGCGCGGACACGATCAAGACGCACCACAACCGCGTGCCGGTCATCGAGGAGATGATCGCGCAGGGCCGCGTGGTCGAGCCGATCGCCGACCTGTACAAAGTGGAAGTGCGGGAACTGGGCGAGCAGCTCGGGATCCCCCGCAGGCTCGTCTGGCGGCACCCGTTCCCCGGCCCGGGGCTCGGCGTGCGCCTGCTGTGCTCGACCGGCCGGGAAGACCGTGAAGGATTCGAGGAAGTGGAGCCGAAGACGGCGGGCGTCGCCTCCCGGTTCGGCGTCTCCGCCCTCGCGCTTCCCATCAGGTCCGTTGGGGTGAAGGCCGACCTGCGGTCGTACGAGCACCCCGTCCTCGTCACCGGAGACCTTTCGTGGGAGCGCCGGCTCGAACTGGCCGCGGCCCTCTTCCGGGAGGTCCCGCACGTCAACCGCTGCCTCTGGAATCTTGGCCCGAGCGCCCCCGGGCGCGCGGTGCCGGTCGCGGCGACGGTGACGCGCCAGCGCCTCGACCTGCTCAGGGAAGCCGACTTCATCGTCATGGAAGGGTTGCGCCGCCACGGGATCTACGACCGCATCTGGCAATGCCCGACGGCAATGGTGCCGCTCGAGGTGGACGGCGCGGGACGCGAGTTCGTCGTGGTGAGGCCCATCCACTCGGAGCGGGCCATGACGGCGGTCCCGGCGGAGTTGCCGGGCGCGCTGGTGACGGAACTCCAGGCGCAGATACTCGCCCTGCCGGGCGTCAGCGGGCTGGCCATCGACCTGACGACGAAACCGCCGGGCACGATTGAGTGGGAGTGACGCTCGGGCTTCGGGGTTCGGGGTTCGGGATTCGGGCAGGGGCATGGGACAAGGGGCAAGGGGCAAGGCGAGGGGACGACATGAAGACGTACTGCTGGGCACTGATCGCACTGGCGGCGCTCGCGTTCGCCGTCGGCACCATCCTGGCCTTCACCGGCCAGAACTTCCTGATCGCGCCGCAGGGCTACTGGCGGGGCGCGATAGGGTTCTTGATGTTCGCCATCGCCCTGCGCCTCATGGAGACGCCGAAAGCGTAGCCGCACGTCGACGATCGCCTGCGGGTCGCCGGCCGCCGGCGCCTGGCTGCGGCGAAACCGCATGCGCTGGAACCAGCACGAGGAGTTCATCGTCGGCACGAACCTGCCGTGGCTGAGCTACGGCGGGGATTTCGGCGCCAACCGGTGGCACGCGCAAGGCGGCGTGGGCCGGCCGGATCGAATCCCGGCGCTGCGAGACGTGCTCGCCAGGCTCGCGGACCAAGGCTTCACGCACGTTCGCTGGTTCATGTTGTGCGACGGGCGCGCCGGGCTGATACCCGGCGCGGACGGGGAGCCGGCCGGTCTCGACTCCTTCGTCTTCCGCGACGTTGACGCGGCGGCAGCAGCGATCGATCGCGCCGGGCTCCGCGCCATCTTCGTCCTCTTCGACTTCCACTGGTTCCTGCCCGCTGTCGTCGTCGACGGCGTGCCGACGCGCGGCCGCCGCGACCTCGCCACCGGTCCCGGCCCGCGCACCCGCCTGCTCGAGCGCGTGGTCGCGCCGATCCTCGACCGGTACGGCCGGCACCCGTCCATCGCGGCGTGGGACGTGCTGAACGAGCCCGAATGGGTCACGCGCGGCGGCGGCGGAGACCGCGTGGCCGCACGCGTGCCGCGGCCCGTCATGCGCGCGTTCATCGCCGACACGGTCGAGTTGATCCACGCCCGCACGGCGCACGCGGCCACGGTGGGGTCGGCCTCGACGCGCACCCTGTCGCTCGTCGAGGGCCTCGGCCTGGACGTGTACCAGGCGCACTGGTACGACCGCCTGGATCGGCGCTCGCCGATCGGCCGCCGCGTGTCCGATTTCGGCCTGGACCGGCCGCTGCTGCTCGGCGAGTTCCCGACGCGCGGCTCGGCACGGCCGGCCGCCGACATCCTGGAAGCGGCCCGGCGGGCGGGGTACGCCGGGGCCCTCGCATGGTCGGCGCTCTCCGGCGACAGCGCGTCCGACCCGGACGCGATGGCCTCGGCGCTCCGGGTCTTCGCCGCGGCGCCGCATGGCCGGGCCTCGCGCGCGTAGCGCCCTGTGGGCGAGGGGGCCGCTCCAGCCGCGCAGGTGTAGAATCGGGGTCGTTCGTGGTTCGCCTTCCCGGAGCTTCTCCATGCGAAAAACCGTCTTCGTCGTCCTGGCGCTCGCCCTGGCATCCGTGTCCGTGCCCGCCCTGGCCGGCACACCCGGCCGCTTCATCCAGTACCCCGACATCGCCGGCGGCACGATCGTCTTCAGCTGGGACCGCGACCTCTGGACGGTCCCGGCGTCGGGGGGCGTTGCGGCGCGGCTCACCAGCCATCCCGGCGGCGAGAACGTCCCGAAGTTCTCCCCTGACGGCCGTCTCGTCGCGTTCACCGGCCAGTACGAGGGCAACAACCTGTACGTGATGCCCGCGACGGGGGGAACGCCCCGGCGCATCACGTTCATGGGCGCCGGACTCCAAACGGTGGGCTGGACGCCGGACGGCGCCCGGGTCGTGTTCCGGTCGAGCCACGAGAACACCTTCCGGCCGATCACCAAGCTCTACACGGTGGCCGCCGGCGGCGGCATGCCGGAACGCATGCCGATGGAGCGGGGAATCCTCTGTTCCTACTCGCCGGACGGGACGAAGCTGGCGTACAACCGGCGCGGGAACGAGGAGTACTACTGGAAGCGCTACAAGGGAGGCCAGTACACCGACATCTGGCTGCACGACTTCAAGGCGGGCACCTACGCGCCGCTCACCGACTACGTCGGGAAGAACGCGTACCCGATGTGGGTGGGCGGCCGGATCTACTTCGTCTCCGACCGCGGCGCGGGCGGCATCGCCAACCTCTACGCCTACGACGTCTCGACGAAGGCAGTCGCCCGGGTCACGAACTACCAGGACTTCGACGTGCAGATGCCCGACACCGACGGCGCCTCCATCGTGTTCGTCCAGGCCGGGTGGCTCCACGTCCTCGACGTCGCGACCGGCAAGGCCAGGCGTGTCAACGTCGAGATGCCCGACGAGCGGTGGGAGCTGGCTGACCGCACCGTCAACCCCCGCGAGTACATCCACGCGATGACGGTCTCGAACGACGGCAAGACCGCGGTCTTCGAGGCCCGGGGCGACATCTACGTGGTGCCGGCCGGCGAGGGGGCGGTGCCGCGGAACCTGACGGGCACGCCCGGCACGCGCGAGCGCCACCCCCGCCTCTCGCCCGACGGGTCGCGGGTCGCGTTCTACTCGGACCGGAGCGGCGAGTACCAGATCTACGTCACCGACACCGCTGGCGGGCGGCCCTGGGACGCGCTGACGACAACGCTCGACCGGCACGCGTATCACCTGGAGTGGTCGCCCGACGGATCCAAGATCCTGTTCGGCGACAAGGACTTCTCGATCTTCTACCTCGACGTCGCGACGAAGGCGCTGACGAAGGTCGCCTCGTCGAACCAGCTGAAGAACGACGAGTTCTTCTGGGAGGTCAGCGACTACTCGTGGTCGCCCGACGGACGGTGGATCGCGTACTCGTTCGTCGAATTCAACCGCAACAACCGCGTGTTCTTGTACAGCCTCGCCGAGGCCCGCAGCGTCCCGGTGACCGACGGGTTCTGCGACAGCCTGAACCCGAGCTTCGACGCGGCCGGCGACTACCTGTATTTCCTGTCGTACCGCGACTTCACGGCGCGCATGGACATCTTCGAGGACAACCACGTGGTGCCGCACCCCGTGCAGGTGATGGCCGTGCAGCTCCGCGCCGGCCAGGCGCCCCCGTTCGAGAAGAGCGCGCCCCGGGCGGCGGAACCCCAGCCGTTCCGGATCGACCTCGCCGGCATCGAGCAGCGCGTGTACCCCCTGCCGGTGAAGCCGGGCAACTACTTCTTCCTGAAGGCCGGCAGGAACGCGGTCACCTGGGCCTCGACGGACGGTTTCCACGAGAGCGAGTACGAGACGATCTTCACGCCCTCTGGCGAGGACAAGTGGACCCTGAGCGTCTACGACATGGCGGCGAAGGCGCTGACGGTGTCGGCGGACACGATGAGCGACTGGGCGCTCTCCCCGAACCGCGAGCACGCCATCGTCAAGAAGGGCCAGGCCTACGCCATCGGCTCGACTGCGGCGCTGGCGTCCGCGAAGGGGTTCGGCGCGAAGCTCGACCTCGACCTGATGACGTACCGCGTGAGCCCCCTCGCGGAATGGACGCAGATCTTCAACGACAGCTGGCGCTGGTACCGCGACTTCTTCTACGACGCCAACATGCACGGGCGCGACTGGAAGGCCATCGGCGCGAAGTTCCGGGCCATGCTGCCGGATCTGAACAACCGCTCGGATTTGAACTGGCTGTTGTCGCAGATGGTCGGCGAGCTCTGCGTGTCCCATACCTACGTGTCGGGCGGCGACTTCGCGCCCACGCAGCTTCCGCCGAACCCGGTCTACGCGGGACTGCTGGGCGCCGACATCGTGCCTGACGCGAGCGGCTATCCGCGGATCGCGCGCGTGCTCGGCCCGACGCCCTACAACCGCGGCCTCGCGGCCCCGCTCGCCCGGCCCGACTACGACGTGAGGGACGGCGATTTCCTCATCGCCATCGACGGGCACGATCTGAAGGGTGACACGCCGTACCGGCACCTGCAGGTCACGAGGGGGCAGAAGGTGACGGTCACCGTCAGCCGGACGCCTTCGGCAACCGGCGCGAAGACGTACGAGGTCGAGCCGCTGCGATCCGAAAGCGACCTCCGCTACGAGCGGTGGATCGCGGGCAACATCGCCACGGTGCAGAAGGCCTCGGGCGGGGCCCTCGGCTACATGCACATCACGGCGATGAGCTCCGACAACACCGCCCAGTTCGACAAGTACTGGCGCGCGTTCCGCGACCGCCAGGGGCTCATCATCGACGTGCGGGGCAACGGCGGCGGGTGGACGGAGTACTTCATCATCGACAAGCTCGAGCGCAGGATGACGGCGCACAACGTCCTGCGCGGCATGGTGCCCTTCCGCTACCCGGGATCGGTGACGACCGGCCCGATCGCGGTCGTGACGAACGAGTACAACGGCTCGGACGGCGAGGCGTTCGTCGAGCACTTCAAGGCCCGCAAGCTCGGCACCGTCATCGGCGTGCCGTCCTGGGGCGGGCTGGTCGGCATCGTCAACGGACAGCGGACGATCGACAACGGCACCGTCCATCAGTCGAACAACTCGTTCTACAACGAGAAGGGCGCGTGGCTCGTCGAGAACCACGGCGCCGACCCCGACGTCCTCGTCGACAACGACCCGGCGTCCGCGTCGGCCGGCCGGGATCTCCAGCTCGAGAAGGCGATCGACGTGCTGCTCGGCCAGATCAAGGAGAAGCCGTTCAGCTGGCCGCCGGTGCCCAAGTACCCCATCAGGTAGGGGCCCGGGGCTCGGGGCTAGGGGCTAGGGGATCGGGGGGGCTCGAAGATGGGGACTCGGAACTCGCGATTCTGACTTCTGACTCCTGACTCCTGACTCCTGACTTCTGACCGATGACGGAGCGCGAGATGCCCACGCTGTTGTCGCCGCTGTCGTTCGCAGGCCTGACGCTGCGGAACCGCATCGCCATGCCGCCCATGTGGTCGGGCCAGGCTACCCCCGAGGGCTTCGCCAGCGGCGCGAACGTCGAGTACCACCGCGTGCGCGCCGCCGCCGGCACGGGGCTCGTCATCGTCGAGCACGCGTTCGTGCACCCGCAGGGCCGGGCGAGTTCCACCCAGCTCGGGTCGCACGACGACGCGTGCCTTGCCGGACTCGCCCGGATCGCGTCCGCCATCCGAGCCGAGGGCGCGGTCTCCTGCCTGCAGATTTCCCACGCCGGTTCCAGGTCTGCGTCCCGCGTCACCGGGCTGCCCGTCGTCGCGCCCTCCCCTGTCTCGACCGGGCGCGATCCGCAGGGCGAGGTGCCCCGCGCCCTCACGGCCGAGGGCATCGCGGACGTCATCGAGGCGTTCGCGGCCGCGGCCGGCCGCGCGCAGCGGGCGGGATTCGACGCGGTCGAAGTGCACGCCGCGCACGGCTTCCTGCTCTCGCAGTTCCTCTCTCCGCTCACGAATCACCGGGACGACGAGTACGGCGGCGACGACGCCCGGCGCTGCCGGCTGGCGGTGGACGTCGTCGGGGCAGTCCGGCGGCGCGTCGGCGAGCGCCTGCCGGTGTTCGTGCGGCTCGGGATGCACGACGAGCGTCCGGGCGGGCTGACGCTCGCTCCGGCCTGCTGGATCGCGTCCAGGCTCGTCGCGGCGGGCGTGTCGCTCATCGACGTCTCCGGCGGCCTCGCGGGTTCGGACGACCCCGGCCGAGGCCCCGGGTACTTCGTGCCTTACGCAGAAGCCCTGAAGGACGTCGTGGACGTGCCGGTTCTCGTCACCGGCGGAATTTCGGCGCCCGAGACGGCCGATGTGATCGTCCGATCGAGGCGAGCGGACATCGTCGGGATCGGCCGGGCGATGCTCGCGGACCCGGAGTGGGCCCGGCACGCGTCGGAGCGGCTCCGCCGCGCGGCAGCGGATTAGAACCCCGACTTCAGCAGCGCGATCAACAGCGACACGGTCACCGAACTGGCGAGCGTCGTGACGACCACCACCGACGTCACGAATCGCGGCGCGACGTCGAACTCGAGCGCCAGGATCGTGGTGATCACCGCGCTGGGCATCGCCGCCTCCACGAGGACCGCCTGCCGGGTGATGCCTTCGATCCCGAGCAGCGGCGCCAGGCCGAACCCGATGAGCGGCGAGCCGATGATCGCCAGCCCGGCGGCGGCCGCCACGAGTCCGGGCCGCTCGGGCCAGGCGCCCTTCTCGAACTGCATGCCCAGCACGAGCAGCATGACGGGGATCGCCGCGGAGCCCAGCAGTTCGACCGGGCGGAAGACGCCGGTGGGGAGCGTCACGCTGCTCCAGATGACGAGGGCCGCCGCGAGCACGCCCCACAACGCCGGCACTCGGACCAGGCCGAGCAGCGCGGAGCCCGCGCTGCGGCGCCCGCTCGACGCCAGTACGGACCCGACGCTGTACACCAGCAGCGCGCTCGTCGCGAAGTAGACGACGGCCCGCGACAGCACCTCGGGACCGAACGCGAACAGGACGACCGACAGGCCGTAATTGCCGGCATTCGAGAACATCACGACGATGAGGAACGCCATCAGGTGCGGACGGTCCAGGCGGAACGGGATCGCCACCAGCCTCGCCGCCGCGCCGATGCAGGCCACGAGCAGCACCGTGAAGGCGACGATGCGCCCGAATTCCCCTGCGCCGACACGGCTGGTGACGAGTTGCGTGAACACCAGGCAGGGAGCCAGCGCGTTGAACGTGACGCGCGACACGGACTTCACGTCGACGTGCAGGTGGCGCGCCAGCAGGAAGCCCGCAGCCGCGACGAGGAAGATCGGCAGGATGTCGTCGGCGAGGATGGTCAGGAAGAGGTCCATGCGACGGAACCCATTCTACAAGGTGCGGGCCGCCGGCTCACGGCGGTTCGGGCCGGCGGTGAAACGCCCGTCTGTCAACAGGCGTAGGATCCTGGTGAAGCCATGAAACTCCGCACCCGCCTGTCCCTGGTGTTCTTCCTGATCTCCGTCGTCCCTCTCGCGGTGGTGACGGCCTATTCCTACTACTCGTCAGCCTCCGCGCTGAGGAGCGCGGTCGAGGCGCAGGCCGGCCAGATGGCCGGCGAGATGGGCGACCGCATGACCTGGGTCATGGCGGACCTCGGAGACCGCGTCGAGCGACTCTGGCGCATGAGGGTCGAGGAACCGGCCGCCGGCGGGGCCAGCCAGGTGCCGGTCGCCGGCAGCGCCGGGGCGGAGGAGAGCGCCAGCCTGGCACGGACGAACCTCCAGAACGTGGCGACGGCGATGCTCGCCGAGGCCGCGCCTCTCGTGAGGCGCCTGGAGTTCGCCTCGACGAGCGCCGCGACGGGCGCGGGGGCAGGCGAGCAGGCCGCCTCAGCTGCGACTGTAAACCGCGGCGCGGCCGGGCCTCCCACGTCTCGCGGCTCGGGCCGCCCGCCTGGGGCGCGGCGGTTCGAGTGGCCGGGGCCGGGAGCGCGAGGCGATCTCGGGATGCAGCGACCTTCCCCGCCGCCGCCCGGACCGGCCGGGGCTGCCGGCCGGCCGCAGATCCCTCGCGGGGTGCCGGTCCTGACGCCCGGCATGCCGCGCGTGGTGATCGAGATGCCGTCCGCGCAAGACTCGGCAGGGCCGGCCGGTACGGACGCGGCGTTCGAGGCACTGACGCCGGAGGCCGTCAACGCGTGGAGGAGAGCGATCCAGCGGCAGATGGAGTTGGAACGCGGCCCCGGCGCTGCGCCGGCTGGAATGACGGCCGTCCCGGCGCCGCCTCCGCCCGGCGGTCCGGCGATGCCGCCCGCCGCCCCGGCCCCTCCGGCCGCTCCTGACGCTCCGTTAGCCGCCAGGACCCGGCGCCCGGGGACCGGTCCGGAATCCGGAGCGGCCGCCGCAGCCATGCAGGCCGCCCGCGAGCGCCGGGCCGCGGACCGCCAGAAGCGGATGGCGGCGCTCGCCAAGGGCGAGGCACTGCAATTCGAGGTCCGGCGCGCCGGACGCGTGATCGGCGAGATCAACGCGACCATCGACCAGAACCGCCTCATCGAGACCGTCCTCTCGCTCGGGCGGCGCGACCGGGGCGAGATCCCGTTCGTCCTGGACCCGGGCGGCGTCGTTCACGCGATCGATGCCGAGGCGAGCCGGATGGTCGAGGCGCTCGACCTCGACGTTTCCGGGCTCGCGGCCGGCGAGGCCGCCACCACGACACTCGCCGGCGACGTGCTGGTCGTCACGCGGCGCGACCCGTCGGGCATCGTCTTCGGCCTCGCCCGCCCCATCCGGGATTCCCTGCGGGACATGCGCCGGGCGTCGCTCGGCAACCTGGCCGTCGGCCTGCTCTTCATCGCCGGCGCGTTCGCGATCATCCTGCCGCTTGCGACGCGCCTCACGCGGCACCTCAGCGCGCTCAACGCCGGCGTGCAGCGGCTGGCGGCGGGCGATCGCCGGGCACGCGTCGCCGAAGGCGCGCCGGACGAAGTCGGCGAGCTGGCGCGGTCCTTCAACCGCATGGCGTCGGAGCTCCAGGCCCACGACCTGATGCTCGTCAGGCAGGAACGCCTGGCGCGCGAGCTCGAATTGTGCCGGCAGATTCAGAACGAGATGCTGCCCCACGGTCCGTTGAAGACCAGCCTCATGGAAGTCGCCGGCGTGTCGGTCCCGGCCCGTGAAGTCGGAGGGGACTTCTTCAACTACTTCGCGCTCGACGACGGCCGCCTTGCCCTGCTGGTCGGAGACGTGTCAGGCAAGGGCGTGGGCGCGGCGCTCCTGATGGCGAACATCCAGGCCACGCTTCGGGCGAAGCTCCAGCTCGAGGCCGACCTGGCGCGCCTGATGGACAGCGTGGACCACGAGATCGCCGCCAATACGCCGCCTGAGGTCTACGTCACGCTGTTCGTCGGCGTCCTGGACGCTGCGGGCCGGGAGTTGCGCTTCGTGAACGCCGGCCACAATCCCCAGTTCCTCCTCAGGGCGGGCGGCGGGCTCGAGCGGCTCGGCTCGACCGGCCTGCCGATCGGGCTGCTTCCGGGGCACGGCTTCGGAGAACGGCGGGTGCAGGTCGGTCCCGGCGACCTGCTGTTCCTCTATACCGACGGGGCGATCGAGGCTCCGAACGAGTCCGGCGAGTTCTTCGACGCCGACCGGCTCGAACACGCCCTGCTCGACGCATCCGCCCTCGGCGTCGTCGACCTGCTGGTGCGGGTCGAGACGGCCCTTCGCGAGTTCCGCGGCGGCGCCCAGCCGGCTGATGACGCCACGATGATGGCCCTGCGCCTCGCGCCCCGGCCGTAGCGAGGGGCGCCGGAGCTTGAGCCGGTCACTGCTGCTCAGGCCGGTCTCGTCGAGGCCGTGAGGGCTGGGTTCAGGCCCGACCCAACGGGGCCTGACCCCAACTACCCCTGCTATCGGCGAGGGGACGTCGCGAGCGTCACGGCGACAGCCGAACCCATGGCGACGATGAACGTCGCGGCCATGGCCGTCACGTGCGCGTCGAGCCCGGTCGCGATCCACACGACGGTGGTCAGGAGCCCGGCGAGCAGGGCGGTCACCACGCCGGCCGACGAGAAACGGTCCCAGTAGAACGACAGCAGGACCGCCGGTGCGAACGAGCACCCGATCCCGGCCCACGCGTAGCTCACGATGGAGTAGATGAGCTTCTCGGTCGTCAGCGCGAGCACGAGTGACAGGACGCCGATCGCCAGCGTGGTGGCCCGGGACACGCTGAGGAGCGTCCGGTCCGGCACCTGGCCCTTGCGGATGATGCCCTTGTACGCGTCCTGGCTGACCGCCGTGCCTGCGACGATCAACATGCTCTCGGCCGTCGACACCATGGCCGCAACGGCGCCGGCGAGCAGGATGCCGGCCAGCCAGCCCGGGAAGAGCGCCGTCAGCGAGTACGGCAGCACCATCTCGGGATCACCAATGGCCTTCGGCCCGAACAGGGCGAGGGCGCACAGGCCGATCATCACGGCCCCGCTGTAGGCGGCCACCGTCCAGGCGACGGCGATGTTCCGCCCGATGCCGACCTGGCGATCGTCGCGCATCCCCATGAACCGCGCGTTGAGCTGCGGCTGCCCGCCGAGATAGCCGAAGAACCACGCGAAGTTGTTGAAGATGAGGACCCCCGCCGCGAACCCGACCGCCCCTCCCGTCAGCGACCCCATCCCGGGCCCGGCTGCGGCGAGCGCCTGGCCGATCGAGACCGGACCGGCGAGCACTTTCGCGAACATGACGACGGGCGTGACGATCAGCGTGAGGATCATCAGGATGGCCTGCAGAGCATCGACCGCCACCACGCTGATGAACCCGCCGAAGCTCGCGTAGGTCATGATCACGGCCGCGCACAGCAGCTGGCCCCAGATCGCCGGCAGGCCGAAGGTCTCCTCGATCGTCTTTCCGGCGCCGGCGAACTGCGCGCCGACGTAGAAGATGAAGAAGAACGCGATGATGACGGTCGACAGGACCCGGATCGTGTTCGCCTTCTCGGGGAATTTCGCCGAGAAGTACTCCGGCATCGTCATGGCCCGGTAGCGCTCGGCTTCGCGCCGGAACTTCCGCGCCAGGACGATCCACGCCGTGGAGATGCCGGTCAGGCAGCCGATGCCGATCCAGATGCCCGACAGCCCGTTCGCGTAGATGAACCCGGTGAAGCCGAGCAGCAGCCACGCCGACTCCCCCGTCGCCCGCTCGGACAGCGCGAGCATCCAGCCGGGCAGGCGCGAACTCCCGAGCACGAAGTCCGCCTGCGACTTGGTGCGGCGCCCCTGCCAGAACCCCAGGGCCAGCGTGAGCGCCAGGTAGGCGACGAAGATCCAGAGCATCGGCCGGCCTCCTCACCCGCCCTCGCGGGCGGGACAACGGTAGCACAGACTACAATGGGGACCGAGGTACACGCCCGTGACGAGACGCCTGTTCGCCACCGCCTGCCTGCTGGCCCTGACCCTCCCGGCTGCCGCCCTGGCGCAGCAGCCCGCCACCCAGGCCAGGCTCACGATCCTGCACACGAACGACACGCACGGCCACCTGCTGCCCTTCAGCTACCCGACCATCGTGCCGGCCGGGTCCGACCTGGAAGACCTCCAGGTCCGCCGGGACATCGGGGGCATCGCGCGCCGCGCCACGCTCGTGCAGAAGATCCGCACCGAGCAGAAGGGCCGCGGCATTCCCGTCTGGTTCGTCGACATCGGCGACTACTCGGACGGCACGCCGTTTTCGACCGAGTACCGCGGCGAGGCGGACGTCGCCGCGATGAACGCGGCCGGGTACGACTTCGCCACGATCGGGAACCACGAATTCAATTACCCGTTCGCCCAGACGCAGAAGCTCCTCGCCCAGACGAAGCACCCGGTGCTCCTGGCCAACGCGATCGAGCGATCCACCCGGAAGCCGATCGGCCAGGCGTGGCGCGTGGAGAAGGTCGGAGCGGTGCGCGTCGGGCTCTTCGGCCTGGTCACCCGGGACGCCGGGTCGTACCCGGCCGCCAAGGAGGCCGTCGACGTCCTCGACCCGATCGCCACGGCGCCGGGCATCGTGGAGACGCTCCGCAAGCAGGCCGACATCGTCGTCCTGTTGTCGCACTGCGGGAACGACGTGGACGAGCGGATCGCGGCCGAAGTCCCCGGCATCGACGTGATCGTCGGCGGCCATTCGCACTCGCGGCTGCCGACGGGTGAGTTCGTGTGGCGCGGCGAAGACCTCCGCCAGGACGACGTCAACGGGACGGTGATCGTGCAGGCCCACCAGTGGGCCGGAGAGTTGGGCCGGCTCGACCTGCTGTTCAGGAAGGACGCCCAGGGCGCCTGGCGGGTGAGCCGCTACCGGGCGCGCCTGATCCCGATCACGCCGGAGATGCCCGCCGAGCCGATGGTCGCCGGCGTCGTCGACAAATTCTGGCAGCCGATTGCGCCGCGCTTCGCGGAGGTCGTCGCGAAGGCCGCGGGCGACTTCAGCAGCCGCGGCGACGACGACACGCCGTACCACCTGGTGGCGGACGCGGTCCGCGAGACCTTCCAGACGGAGATCGATCTCGAGAACACCGGTGGCGTCCGGTCTCCGCTCGTGGCGGGCGACGTCACGCGCGCCGATCTCGTCGCGATGGACCCGTTCGACAATACCGTCGTCCTCTTCAAGGCCACCGGTGCCGAAATCAAGGCGATGCTCGCCCGGTACGTCCCCTACGCGTCCGGGCTGCGGTACCGCGTGGTGAACGGCGAGGTCGTCGAAGCCTCGATCGGGGACGCGCCGATCGATGACGCCCGCACCTATTCGGGATCGACGAACTCGTACTTCGCCGGGTTCGCGCTGCGCGGCATCACCCAGGAGAACACCAAGCGGACGCGGCTCGACGTGCTGACGTCCTACCTGAAGGCCAAGGGCATCGTCTCCCCGGCGTACGACGGCCGGCGCGTCGTGATCGGGCAGCGCCCGAGAGGCGGCGCCAGGCCCTGAACGCCGCTAGACCAGGATCAGGATGGCGGCGATGGCGCCTGAAATGAGGCAGGCCCCGTCGAGGCCGGCCGCCGGCACGAACACGAGCGTGGCCAGCACCGCACCCGCCGCCCCTCCGGCCACGTCGGCGGCGTAGATCGAGGATGCGCCCTCGCGGCGGCTGCCGGACCATCGGGCTGCGGCAAGCGCGACGCACCCGCCGACGATCAGGCCGGACGCGGCGAGCATCAGGCTGGTCCAGCCGAGTCCTGCCATGGCGGGCATCCTGGTGGACATCGCCGCGCACGCCGCGGCGGCCGCGAGAGCCGCGGCAGGAATCCGGCCCATCCGCCCAGACTTCGGCCCGCCGGTTCCGGAAGCCGCGCCGCGAGAGAAGAACCAGCCGCCGGCGGCCAGTCCAGCCATGAAGCAAGTCAGCAGCCACCCCACGTGCTGGAAGACCGTGCCGTGCGCGACCTGGTACTGCAGGATGAGCACCGTCTCGAGCACCATGCCGACAAGTCCCGCCACGAACAGCATCGCCGTGAGGCGCCGGTCAGGCCGGCCGCGACCCCGCGCCAGCCAGACTCCCACGGTCGCCGCGACGGCCAGTCCCACGACCCACGCGCTCAGCGGCCCGATCGGCGGCGCCACCGCCAGGGAGGGATAGAACATCGACAGCCACTGCGTCGCCGCGTACTGGTAGCACGACGGCGCCGCGTCACGGTTTGCCTCGACCTGCGACAGGACGTCCAGTTCCTGCCGGACCTGGTCTCTCCTGTCGTTCTCGTAGAGGTAGCGCACATACCGGGGCGTCATGATCCGGGATTGGACGCCGCGATCGCCGAGGCGCCCGGACAGGACCGCCGGGTCCTGCGTGAGCGGCCCTTTGGATGCGAACAGGAACAGCGTGGCGCCCGGCACCAGGTCCACCTCGGGGAACTCGGCGCGGAGCGCGTTGACGATGCTCGCGGTCCGGCGCGCGAGGGGCCGCGGCCAGACGTTTTCCGACGCGGCCAGCCGCACGGCGAGCACCCCGCCCTGTGTCAGGCTTCTCGCGCAAATCCGAAAGAACTCCCTGGTATAGAAGCGGCTCGCGGCACCCGACGCCGGGTCGCCCGTCGCGACGAGTATCAGGTCATACGGCTGACTGCGCGCGAGGCGCCGCCTCGGCTCGGCGAAGATCACGCGGAGCCCGGCGCCGTCGCGGCCCGCCGCGCGCGGCGCCGGCGCGTGCGCCGTGACCAGCCGGAAGGCCTGCTCGTCGATCTCGACGTTGTCGATCTCCGGGATCGCGTGAGCCCGGAGGGCGGCGGGCACGCCCTCGCCGCCGCCGCCGAGGACGAGCGCGCGCCGCGGCCGGGGATGCTGGGCCGCGGCGATGTCCGCGAACGCCTCCGCGGTCGTCCCCTCGCTCTCGAAGGCCAGCGCCCCGTTGACGAAAACCGCGACCTGTCCTTCGCTCCGAGACACCGCGACCCTCGCGTACGGCGTGTCCGCGACGGCCACGAGCGCCGGGTACGTCCAGCGGGTGAGGTGAGCGTCCCACGCGCCGGACTGCAGGACCCCGAGACTCCACGCCGCGGAGATGCCCAAAATCGATGCGACGGAGATGGCGCGGAGCCGGAATCCCGCGGCCGCTGCCGCAGCCAGAGCCAGCGCGCCGGCAGTGAGGGCGACGACGAGCGTTGACGCCCCGAGCCCCATGGCGACCGTCACCAGCACGCCGCCCGCCGCCGCGCCCGCGCCCTCGATGGCGTAGCCCCGGCTGATGCCGGCACCCAGGCCCCCGATCGAGCCGGCGAGCGGCGGAAAGAGGAACCCGCAGACGAACGCTGGAGGAACCGCCGCGCACGCGACCAGGAGGGCCTGGAGCGGAAACGCGAGGTAGGCTCCCGGAACGGCGCCGAGGATGCCTGCGAAGGCCCGGACGAACACCAGGACCGCCGGGACGAAGAGCCCGAGCGTCAGGAACCCTGCCGCGACGGCGTGTCCGCCGTCACGCACCCGGCGGCCGGCGATCGACCCCGCCGCGGTGCCGAGGAGCCAGGCGCCGAGCGCCAGGACGTACAGGAGTTCGACGCCGAAAAGCGCCGCGACGAGCTCGCGCAGGACGACGACCTGCGCCACCATCGACAGCGCCCCGGCGAGGAGCAGCAGGATCACCGGAGGCCGGACTCGCTGAAGACGTCGGCCTGGAACGTCCAGAGCGAGGCGTTCTTGTCCCGCCACGCGCGCGCGGGCAGGCCCGCCTTCTCCGCCAGGCGGTCGAGGAGTTCCACCCGGCCCCAGCGCTGCTCGGTCGCGACCTGCGGCAGGAACACGGCGGATCGGTCGCCCACGCGCAGCAGGACGCCGTCACGGCCGGGCACGACGGCGTCCGGGCTCGAGACGCGGCTCATCGGCGTGAGCACCGAGACTTCGAACTCGAGGTCCCTGATCTCACCGCGGTGCACGGGCTGGAATCTCGGGTCCTTCAACGCCGATTCGAGGGCGAGCCTGGCCACGAGGCCGATGAGCTCGCCCTCCGGCTCGATGCGGCCGATGCATCCCCGCAGCTCGCCCTGCTTCCTGATGGTCACGAAGGCTCCAGCCTCGCGCAGCAGCTTCGGCGACCCGCCGCGCGGCAGGGGCAGCGTGTCCGTCTCGAGGAGTCGCGTCAGCGTCTCGCGCGCGAGGCGGAGCAGCACGCGCTTGTCTTCCGCATCGAGGGTGCCGCTCGGATCCGGCTGGCGCCGGATCAGCGCGCCCAGATCCGCGCCAGGTTTCCCGCGCCCGAACACGACGGCCCCGTAGCCGACCACCCGGTCGGGGTCGCCGATGACGGTGTCGCCGGAGTTGGCGTAGCTGACCACGGTGCCGCGCCGCGCGCCGAGCGCGCGCGCGGCTTCCATCGCGATGCGGATGGGCCCCTCTCCGCAGGCGCACGTCGAAACCCCGGGCATCTGCAGGCTCGTCGATCGGGTCGGCGAGCTGTCGAATCCGTCCGTTCTCAGGCTGGCGATGGCCTCGAGCGTCTGGCGGTCGACGCCCGCGGCGGCGCGCCGGGTCGGATAGTGAGACAGGTCCGAACTCGCGACGATCAACAGCTTCCGGCTCCCGGCGAGCGAGGCCAGCGCCTGTCCGAAGCGCCGGCAGGCATCCGGGTCCGGCGAGCCCACCACCACGGGGACGATGGAGGCCCTGGGAAACACGCGCTGGACGAACGGCACCTGCACCTCGACCGAGTGCTCGCCCCGGTGCAGGGCCGAATCGAAGACGCCGCCGCCGTCCTTGACGAGCGCCGCAGCCAGGGCCTTGTCCACCCGCGCGACGCCGAGCGGCGTCCGGTAGCCGTCGCCGTCGTAGACCGAAATGCGTCGGAAGGACCCGTTCGTGTGGTTCGTGCCCAGGATCACGACGGTCTCGACCGGCAGCCCTGCCGCCTGGCCGTACGCGTCTGCCGCGATCTGGCCCGAGTAGATGTACCCGGCGTGCGGCACGACCAGCGCAACCGGTTCGGTCACGCGCGCCGCGACGGCATCGCGGAGGAAGCCATCGAGCGCCGCGCGCAGCGCGCGCGCGTCTTCCGGATAGAACTGCCCGGCCAGCGCGGGGGCACGGACGGCCTGTGGCGCGTCCGTCGAAGGTCCCACCCCCGCGGCGAAGACCGCGGCACCCATCAAGACGAACGAAGCGGCAGCCACGGTGCGTCGCATGTCCTCAGCCCCTGCCCGGCCCGCCCGCCGCGGCCGGCGTCACGACCAGACCCCCGCGATCGCGTGTCCGCACGCGGCGCAGCGACCATTCACGATCTTCGACTCCAGCACGAAGAAGTCCTGCCGGGCGACGACCCTGGCGCCGCACCCCGGGCAGTAGGTGTGGTTCCCCGGGTGGCCCGGCACGTTGCCGACGTACGCATACCTGATGCCCCGGTCCATCGCGAGCGCGCGTGCGCGCGCCAGCGTGGCGACCGGTGTCGGGGGCAGGTTCCGGAGCTGGTAGTCGGGGAAGAACCGGCTGAAGTGCACGGGCACGTCGGGGCCCAGTTCCCCGACGGCCCAGTCTGCGAGCGCGCGCAGCGACGCGTCCGAGTCGTTGAGCGTCGGCACGACCAGGTTGACGATCTCGAGGTGGCGCCCGGAACGCCGCACCTGCGTGATGCTGCGCAGCACGGGCGCGAGTGAGGCCCCTGACACCGTCCGGTAGAAGGCGTCGCTGAAGCCCTTCAGGTCGATCTTGATGGCGTCCAGCGCGCCGCACATGTCCGCGAGCGGGCGCTCGCTCATGAACCCGCAGCTGACCATGACCGACCGTATCCCCCGTTTCCGTGCGGCCGCCGCAATGTCCAGCGCGTACTCGGCGAAGACCGTGGGCTCGTTGTACGTGAAGGCCACGACGGGCGCGCCGCGGCGCGCAGCCGCGTCCGCGACCTCGCCGGGTTTCGTGAACCCCGCGTCGTAATCACCGGGCCTGGCCTGCGAGATCTCCCAGTTCTGGCAGAACTTGCACTGGAGCGGGCACCCGACGGTCCCGAGGGAGTACGCCTGGCTCCCGGGCAGGAAGTGGTAGAAGGGCTTCTTCTCGATCGGATCGACGTGGACGGCCGCGGGCCGGCCGTAGACCAGGCTGCGGAGTTCGCCGTTCACGTTGGCCCGGGCGCGGCAGCGCCCGCTCTCGCCGGCCTTGATCGTGCAGGAGCGTGCGCACAACTGGCAGCGCACGGCCGACCGATCGTGCACGTGCGCGCGGTCCAGCGCCGCGGACGCCGGGTGGCAGGCCCCGCACGAAGGACCGGCTGACGCTCCTGAGATCCAGTACCTCGCCGGCGGAGCCGGCATGCCGGTCCCCTGGCCGCCAAGACGCCAGAACGGCGCCGGGGCGGCGCACGCCAGGGTGCGCAGGAACGCGCGGCGGGTTGCCATGGTGCGGCCGGGCGAGCCTCCCGCCCCATCCTACCTCCGCCCGCTCCGTCCCGCACCCGGGATCGACGTATACTGCCCCCGGCTCTGGCGTCGTGCGACGGCGCTGCCTCCGTCTCGCGCCGGAGACGCATGCGGGTTCCATCCCGGTGCCTCCTCGAACCGGGGAAGCACCAGACTGAGGTCGGCCCTCAGGAGTTCCGATGCGCAAGGGAATGGCCCGGCTGGCCGGCGTGGCTGTCATCGCGATCACCGCGGCGACGGTCGGCTGCGAGGACAAGTACAAGGACGGCACCGCCCTGCACGCCCGGACGGTCGTGCTGAGGCGGGAGGTCGAGGGGTTGCGGGCGATCGCCGCGAGACTCGAGCGGCGCGAACCCATCGTGCCGCCCGGCGACGCGTCCGTGTCCATCGACGACACGCTGGTCCGCGACATCCTGGCGGCCCAGCTGCCGATCGAGGTCGACGTCGATCGATTCCACGTCAACCTGTCGCAGGTGGACGTCACGTTCCGCGGGAGCCCGGTGGTGCGGCTTCACGGCACGCTGACCCTGCAGGCGCGCCCGTCGCTCGAAGCCCAGGTGGATGTCATCGGCGCGCTGGAGGACATCGCCATCGACTCGTCGGGATCGACGCTGGGCGCGCGCGTCGCCATCGACCACTTCGGCATCCAGAAAGCCGCAGGTCTCGAGTCGGTCCTGAGCGGTTCGAGCCTCAGCGAACTGGGCCGTGAGATCCGCCTGGAGATCGCCGACAGGGTGCCTCGGGTCGAGATCCCGGTTCACGTCCAGCAGACCATCGATCTGCCAGCCGTCACCCGGGGACCGGTGCGGATCGACGGCGCGTCCCTGCCGCTCCGGGTGTCGGTCTCCCAGGTCGCGGCCACGCAGGGCCGCCTCTGGATCGGGCTGCACTTCGAACCGGGCGAGATGGTCAAGACCGCGGACGCGCCCGACGCGCCCGACGCCACGGCGGCGGAAACCGGTGCGAGCCTGGACTCGGGCGGCGGCAGGGCCGCCTCGCCCCAGCCGGGAAAGGGGACGTGACGTGCGCGCCGCCGCCTGGCTCCTGCCGCTCGCGCTCGTCGCCGCGCTGCCGGCCTCCTCGGGGTGCGGCCGCCAGGACCGAAAGACGGACGCGGAGCAGCGCGCCGAGATCGCGGCGCTCGAAAAGGAGCGCGACGCGCTGCGGGTGCGCATCGACCAGCTCGCCGTCAACGACCCGTGGGCGAAGGAGATGCCCGAAGGGACCGTGCGCATCGGGGTCCCGACGGCGCTGGCTGCCGGCCTGATTCAACGGGTGGCGTCCGGCTTCGCGGACCAGGTCACGCTCGAACTGAAGAACATCAGGGTGCGGAAGAGCGGCCGGATCAAGAAGGTCATCACGATCGGCGACTGGAACCTGCGGGTGACCGTGAATCGCGTGACCGCGAAGCTGAAGACCTCGTCGCCCACGTTGACGTTCGGGGGCAACAAGGTCGCGCTCGCCCTGCCGGTGGGCATCGTCTCCGGCACGGGCACGGCGACGGTCAACTTCACGTGGGACGGCCGGAACGTCGCCGGCATGATGTGCGGCGACCAGACCATCACGCAGGTCGTGACCGGCGGCGTGTACCCGGATCGCTACGCCGTCGCCGGGTCGATTGGCATCGCCGCCACCTCCGAGCAGATCCTGGCCGAGCCCGTGTTCCCCCGCATCAACGTCACGCTGCGGGTGAAGATCTCGGATGCGTCGCTCGCCGCGATCCGGAAGATCCTCGACGACCGGCGGGGCGTCTGCGGCTTCGTCATCGACCGCGCGGACATCATGGGCAGCATCCAGCGGATGATCGACAAGGGGTTCACGATCCGCCTGCCCACGGAGCGGATCAAGTCGATCCCGCTGCCCGTCACCATCCGGCCGTCGATGAAGGTGCGCGGCGAGACGGTGGAGATGGGCATCGCCGTGAGCGGCCTGGCCATCACCGAGCACATGATCTGGCTCGGCACGAACGTCCAGGTCGCCATCGGCGGCTAGCCGGCGGCCGCACCGCGCTCATGCGCCGGCGGGCCGCTTCTCCAGCCACCGGTTGAAGAGCCACATCGCCAGCGCCGACACGAACCCGATCGCCATCAGCACGATCCAGCCGAGCGCGTTCTGGGCGGGCACCAGTTCGAGCAGCCCGTCGGGCCTCGTCGTCGCGCCCTTCGCCATGATGTCGTTGAAGATGAACGCGCCCGCCGGCCCGCCGGCGAGTGAGCCGAGCGCCAGCGGCAGGTTCGCGTAGCCGAGGAAGAGGCCTTCCTGGCCCTTCGGCGCCAGCGACCCGATGTACTCGTACATCCGCGCCGACGTGAACAGTTCGCCGAACGCGATGAGGGCGACCGTCAGGATCACGAAGACCGATCCGAGCGGCAGCCAGTTCGCCGCGAGGGCCCGCACGCCGCCTGCGGCGAAGATCGGGTAGACGTTGATGAGCATCGAGACGCCGATGATGACGGTGCCGACGACGATCGATCGGATGGCCTTCATCTTCCCGAAGTACTGGGTAATCGCCAGCTGCAGGCAGACGATGACGAAGGGGTTGGCCGCCGTGTACAAGTCCATGGCGGGACTCGCCTCGACGACCCGCTTCGCATAGAGCGGCAGCACGTTGTAGACCTGGTTGTAGACGAAGAAGAACCCGCTCATCAGGACCAGGAACAGCGTGAAGCGGCCGTTCCGGAGCACGAGCACCATGTCCAGCAGGATCCGCCCGATCGATCGGCGCGGCTTCGCGGCCGACCCGGCGGCGCGCGGCGGCTCCGTGTAGAACAGCAGGACCACGAAGAACGCGGCGACGGCCGCGGAGGCGGCCACGGCAAAGATGTACGACAGGCTGTCGCTGGTCTCGGCCCTGACGCTCCGGCCGACGACGGCGGCGACGATCAGGACCGCGGTCCCGATGACGCCCACGAACGGCAGCGTCATGCGGGCGCCGCGGCCCTGGGCCTTGGCCTCGGTCGCCTTGTTGACCAAGTACACCAGGGCGGCCGCCGCCACGGCGCACACGGCGACGACCGCGAGGACCGCCGCGGGGCCGTACCCGCGCCGCACGACGTATCCCGTCCCGCGGCCGAACAGCGATCCGATGTTGATCACCATGTAGAAGATCGCGAAGCCCAGCGTCGCGCGCGCCCCGGCCGTCTTCTGCACGGTGCCGGACACGCAGGGCTTGATGACCGACCCGCCCGCGCCGATGAGGAGGATGCCGAGGACGACGGAGAGGACGACGGGCGCCGGCGCGCTGAAGTCGCGCCCGACGACCGGCGCGAGAGAGGCCCCGCCGAACCAGACGGGGTAGCCCATCAGCAGGTAGCCGCAGGCCAGCAGCACGAAGGCGACCAGCAGCGATCGGCGGAACCCGACCTGGTCGGCGATCGTGCCCGACAGGATCGGCAGGAAGTAGACGAGCGTCCAGAGCAGGCCGTTCAGGCTCGACGGCCAGTAGTCGCCGAACCCGAGCTGGCCGAGGTAGATCACGACGAAGCTCGCCATCGAGTAGTACGCGGCGCGCTCGAAGAGCTCGGTGACGTTGGCGCTCCAGAAGACCCGGGGGAACTTCTCGTGGGCGTTGGCATCCATGTCGGCTGCTCCCGGCCGGCCGGGCGGTCGTGCCCGGCGGCGCTCGCGGCGCATGATACCCCACCAGCCGGACGTGCGCGCCCCGGATTTCTGCGGTACAGTGAATGGATCTGGGGAGGCGCTGACTGTGAGGCGTGAGAACCGCATCCAACTCGCCGTCGTTCTGGCGATCGTCGCCTTCGGAATCCTCTGGCCCTCGGCAGCCGGGTACTACACCGACTGGCTCTGGTTCGGCGAAACGGGCTACCAGCAGGTCTTCCTGACGGCCATCGTCACCCGGCTCGGCCTCGGCGCCGTCGTGGCGCTCCTGGTCTTCGGCTTTCTCTTCGGGAACTTCCAGCTGGCCTTCCGGCGCGTGGACGAACCGTACCTCGTCCTCGGCCTGTCGCCCGCCGACGGCACACCGGTGATGCTGCAGCGGAGCGGTCTCTCCCGCCTGATCGCGCTCGCCGCCGCGCTCGCGGGCCTGGCGTCCGGCGTCTTCCTGTCGAGCCGCTGGATGACGTGGCTGCAGTACCGGCACGCCACCGACTTCGGCGACCGGGACGCGCTCTTCGGCCAGGACGTCGCGTTCTACGTGTTCAAGCTCCCCTGGTTCGGCGCCGTCCGGGACGTCGCGTTCGCCGCCGTGCTGCTCGCGCTGGCGGGGTCGGCCCTGGTCTACCTGATGCCCCGGCGCGCATCCGCGGTCACGCGCGGCGGCCCCCTCGCGGCGCTGCAGGGCGCAAGGCGCCACCTCTCGCTGCTCGCGTCCGCCGCGCTGGCGCTGCTCGCCGTCGGCGCCTGGCTCGATGCCTTCGGGATGCTGCTCTCCCCAGCCGGCATCATTCAGGGGGCCACCTACGCCGATGTGACGGTGCGCCTGCCGGCCCTCCGGCTCCTGACCGTCGCGGCGGCCGTCGGGGCGGTCATGGCCGCCGCGCAGGCCTTCATGGGGCGGTCGTGGCTCGTCGGGGGCGCCTTCGTGATCTACGCGGTCACCTGGGCCGGGGGATCGATCGCCACGACGGCCTTCCAGCGCCTGGTGGTGACGCCGAACGAGCAGGTGAAGGAAACGCCGTACCTCGCCTACAACATCGCGGCGACGCGCAAGGCGTTCGCCCTCGACCGGGTCGAGGAGCGCGAATTGTCGGGTGACGTCCTGCTCTCCAAGGCGGACATCGACGCGAACGCGTCCACGCTCGGCAACGTGCGCCTGTGGGACAGCCAGCCCCTGCTCGACACGTTCGGGCAGATGCAGGAGATCCGGACGTACTACGACTTCACCTCCGTCGACATCGACCGGTACGTCATCGACGGCCGGTACCGGCAGGTGATGCTGTCCGCGCGCGAGCTCAACTCCGAGAGCCTGCCGGCGAAGTCCTGGATCAACGAGCACCTGACCTTCACGCACGGCTACGGACTGACGCTGGGACCCGTCAACGAGGTGACCGAGGAGGGCCTTCCGGTGCTCTTCATCCGCGACATCCCGCCGGAGTCCCCGGTGGACCTCAACGTGACGGAGCCGTCGATCTACTTCGGGGAACTCTCGAACGACCACGTGTTCGTCGGCACGCGCGCCAAGGAGTTTCACTACCCGCGGGGCGACGACAACGTCGTGAAGAGCTACACGGGACGGGGCGGCGTGCCGGTGGGGTCCCTGTTCCGCAAGATGGCGTTCGCGAGCCGCTTCCGGTCCTTCAAGATCCTGCTGAGCGAGGACCTGGGGCCCGAGAGCCGCATCATCTTCAACCGGAGGATCCTGGAACGGGTCCACACGATCGCGCCCTTCCTCACGTTCGATCGCGATCCGTACCTGGTGATCGCGGACGGACGCCTGTTCTGGATGCTCGACGCCTACACGCTCACCGGCCAGTATCCCTACTCGACACGCACCGAGGGCGGCTTCAACTACATCCGGAACTCCGTGAAGGCCGTCGTCGACGCGTACAACGGCACGACGACGTTTTACCTGTGGGAGCCCACGGACCCGATCGCGGTCACGATCGGCCGGGCGTTCCCCGGGCTCCTGCGGCCCATGGCCGAGATGCCCGAGGCCCTGCGGCGCCACGTGCGCTACCCCGAAGGCGTCTTCGGCGTCCAGAGCCGCATGTACGCGACGTACCACATGACGAACCCCACGGTCTTCTACAACAAGGAGGACCAGTGGGAGGTGCCGTCCATCGAGTCCGGGCGCGCGTCCGCGCCGATGGAGCCGTACTACACGATCATGCGCCTGCCTCAGGAGCAGGACGCCGAGTTCGTCCAGATGCTGCCGTTCACGCCCCGGCGCAAGGACAACCTCGCCGCGTGGATGGTCGCGCGCAGCGACGGCAGCCAGTACGGCCGCATTCTGGTCTTCCAGTTCCCGAAGCAGAAGGTGGTGTTCGGGCCGAGGCAGATCGTGGCCCGCATCAACCAGGACCAGGTCATCGCGCCGCAGATCACGCTGTGGAACCAGCAGGGGTCCGAGGTCATCCAGGGCACCCTGCTCGTAATCCCCATCGAGGAGTCCCTGCTCTACGTGCGCCCGCTCTACCTGCGCGCCGCGGGAGGCAAGATCCCGGAGCTCAAGCGCGTCATCGTCGCCCACCAGAACCAGATCGTGATGGACGTGTCGCTCGACGCGGCCCTCGAGCGGATCTTCGGCAGGGGCGTTGCGCCGCGGGCGGCGGAGCCCGACGCGGGCGCGGACGCCGCAGCGCCCGCGCCCGGCGGGGCGTCTCAGGGCGACCAGTCAATCGAGTCGCTGGCGGGCATCGCCCGGCAGCACTTCGAGCGTGCCCTGCAGGCGCAGCGTGACGGGAATTGGGCGCTGTACGGGGAGGAGATCCGGCAGGTCGGCGCCGCGCTGGAACGGATGGCCAGGCAGCCCGGCGGCACCGCGCCCTCCGCGCCCGGACCGGCGAAGTAGCCGCGTTCCGGACTACAGGAACTCGAGCGGATCGATCCCGATCGTGTCCGGGTCGACGGTGCGCACGATGGCCAGCGGACCGGGTCCTTGGCCCTCGCCAGAGTCCTCTCCGACCCGTCGAAGCCGCGGCGTGCCGATCCGCGTGCCGGACGCGTCGAAGACCACCTTCACGGTCGGCCCGGGCTCGCCCTCTCCGCTGTTTCCAATCACGACCCCGACCTCGCCGTTCGTCAGGCGGACGACGGTTGACGGCGGGTAGACGCCCATCAGGTCCACGAACCGCCGGAGGAGCGCGGGGTCGAACTGGGCGCCGTCGTTGTGGAGCAGGACTGCCATGATGCGCTCGGCTGGCGTGGCCGCCTGGTACGAACGCTTCGATCGCATCGCGTCGTACGAGTCGGTGATGCCGCAGAGGACCGTGGCCAGGTTGATCGGGTTGCGGCGGACGCCCTCGGGATACCCCGTGCCGTCCCGCCGGAGGTGGTGCTCGAACGCCACGATCGCGGCGAGGCGGGGCATGTCGGGCGAGGCGCGCAGGATGGCGGCACCGTCGGTCGGGTGGCGCCTGATGATGGCGCGTTCGGCCGGCGTCAGGGCCTCGGGTTTGTTCAGGATCTCGACCGGGACCCGCACCTTGCCGATGTCGTGGAGCATCGCCGCCATGCCGAGGGCCCGCAGCGGCTCACCCTCGACGCCCAGCGATCGCGCGGTCGTCATCGCGAGGATCGCGACGTTGACCATGTGGGTGAACGTGTACTCGTCGTGGGACTTGATGTCGGTCAAGCCGAGGAGCAGCGGCCGCGAGGTGTCCACGGCCTCGGCCAGCCGGTCCACCGTTTCACGCGCGGCAGGCACGTCGGGCACGCCCTCGACGCGCGTGCTCTCCCAGATCATGCGCGCCGCCTCGATCGAACCGCTGTAGACCTGCCGGATGCGGACGGCGCTCGACCCCCAGTTCCCGGCGCTCGTATCGACGGGGATGCGGCCCGCGCGCAGGTGATCGAGACGCAGGAAGTCGAGGTGTTCGTCGTCGTCGCCCCGCTCTTCCAGCCGGCGGAGCGCCGAGGCGGACGGGTGGGAGACGGCCTCGACGAACGCCGTGAGTTCGTCGAGCGTCACGCCCCGCTCGATCAGCACGCGATTGATCCCGAGCGCCTGCATGTAACGGACCAGTTCGGCCCGGTACGCCGTCAGGGCGAGCAGCGGCGCATCGTCGGCGATCACTTCCCCGCCGATGAAGCCGACCAGCGCGGACGCGTCGGTGCGATGGATCCGCTCGACCGCCTCGAGCAGGCCGCGGACGTGCTCGCCGACGCTCGGATGGGCCGTCGAGTAGAGGCTCGCCGCCCGCAGCGCGCCGCTGAGGCGCTGAACCAGCTCGGTGTACTCCTGGAGCCGCGCCGCCCGGTCCGTCATCGTGACCGCCTTCCGAGCGCCGCGGCGGGGGCCGACGCTCGAAGCGCGCCCCTGACGGCGGACCGGACCCGCCACGCCCTCAGCGGCGTCCGCCACGTGACCCGTCGTGCGGCGCCGGCCAGAAGCGCGCCCGCGCCCTCGCCGCCGGCTCGACCAATGGCGGCGATCATGGAGAGGTACACGCCGAGGTCGGCGATGCCGGGATCGACGAGTTCGAAGGCGCGGTGGAGAATCGGTGACAGGCGCTCCGGTCCGAGAGCCGAGAGCCGCTCGAGCAGGACTGCCTGTGCGCGCGGTTCGGCTCTGGCCAGGCCGCGGGCGAGGATGTCCCGCGCCCGGTCGGACTGAGAGGCGGCAAGCGCGTCGAAGGCGACGCGACGCACGTCCTCCTGCCGGTCCGAGAGCGCCGCCTCCAGGAGCGGCAGGTGTTCGGTGCCGGGCGTCAACTCGAGCAGCCGGATGGCGGCCACGCGGACCTCCGTCGGCGCGGAGTCCGATGACAGGAGCCGCCGCAAGGCGTCACGACCAGGCCGGCCGCACCCCGCGACAACCCGCTCGAGGCGCGAACGGACGCCGACCTGGCGCGCCGCGGCCCAGTGCGCGGCCAGGGCGGGAGCCAGCGCGGGGCCGATCGCGGCGAGTGTCCGTTCCACGTGGCCAGCCTGCTCGTCGTCGGCATCTGGCAGGAGGTCGAGGGCCCGCGACGCGGCGGGAGATTGCGCCAGCTTGTCCAGGGCCTCGCCGGCGGCCGCGCGCCGCACGTCGTCGGCGGCCCCCGTCGCGAGGGTGCGGATGACGCCGGCGGTCCGGCCAGCGCCATCCCAGTCGCCCTTCTCGGCGGCCTCGAGCACGTGCGCCTGCAGGATCTCAAGAACGCGGCGCGCGCGGGTGTCGTCGCTCTCGATCCGCGCGAGATCCTCGAGCATCAGCAGGTCCGTCTCCCGGACGGCGTCGTCGCCGATGGAGCGGGTCCAGGCCTCGATCTGGGCCAGTGAGGCGCCGGACTCGCCGCCACGGCTGGCCCGGTCGCGGGCCGAGTGGATCTCGTCGACGTAGTCTTCCGGCAGGAACCGTTTGTCGGATTGGGCGTCGAGGTCCCGCTCGAGCGCGGCCCATTGCGCCAGCGCGCCGGCCCCGAGCGCCACGTCCTGGGCCTCGCTGACGATCAGCCGGCGGCGCTGGACATCCGGCACGAGCGACGTGAAGACGTCGGTGATGCGCGCGCCGCCGGAGCCGCCCTCGGAGAGCGCGCGGCTGAGGAACTTCGAGATCGTCGGGTTCGGCATCCGCTCGACGAGCGCCTCGACGACGTCGATGGGGCCGACCGTCGCCTCGGGTGTGCCGCGGCGGCCCAGGAGCACCGCCATCAGGCTTTCCGGCACGAACTCGCCCACGGCCGCCGCCCGCCTGAACACGTCGTCGAACTGCTCCGGCTTCGCCCACGTGAGCTGGGCCGCGGCGCGCAGTTCGCGGAGCATGGCGGTCACCGCCTGCTCGTCGTCCGGGGCGGCTTCGATGGCCCGCCTGAGCGCGCCGCAGGGGTCGTCCAGGATGGAGCCGCCGACACCGGCCGTCTCCAGGTAGTGGCTGATCACGCCGGCGAGCTCCGAGAAGTCGCCGCCCACCTGGCCTCGGAGCAGCGCGCCGAAGTCGATCTCGAGAATCGCCGGGCTCCGGTGGTGCAGCGCCTTCCACTGGCGCTGGATGCCGCCCGACGCGCGGATGTCTTCGGGCTTCCTGGCGAGGAGCGTGAACAGCGCCCGCCACGCGTCGGCCGTCGCACGCCCATCCAGGATCAGCGCGCCGACGCCGTGCCGGTGGCAGATCGCGGCGAGGTCGGCGAAGGCCGCCTCGGTGGCATCGAGCGTCATGCCGCCGGCCATCAGGCCATGCGGCAGGACCGTGAGGCAGACCGACCCGTCGCCCGCGGCGGCCCGCGCAGCCGCGAGCAAGTGGTCCAGCGCCTCCACGACCTTCTGGTGCGCCGGCGGATAGAAGCCCACCGCCCGCGCGGCGGCCCTGAATGTCCGCGCGAAGTCGAGGATCCGCGGCGGGCTGGCCGGCCGCTCGACGGTGCGGTCAGAAGCAGGCATCAGCAGGGTCCGTCTCCGTGAGGGGCTGAACGGGCCAGGGGGCAGGCGCGCGGATCCTGACCGCCGGGACGCGCTCTTCGTCAGGTTATCGGCCCGAGGGCCCGGAGACTGAAGGGACGGCCGGCGACGGAGGGCTCAGGAGGCGGCGGCGGCGTCGAGGACGAGCAGCCGGACGGCCGGGGGCAGCGAGCGGTACAGCGACTGGGCGTCCTTCGGGTCCATCATGAGGCGGATCCGGATGGCATCGCGGTCGCCGCGGCCCAGGGCGGACACGGCATCACGCCACCTCTCGGCCGTCGCCGCGCGGAAGCGCGGCCACCATCCCACCGAGGCGTCGCCTTCCCGGGGCCGCACCTCCACGGACAGGCCGTCGGCGAACCGGACGTGGAACCGCGAGGGCACCGGGTAGAGTTCCTCCGGTGTGGGGGGAATCACGGGCGCGGCCTCTTGGTCCGACGCCTTGCCCGGCGGCGCGGCCTCGACGACGAGGCGGTCGATCATCCGCGGAGGATCGAGTTCGCCCCCCGACCAGACGGCGCTCTGAACGTGGCGGGGATCGCGCGAGCCTTTCCAGGCGACTCGCGGGTGCCCGACCTGCAGGCCCCGGACGGCGAAGTGCTGGAGCGTGGCCCCCTTGAGCATCAGCGTGAGGCGCGCGGCGGCCGGGTCCAGGACCAGATAGAACTCCTTGCCGGCGGCCAGTTCCACCTGGCGCTTCAGGAATTCGTTGGCCCGCTGCTGCCGGGCGAGGTCGGCGAACGCATCCGACGCGTTCCCCGCTCCCGCCGGGCCCTGCCGGCAGGCCAGGAGCGTGCCGAGCAGGCCTGCCGCTGCGACCGTCAGGATCGGGATCCGCCACGCGCCGATTCGCTTCATGATGGGCACACCCGGTCGCTCAGTAGATGTAGATCTGCGTGCCCACGCGGGCGTTGGCCCACACCTTGCGCAGGTCTTCGCGTCCGACGCGAATGCAGCCGTGCGACACCGCCCGTCCGAGCAGCCGCTCGTACAGGGTGCCGTGAATCATGAACCCGTCGCCGAAGCGCAACGCGTACTCGCCGAGCGAGCCGTACTCGAGGCGGTCGGCAGGGTTCCGCGGAATGGGCTGGGACTCCTCGACGAACGCCCAGTCCGGCTTCGCCCAGACGGGGTTCTTGTGCATCGAGCGCACGGTGAAGCGCCCCCGAGGGGAGTCGAACACCCACTCGCGCTTCTTGCCGGTACTCTCCCTCAACACCATCCCCGACCCGGTCGAGCACACGGCTTGGAGCAGGGTCTCGTCGCCGCGCCGCAGGTACAGCCGGTTCTGGGTCTGGTCGATGACGATGTACACGCTGCGGGGCGCGGCAGCCGCCAGCCTGGCGCGCAGGTCGCGCTCGCGCGCGCGCAGCTTGGTCGCGAGTTGCTCCTGGGCGCGGGTGTCCGCCGGGACGTCACCCGAGAACTCCGCCCGCTGCGGGACGTAGGGTTCGTAAAGGTAACCCGTGCCTGCGAACGCCAACAGGAGCAGCAGGAAGCCTGCCGCAACGCCGGCGGCGGCTCCACGGCGGCCGCGCAAGGACGCGAGTCGACGGCTGGGTCCAGACGGGACGGGCGGCGGCGGCCAGGCGGGCCTGCCCGCTGAAGACGCGGCCCCGTCCGGCGCTCCGGGCCCGTCAGGGGAGGCGGCCGGCGTCGCCGGCCTGCCGTCCGGAGGCGAACTCCGCGATGGCTCCATAGTCGTCGCTCCCCACAATCGTCACGGGCGTGCCGACGCCGGCGCGACTGAACACCTCGTCCATGTCACGATTGGCGAGCGCCACGCATCCGCTGGTCCAGTCCTGCCGGCGCCCGCCTCCGCCGTGAATCTCGATGAGTCCCCCGATCCTCGCGGACGCGGGCACGGCCCCGCTCCCGCGTGCGTGCGAGAACTCGACGCGATCGTCCTCGTTGGGGTAGTCGAGCCTCAAAGCCTTGTAGTAGACGGACCGCAGGTTGCCCATCCTGGTCACGACCTTGTAGCGGCCTTCCGGCGTGGCGCCGTCGCCTTCGCGAACCTTGTCGGCGGTCCAGTTGAACCCGAGGTCGATCGGGTACGTCGCGACGGGCTGGCCGCGGACGTAGAGCGTCAGGAGATGGGCTTCCTTGAACACGACGATGGCCGCCCGGCCCTCGCGGCGCGACCAGGCGATGGTCTCGTCCTTCCACCGCTTCCAGCGGGCGATGGTCGCCGGGTCCGCGTACCGGGCGACGACGGATGCCGCGTGATCCCTCACCTTGGCGACGAGTTCCTTGGCGCGAAGCGCCCGGGCGGTCGCGCCGCGGTAATCGCCGGCCCGCTGGTAGACGCGCGCCTCTTCCACGGCCAGACGGGCGCCGGCCAGGAGGCTGCGGCGTTCCTTGCCGACGCGGAGCCTGTGGGCGAGGGCCTCGCTGGCCGCCACGAGGGTGTGCGCGGACGCGAGGTGATCCCTGGCGCTGGCGGAGGCGCGCTCGCGGGCCTCGCGCGCCACACGTTCGGCGGCTCTCGCGCGGCGCTCGGCGCCTGCGAACGCGGCGACGACCTCGTCTGCCGCGGGAACCGGCCAGAGGCGGACTTCCTGGATGCGCTTGGCGGTTTGAGCGTCGCGGGACGACTGCTCGGCGGACCGGAGTTCGTCAGGGGCCCAGGTGGCGGCGTCGGCGGCGCGCGCGGCGAGAATCGCCTCGCGGGCGGCGTTCGCCGCGCCCGTCATCCTGGCCTCGCGGCGGCCGGCGACGGTGGACACGGCCCAGGCTACCGACGTCACGGCCGCGACGACCGCGACGGCGACAGCGATCCTGAGCCAGAGGCGGCGCCGGTTCACCCGGCGTGGCACGTCAGTCAATGGGCCGGAGGGGGTGCCGCTGCGGGCGGCGCCGAAGGGCCGCCGCCCGCGCGGTACCAGGGAAGCAGGGCTACTTCTTCACGCCCATGGCGGTCTCGACGGCGGTCTTGACGGTCTCGATCGTCGTCTTGGCCGACTCGACCTTCGCCTTCGCGTCGAGGAACTTGCCGTCGTTGAGCGCGGTCTCGCACTCCGTGAGCGCCGTCGCCGCGGTCGCGAGGTCGGTCTTCATGGCCTCGAGGTCGGCAGCCGAGCCCTTGCCCTTGGGGGCCTTGGCCAGCAGGGCCTCGGTGTCGGCCAGGAGGGTCTTCACCTCGCCCAGCGCGGTCGTCGTCTCGTTCTTGACGGTCTCCTTGGCGGCGGCGGCGTCGGACGCGGCCTTCTCGCCAGCGGTCTTCACGGCGGCCGCGAGTTCCTTGGCCTTCGTGTAGGACTTGAACCAGTTGCCTTCCTGGGCCTTCAGCTCGGCGTCCAGGGCGGCCTGCGCGTCGTTCACGGCCTGCAGGGAAGCAGCCGCGTACTCACCGGCGCCAGCAGCCACGGAGGCGTCGAGGGCGGCCTTCGCCGCGTCGAGGTCGGCCTGCGGCGGCGCGCCGCAACCAGCCAGCGTGACGGCGAGGCCAAGGGTGACGACCAGGAACTTGAAGCTACGCATTGCAGAACTCCTCTTGTCTCTCACCACGCGGGGGCCCTTTGCCCCCGGGGGATCCGATTGACTATACGCCCGGAGCGGCTTCAGACGCAAGCAACGCTCGGCGCGCGCGCCCGTGGCGTCGCGGCCCGGCCGCCCGCCTCGAGGAGTGCGATCCGATCCGGCCGCCGATCATGTACGATGGGAGCTTGTTACTGGATTCGGTGCCGCAATGACGATGATGCGAATCGTGGCCGTATTCGCGCTCCTCCCGGTCTGGGCCTGGCCCGGCCCGGCGGCGGCGCAGGCCGGGCCTCCACAGCCCGTCAGGTGGGCGATGGAGGTCGAGCCAGCCGCTTCCGGGGTGAAGGCCGGCGACACGTTCGAAGCCGTGATCACCGCGACGATCGACGACGGCTGGCACGTGTACGCCGCGGAGGAGATGCCGGACGGGCCGCAGTCTCTGCAGATCGCGCTGGGCGACGCGTCGCTGTTCCTCCCCGCCGGAGCCTTGAAGGCCCCGGCTGCGGCGCGCGAGATGGACGAGGCATTCGGCGAGGTCACGGCCTCCTACACTGCGAACACGACGTTCAGGCTGCCGGTCCGCGTCCCGCGGTCGATCTCCGCGGGGGCCCACGACCTCGTGGTCGACGTCGCGTTCCAGGCCTGCGACGGCAGGATGTGCCTGCCGACGCGCCGGATCACGCTGAAGAAGACCCTGACCATCACGCGCTAGCGCTGCAGACGAGAGGAACCCATGACGGATACGAAGATCACCCTTCCGGAGTCGGAGATCCCGACGCACTTCTACAACATCGCGGCCGACCTGCCGACGCCGCTCCCGCCGCCGCTCCACCCCGGCACGAAGCAGCCGATCGGCCCGGCGGATCTGGCCCCGATCTTCCCGATGGCGCTCATCGAGCAGGAGGTGTCGCTCGAGCCCGCGATCGAGATCCCGGACGAGGTGCGGCAGATCTACCGCTTGTACCGGCCGAGCCCCGTGTTCCGGGCGCGCGCGCTCGAGGAATTCCTCGACACGCCGGCGCACATCTACTACAAGTCCGAGCATGTCAGCCCGGTGGGCAGCCACAAGCTGAATACGGCGCTGATGCAG
>CAZBIP010000008.1:0-5280 GCA_964491885.1 uncultured Vicinamibacterales bacterium
CGCATCCGGAAGAGGTTGATGATGCTCTGCTGGATCTCCGACGTGCCCTCGTAGATGGTCAGGATGCGGGCGTCGCGACGGATCTTCTCCACCTCGAAATCCACGCAGTAGCCGTACCCGCCGAGCGCCTGCACCGCGTGATCCGCCGCGGCGTTGCCCGCCTCGGTGGCGAACAGCTTCGCGATCGACCCCTCCACCTGCCGGTCGGTGTTGCCGCTGTCGAGCAGTTCGGCGACGTACTCGATGTACGCCTGCGCGGCGGCGAGCCGCACGCTGTCCGGCACCAGCAGCTTGTGCGTGAACCCCTGCTTCTCGGCCAGCAGCGTCCCGAACTGCTTGCGCTGCTTCGAGTAGGCGATGGCCTTCTCGAGGGCCGCCTGGCCCGCGCCGAGGCCGAACGCGGCCACCATCAGCCGCGTGAAGCCGAACACTTCGTTCGCCTGCTTGAGTCCCTCGCCTTCCCGCTCGCCGACCAGGTTGGCGGCCGGAATGACGACGTCCTGCAGCAGCACCTGCGCCGTGTTGGAGAGCCGGATGCCGTGCTTGATCTCGTGCCGGCCCGGCGTCAGGCCCGGCGTGTTCCGCTCGACCACGAAGAAGGTCGGCCCGCCCGGCGCCTTGGCGAGAATGGTGTAGAGGTCCGCGATGGAGCCGTTCGAGATGAACTGCTTCACGCCGTTGAGCCGGTAGTGCGTGACCGTCCCGCCGGCGTCCGTGACTGGCGTCGCCTCGGTCTTCAGGCTCTGGACGTTCGACCCGGCCTCGGGCTCCGTGACGCCGTAGGCGACGACAAGCCCCTCGTCCGCGATGCGGGGGATCCAGACGGCCTTCTGCGCCTCCGTGCAACCCACGCGGATCGGGTCGGTCCCGAGGGCGACCGCGAGCATGCCCGTCGCGAGCCCGAGGTCGATCTTCGCGAACTCGGCCGAGAGCCGGTAGACGTCGTACGCGCCGCCCCCCATCCCGCCGTGTTCAGCAGGCAGGAAGACGAGATGGAGGCCGACGTCGGGACCGAGCATCGCGCGGACAACATGCTCGGGGCAGGTGTCCGACTCGTCCCACTTCAGGCGCTTGTCGAGCGGGGCCTCGCGGTCGGTGAACTCCTTGAGGGTCTTGAGGATAAGGTCGAGATCCTCGGCGCTGAGTCGCTTCAGTTCCATGCCTGCTCCCGGCGCGGCGCCCGCCCGCGCGGCGCGGCACGCCCAAGGCCCATTCTTTCGGAAAGCCCCGCGGGGCGCAAGCGACCCGCCTTCGTGATACCCTCGCCCTGCTGAGGCCGGGCCGACCGGCCGCGAAGGAGAGAGCCTGTGCGGATGCGAAGTGTGATCGTCACCGGACTTGTCGTGCTGCTGACCGGGGCCATCGGGGGCGCGGTGCCCCAGTCGCCCGCTCCCGCGGGACAGGATGACCAGCAGGCGCTTCAGCCTTCGTACTACGGCAAGAAGATCTGCGGCTTCCCCAAGCCGGACGGGGTGCCGCAGGAGGTCTGGGAGAACGCCTGCGAGGCCTGCACCTCCGTGCCCACGAGCCCGGAGGCGTCCGCCGACGGCACGCTGACGAGCCACTCGTGCGACGGCGGCTACGAGATCCGGATCAAGGTGGTGCCGGGCAAGACCTATCCGGCCGGCGCCAAGCGCGACGTCATGAAGGGCGGCGGCCTGGGCGAGGAGAAGCCGCTGCAGTTCCAGGAGCGCAAGGTCGGCGAGATCCCGCAGGTCGAGAAGACCTTCACACGCTACGACGCCTCCTACCCGTTCATGAACGAGCAGGGCGTCATCATCGGCGAAACCACGATCGGCGGCCGGCGCGAGCTGTACAGCGACGAGGGCCTGTTCGACATCATGGAACTCGAGCGGCTCGCCCTCGAGCGCGCGTCCACGGCGCGCGAGGCGATCCGGATCATGGGCGAGTTCGCCGAGCAGTACGGCTACGGCGACAGCGGCGAGTGCCTGACCGTCGGCGATGCGAAGGAGGTCTGGCAGTTCGAGATCTTCGGGCCGGGCGCCACCGACATCGGGGCGGTCTGGGCCGCCAAGCGCATCCCGCCCGGCGAGGTGGGCGTGTCGGCGAACGTCTCGCGCATCACGACGCTGGGCGACGACCTGAACTTCACCATGCACTCGAAGAACGTGTACGAGGTGGCCGAGAAGAACGGGTGGTGGAAGAAGGGCGATCCGTTCTACTTCAACCGCGCGTACGGGATGTCCGGCTCCCCGCGCTTCAACCGGCGCGAGTGGCGCGTGCTGAGCCTCCTGGCGCCGTCGCTGAAGCTCGATCCCTGGGCGCCTGAGCAGCCCTTCTCGGTGAAGCCCGACAAGAAGGTCACCAAGCAGGACATCATCGCCATCCACCGCGACATCTACGAGGGGACGCCGTTCGACCAGACGACGAACCCGCTGGCCGGCCCGTTCGGCTCGCCGAACCGCTGGCCGCTCGCGCGCGACTACAAGCCCGCCGAGGGCCGTATGCCGACCGAGCGGATGATCGCCGTGCACCAGTGCTCGTACGTCGTGGTCCTGCAGGCGCGGGCCGGGATGCCGCCGTGGATCGGGAGCCTCGCGTGGTTCGCGCCGGACGACGCGAAGACGTCGGTGTTCACGCCGTTCTACGCGGCGAACCTGAAGGTGCCGGCGGCGTTCGAGATCGGGCGCCGCGACCGGTTCGACCGCAACTCCGCCTGGTGGGCGTCGAACTTCATCGGGAACTGGTCCAACTTGAACTGGCGGGGGATGATCCAGGACATCCGCGCGAAGCAGGCGGAGGTGGAGGGCAAGCTCTTCTCCGACCAGCCCGTCATCGAGGGCATTGCGCTGGAGCTCTACAAGACCGATCCCGAGCGGGCGCGGACGTTCATCAACGACTACTCGAACCGCGTCGCCCAGGAGAACTACATGACGTGGTGGGCGTTCGCCGACAAGCTCGTCACGGACTACCAGGACGGCGGGGCGCGCGCGACGCCCGAGCGGCGGACCGTGCCGGCCGACTGGCTGCAGAAGCAGGGCCCGATCGGCACGAAGGTGCCCGCCGCGCCGGCAAGCCCGGGAACGCCGCCAAAGAAGTAGCGAAAACCAGGTGTCCGTTCGGAAGGAGTGCGAGATGAAGGCCGTCTGGACCTTCCTTGCGGTGCTTTGCCTTGCCGCGGCATCGCAGGCCGCCGGCGAGCCCCTCGCGCGGCAGGCTGGACAGGCGGCGCAGAGCGCCGCGCCGACGGCCGCGCCGGCGGAGATGGTGGTGGCGCCGAAGGCGCGCGCGCTGCCGCTTCGCGACGTCAGGCTGACCGGCGGGCCGCTCAAGCGCGCGCAGGATCTCGACGCGGAGTACCTGCTGGCGCTCGAGCCGGATCGCATGATGGCGTTCCTGCGCAAGGCCGCGGGCCTCGAGCCGAAGGCCGACGGGTACGGCGGCTGGGACGGCGGCGGCCGTCAGCTGACGGGCCACATCGCCGGGCACTACCTGTCGGCGGTCAGCCTGATGTGGGCAGCGACGGGCGACCCGCGATTCAAGGCGCGGGCGGATTACCTGGTGAGCGAGCTGAAGTCCGTCCAGGACGCGCACGGCGACGGGTACATCGGCGCGCAACTCGACAGGAACGGCGTGCCGGCGAAGACGCTCTACCAGGCGCTCGCGAAGGGCACCATCAACTCGGGCGGCTTCGACCTGAACGGCCTCTGGTCGCCCTGGTATGTGCTCCACAAGATCTACGCCGGGCTGCGGGACGCCTACCGCTTCGCGGGCAACCGGACGGCGCTGGACGTCGAGGTCAAGTACGCCGCATGGGCCGAGGGCATCCTGTCCGGGCTGAGCGACGCGCAGCTTCAGCGGATGCTGAACACCGAGTTCGGCGGGATGAACGAGGTGGCGGCCGACCTCTATGCCGACACCGGCGACCGCCGGTGGCTGGCGCTTTCTGACCGGTTCACGCACCGCGCGATCATCGACCCGCTCGCGCGGCGTGAGGACGTCCTCGCCGGCCAGCACGGCAACACGCAGGTGCCGAAACTGCTCGGGTCGCTCGTGCGCTACCTCTACACGGGGCACGAGCCTGACGGCGTGGCGGCCCGGTTCTTCTGGGACCAGGTGGCGCGGCACCACAGCTTCGCGACCGGCGGCCACGGGCGCAACGAGTACTTCGGCGAACCCGGCAAGCTCGACGGCATAGTCGAGGGCCGCACGGCCGAGACCTGCAACGTCTACAACATGCTCAAGATGGCGCGGCTGCTCTTCGCGGTGCAGCCCGACGCCGCCTACGCCGACTTCCACGAGCGCGCGCTGTTCAACCACATCCTCGGGTCGATCGATCCCGAAGACGGCCGCACCTGCTACATGGTGCCGGTCGGTCAGGGCGTCACCCGCGAGTACCAGCGGATGACGCGCGACTTCACGTGCTGCGTCGGCTCCGGCATGGAAAGCCACGCGCTTCACGCCGACGGCATCTACTTCGAGGCCGGCGATCGCCTGTGGGTGAATCTCTACGCCCCGTCCACGGCCGACTGGAAGGCGGCCGGCGTCGGCCTTGAGACGATCACGACGTTTCCGGACGGGGACGCCGCGTCGATCGTGCTGACCGCCGCCTCGCCGAAGGCGTTCACGCTCGCCCTGCGGCGGCCCGCGTGGGCGGGCGACGGCTTCGCCGTGAGGATCAACGGCGTCGCGCAGACGGCGCTGCCGGCGCCAGGGTCCTACGTCGAGCTCTCACGGACGTGGCGGACCGGCGACCGCGTCGATCTCGTGTTGCCGAAGGCGCTTCGCCTCGAGCCCCTGCCAGACAATCCCTCGCGCGCGGCGATCCTGTGGGGCCCGCTCGTCCTCGCCGGCGACCTCGGCCCCATCCCGCCACGCGTCCGTCCGCGAGACGATGAAGACGAGGAGGATGCGCCGGGGAGCGTCAGGCCCACCGTGCCCGTGTTCGTCACGCCGGAGCGTTCGGTGGCGAAGTGGCTGGCGGCGGTGCCCGGCAAGCCCGGTACCTTCAAGTCGGCAGGAGTTGGGCGCGACCGCGACATCGAGTTCGTGCCGTTCCATCGGCTTCACAACCGGGTCTACGGCGCGTACTGGGACGTGCTGACGCCCGCTGAATGGGCGGATCGGTCGGCGTCGATGCGCGCGGCAGACGAGGCGCGCCGGAGGCTCGAGGCGGCGACGGTCGCCTTCGTCCAGCCCGGTCAGATGCAGGCCGAGCGCGACTCGAACCAGCAGGGAGAAGGATCGACGCCCGTCCAGGCGGGCGGCCGCTTCGGCCGGCGCGCGGCGGGCTGGTTCTCGTTCGACGTGCCCGTCGAT
>CAZBIP010000008.1:5380-9143 GCA_964491885.1 uncultured Vicinamibacterales bacterium
GTCAGCGCCGCGATCCACCTGCACAGGGCCACCACCACGACCCGCGGCGCGTGCAGGATCGTGCCGCAGGTTTCGACCTCGAAGCCGGTCGCCTCGAGGATGTCCGCCATGCGGCACCGGCTGCAGGTCACGCCGACCATGTACGGCACGAGGCCGAGGCGGTGCCAGAACCTCGGCCGCAGGTTCCGCAGCCAGATCAGCGGGTTCCTCGGGTTGTCCATCGTGAGCAGCAGCGTACCTCCGGGCCGGAGCACGCGGCGCAGTTCTCGAAGCGACCTCGCGATGTCCGCCTCGTCATCGAAGTGGTCGAGCGTCGAGTCCGAGAGCACGGCGTCGAGCGACCCGGACGGGAGCGGCAGGTCCCTGACGTCGGCGACCGCGGCCGAGATCGAAGGATGCCGCGCCGCCGCGCCCGCGGCGGTCGAGCCGGCGACGTCGCAGGCCATGACGCGGCAGCCGCGCGCCGCGAACCACCCGGTGAAGCCGTCACCGATGGCTTCGTTGAACAGGTCCGTCTTGAGGACGCGCCCGCCTGAGAGGTCGGCGGCAACCCCGTCCAGCCACCGCGTGTGGATCGCGTCGCTGCACCAGCGCCAGGGCCGATCCGGATGCGCGTCGATCCACCGGCTGCCGACCCGGCCCCAGTAGACGCGTTGCGCGACTCCAGCCGTGACACCCCTGTCCGGCGCGAGCGCGGAGATCGGAGGCAGCGTGGCAGGCGCACCCATGAGCGACGACAGTCTACCAGCGGCGCGGCACGGCAGACCATCTCGACGGCAATCACCGGGCGATCCCGGACCCCTCGCGGCCAGCGTCCCGTGAGAGCCGGTCGTGCGTACCGGCCGGAATCGCGCCAGCGGCGGCGGACTGGTTCACAATGGCTGGTGACACCCAGCGGCGGCGCGAGCCAGACGGCGCGCACCGTCGAGGGCCGGCATCGGACGTCGTACCGGCGCATCGATCAGGCCCCAGAGGGGGAGCGTCGTGGTGGTGGGCAGAAAAGACAATCGAGGCGTCCTGTTCTTCCGCAGGCTCGGACTACGAGCGGTGGCGACCGCGATCACTCTCGCAACGGTTGGATGCGCGACCGCGCCCGGCAGGGTCCGGCACTTGCCTGCGTACAAGCATCCGCTCCCGGCGGAAGGGGTCAAGGTGCCGTACCCGATCCTGCTGCTGCCGGGACTCGGGCAGAAGGCGGACGTGTGGAACGGCGCGGCGGCGCGGTACTACTCGCAGCGCCTGCGGCTCTCGTTCGGCGGCGAGATCGAGGCTGGCGGTGATGCCTCTCACGCGTCATTGCCGCGCGGAGACTACTACACCGTGCGGTTCAGCCAGCCGTACGGCGCGATCGACACGTGGGCCGCGGAACTCGGCACTGCCGTCGGGCGCGTCCGGGCCAGCACCGGCGCGGATCGCGTGATCCTGATCGGGTACTCGATGGGCGGGCTGGCCGCTCGCGCGTATTTGGTCTCACACGGGTTGGATCACCATGTCAGGCGTCTCGTCACCATCGGCACCCCCCATCTCGGGAGCGCGTTCGCCCGCGTCTGGACCTGGCGGGACCGCCTCTCACGGTGCGCGGCGGACGCCGGCATCGTGGTCCGGCCGCTCTGCTCGTTGTCGCTCCAGGCGCTCCTGAGCTTTCAGGGCGACACGCCCTTCGATGCGCCGGCCGTCCGGGATTTGCGCCGCCCAGAGGACGGCGGCCAGTACCTGCAGCGCCTGAACAGGAGCGGCCACCCGCTCGACGTCGAGTACGTGAGCGTGGTGGGCGAGGTGGACATCGTCGATGAGGCGAGCAAACTCGGCAAGCTGGCGCTGGCGGAGCCGCTGCGGCGGCTGCTCTCGGTCCCGGGAGACGGGCCGGGTGAACTGCTCGAGCCCGGCGACGGCGTCGTGAGCGCCGAGAGCCAGGATGTGATGAACGTCGAGTTCTTCCGGGCCGACCCGCTGCGCCGGCGGGCCGCGCGAACCGTCCGCATCGACAGCCTTCACGTCCGGCACCTGCAACAGACGATCGAGGTCCAGCGGGTGGGGCTCGAGGAGCGCGTCGAGCTCCGGGACGTGACGCTCTATCGGCGCGGCGACGCCGCGGTGCTGGCCGTCGACTTCGCGGACTACGTCCCCCATCAATGCACCGTGAGCGTCACGTCGGCGGGTCAGGGCCGGCGCGAGCAGACCCTCCTTCCGGAGCGCGAACCCGCGCTCGTGGTGACCCCCGACGGGATCGTCGCTCGCAGCCTGGTGGCGATCAAAGAGCCGCCAAGCCAGCGGACGGAGCGCGAGAGGCTGCACGTGACCGTCCGGAACACGTTCGGCTACACCGCCGAGCGGACGGTGGAGTGGTGAGGGTCGAGTGCGCCGGCGTATCCATGCGGGCGCCGTCTGGAGGCCGCTGACCGGCGCCGGAGGTCTTCCGGGGCTACGCCGCCCGGCGCGCCCTGAGGCGCATCACCAGCCACACCTGGAAGAGCGCGCCGACAGTCACGATGCGCGACAGCATGAGCGACCGGTACGTCTCGCGGCCGAGGACATCGAAGAACGTCAGGCCCGCCAGTGCAAGCGACGCGAAGAGCAGCACACGCGTCGGTCTGCCGAACTCGTCGAGGCGATCGAGCAGCAACATCACCGCGGGTGCTGAGAGGAGCAGGACGTAATCCCACCCTTGCGGCGAGAGCAACGGAATGACGAAGAGCAGCAGCGCCGCGTCGAGGTAGTCGGGCGACGCGACCTTCCGTCCCTGCAGGATGACCCAGCCGCAGGCCAGGACAACGACGATCGACAGCGCGGCGGTCAGCCAGGCGATCGTCGGGCCGACGCCGAGCCAGGCGGCGAACATGCCGGCGATGGACACCGTGTCCTGACCCGAGAGACTGGAAGGGGTCGACGCGGTCACGACGGTCCACCAGCCCCGCAGTTCGGCGAGGTTTCCCGCCCATCCGTACCGGAGAGCCGGAGCGAGCAGCGCCGCCGCGAGCACGCCCGCGAACACTCCGAGCGCCCGCCAGCGGCACCGCACGATCAGCCACGGCAGGAAGACGACGGCGTAGGGCTTGACGATGGTGGCGGCGGCGAGAAGGGCGCCGGAGGCGCCTTCACGCCCGGCGCGCTGCGCTGCGACGGCCGTGAGCACCAGCACGGCCATCAGGACGTTGCTCTGGCCGAGGCCGATCTCCCTGGCGAAGTGCTTCCCCATGAAGAGGATGACGAGCCAGACGAGCAACGCCGCGTGGCGCCGCCGGCCGGGCAGCAGCACGAGCGCCTGACGGACGAACAGTACGGCCAGCGCCACCGAGAGGAAGTACCAGACCGCGCGGGCCGCGACGGGCGGCAGTTGGGCCAGCGGCGCGACAACCAGCGCAAACGCCGGCAGGTACTTGAACTGCCAGTGCTCGTCCGACTCGCGGTAGAGGATTTCGCCGGCAGCCGCGCGCGCGCCCGCCACACGGTAGACCTCGAAGTCGGCCATCTCGCGGTGCGACCGCTGAACGAACATGACCGCGGCAATCGCGAAGAGGAGCAGGATCCCGAGGAGCGGCAGCCGTCGTCTCATGAAGCGGTCGCGGACACGATACCACGCCGCTCCGGCTGTCCCACGGGTCCGCTTGCGCGGCCCCTCTGCCCCGGGTATCGTGCCGGGAGGAGATTCCTTGTCATGACCAGCCGACCGCGCCGTCGCGCCACGCTTGCCTGCCTGCTGCTTGTCTCGGCCCTCTTCCCGGCCGGCGCGAGCGTGATCGCGTCCCCGCAGGACTCCTCCACG
>CAZBIP010000008.1:9243-38871 GCA_964491885.1 uncultured Vicinamibacterales bacterium
CGCACTTCGCCAAGCAGGAGATCGTGTCGTTCATGGAGTCGATCGGGATGCGGTTCGGCCCCGACGTCAACGCGTCGACGAGTTTCGACGAGACGATCTACATGCTGCAGGTGCCGACGGACAAGCCGGAGATCTTGCAGAAGTCGTTCCTGATTCTCGAGGACTGGGCGCACAACCTCACGTTCGATCCGGCGGAAATCGACAAGGAGCGCGGGGTCATCATCGAGGAATGGCGGCTGCGCCGGGGCGCCGCGGCCCGGATGCAGGACGAGCAGCTTCCGACCCTGCTCAAAGGCTCCCGCTACGCCGAGCGGCTGCCGATCGGCACGGTGACGTCCATCGAGACGTTCACGCCCGCCCGCCTGAAGCAGTTCTACGCGGACTGGTACCGCCCCGACCTGATGGCGGTCATCGCGGTCGGCGACTTCGACAAAGCGACGATCGAGGCGCTGGTGAAGCAGCACTTCGGGCCGATCCCGAAGCCCGCCGCGCCGCGGCCGCGCCCGTCGTTCGACGTCCCGGACCACGCGGACACGCTCTTTGCGATCGCCTCCGACAGGGAGGCGCCGGGGGCGAGCGTCGCCGTCTACGACAAGCTGCCGGTGCGGGAAGAAGGCACGGTCGGCGCCTACCGGCAGCAGATCGTCGAGCAGTTGTATCTCGGCATGCTGAACCGCCGGTTCTCGGAGTTGACGCAGAAACCCGACCCGCCGTTCCTCGCGGCCGGGAGCGGCCGCGGCCGCTTCGTCCGGACCAAGGACGCGGCGACGTTGAACGCCGTGGTCAAGGAGGACGGCATCGAGCGCGGCCTCGACGGCCTGTTCACCGAGGCGCTGCGCGCCGCGCGGTTCGGCTTCACGGCGACGGAACTGGAGCGTCAGAAGCGCGACGTGCTGCGGTCCATCGAGCGGGCAGCCGCCGAGCAGGACAAGCAGGAGTCGTCCCGCCTGGCGGCCGAGTACGTCCGCGCGTTCACGCGGGGCGAGCCGATCCCCGGCATCGCGTTCGAACAGATCCTGTACCAGCGCTTCGTGCCCGAGATCTCGCTGGACGAGATCAACGAACTGGCCAGGGGCTGGACCAGCGCGAGCGGGCGCAACCGCGTCGTCGTGGCCAGCGCTCCGAAGAAGGACGGGCTCGCGGTGCCGGACGGCCAGAAGCTGGCCGCCGTCATCAAGGCCGTCGAATCGAAGCCGCTGACGGCGTACGTGGACACGACGCCCGACCGGCCGCTGCTCGACGCGACGCTTCCCGGCGGCAGGGTGGTCGCGACCGCGGCGAAGCCGGAGTTCGGCATCACCGAGTGGACGCTGTCGAACGGCATCAGGGTCGTGCTCAAGCCGACGGACTTCAAGCAGGACGAGATCGTCTTCCGCGCCACGAGCCCGGGCGGCACGTCGCTGGCCGGCGACGCCGACTTCGTGGCGGCCGCAACCGCCAGCCAGGTGATTGCCGCCGGCGGCGTCGGGGGATTCAGTTCCATCGAGTTGCGGAAGGTGCTGTCCGGAAAGGCGGCGTCGGTGCGGCCCTCCATCACCGAGACAGACGAGGGCCTGTCAGGGTCGGCGTCGCCGAAGGATCTGGAGACGCTCTTCCAGCTCATCTACCTGACGGCCACCGCGCCGCGGGCCGACCCGACGATCTTCGGGATCCTCACCACGCAGATGAAGACCGTGCTCGCCAACCAGAAGGCGAGCCCGGCGTTCGCCTTCAGCGAGGCGCTGCAGTCGGCGCTCTACCAGGACCACTTCCGCGCCCGCCCGATGTCGCCGGAACTGGTGAACGAGATGAGCCTGGAGAGGTCGCTGGCGTTCTACAAGGACCGTTTCGCGGACATGAGCGACTTCACGTTCGTGTTCGTCGGCGCGATCGACCTGCCTGCGACGAAACCGCTGGTGGAGCGCTACCTCGGATCGCTGCCGTCGACCCGGAGGACCGAGACCTGGAAGGACATCGGCATGCGGACCGCGCGCGGCGTCGTGGAGCGGACGGTCAGGAAGGGCATCGAGCCGAAGAGCCAGGCCGTCCTGATGTTCACCGGCCCCTTCACGTTCACGCCGCAGGAACGCACGGCCATCCGCGCCATGGCGCTCGTCCTCGAGACGCGCCTGCGCGCGACGCTCCGCGAGGACCTGAGCGGCACCTACAGCGTGAACGTCAACACGAATTACGGGAAGGTGCCGGTGGAGCGGTACAGCGTCGGCATTTCGTTCGGATGCGCTCCCGACCGCACGCTGGAACTCCTGAAGGTGGTGCGCAACGAAATCGAGCTGCTGAAGTCAGCCGGGCCGACCGAGCAGCAGGTCAGCGACGTCCGGACGACCCTCGTGCGGGAGTTCGAGTCGAACTCGAAGCAGAACGCGTACCTGCTCACGCAACTGTCACTCAGGTACGAGTACGGAGAGGACCTGTCGCAGTTCTTCGGCCTGGCCGACTACTACCAGACGGCGGTCACGGGCGCGATGATCCAGGGCGCCGCGCGGAGCTACCTCGATGCGGCCAACTACGTGCAGGTGACGCTGTTCCCGGAGAAATAGGGGGCAGACCCCTCGCCGCATGGGGCTGACCCCTGCGTCCCCTGCGCTACCACTCGGATCCGAGCGCCTTCAGCTCCAGCACCAGGCGCGAGAGGTCGCCGGAGAGCTTGAAGTTCGCGATGCCGATGTCCGTCCTGCCGGGCGTCGAGACGTTCGCCTCGATCCACGCCCGGGCCTTCTCCGGGTCGGCGCCCTCGTAGCGCTGGTTCGCGACGAAGGCGAGGAGCGGCGCCGCCACTTCCAGCTTCGCCGTCCCGGACTGCGTGATGACCACGCGGATGTACTCGACGCGTCCCGGCGCCTTGGCGTAGAACTCGGCGCGGTACTGCACGAGGGGCGTGGCCGACTCGCACACCCAATGCCAGGTGTCGCGCTCGAGGACACCGTCCTTGCACGCCAGCCCGCGCTCGCGGAACCCCTTCGTGAGGTCGCTGCTGTGCAGGCCGACGAGGTGATCGGGAAGGGCCGGGGCCGCCGGGGCCGACGTGGACGAGGAGTCCTTGCCGCCGCACGAAGCCACGACCAAGGCGAAAACGGCCATCGACGCGAGCCGGAAGGGGTGGATGGGCATGGGGAGATTCTAGCTCGGGGCTGGGGGCTGGGGGCTAGGGACTAGGGGCTGGAGGTTGGGGGTTGGGGACTGGGGATTGGGGCTGGCGAGACGCTGTCGCGCTGCCGCTGGCCCTGGGCGAGGTAGGATACGCAGGTTGCGACACGCGCGCCCTCGAGGAGTAGACACGATGCGAAGCGGCAGGATCACACCCGTCCTCAGGCTGGCGCTGGCCGGCATGGTCTCCGCAGCAGTCCTGCTGCCCGCGACGCCCGCGCGTCTCTCGGCGCAGGGGAAGAGGCCCGCCGCGAAGGCCGCAGCCGGGGCGCAGGCGCCCGCGCGGGTCACCTCGACCGACCCCGCGCTCCGCCTCAAGGGCTTCGAGACGCACCAGGCGAAGCAGGCGGCGTCGCCGTTCAAGAGCCTCTCGTGGCAGTTCCTCGGGCCGAAGAACGTGAGCGGGCGCACGATCGACCTCGCCGTGGTGGCGCCGCGCGGGAAGACCTACGCGATCTACGTGGCCACCGCCACCGGCGGCCTCTGGAAGACCGGCAACGAGGGCACGACCTGGGAGCCGATCTTCGACCAGGGCCCCTCGACGACGGTGGGCGACGTGACCATCGCGCCGGCCAACCCGGACCTCGTGTGGATGGGCACGGGCGAGGCCAACATCTTCCGCAGTTCGCAGGCCGGCGCGGGCGTCTACAAGTCCGAGGATGCCGGGAAGACCTGGCGGCACATGGGCCTCACGGGCACGTACACGATCCCGCGGATCGTCATCCACCCCGCGAAGCCCGACACCGTCTACGTGGCGGCATCGGGCCACGAATGGACGGACAATCCCGATCGCGGCGTCTACAAGACGATCGACGGCGGGAGGACGTGGGAGAAGATCCTGTTCGTCAACGACCAGACCGGGGCGATCGACCTGGTGATGGACCCGTCCGACCCCGAGACGCTCTACGCGGCGACCTGGCAGCGCATCCGCCTCAAGTGGAACGACCCGCGCAACCAGGCCTCGTATTCCGGCAGCGGCATCCACAAGAGCACCGACGGCGGCAGGACCTGGACCCCCGTCAATGCCGGCCTGCCCGCGGCGAACGTGCGCGGCCGCATCGGCCTCGACGTCAGCCGCTCGAACCCGAACGTGGTGTATGCCTTCGTGGACAACTACGAGTTGTCGCGGGAGCCCACCGAGGAGGAAAAGGCCGACCCGTACGGCCTCCCCTCGTCGGGCTTCATCAAGGGCGCCACGGTCTACCGGTCGAACGACAAGGGCGCGACGTGGACCCAGATGAGCGGCCTGACGCCCGATCAGAAGACGTTCATGGAGCGCCACTCGAACACGTACGGCTGGGTGTTCGGCCAGATCCGGGTGGATCCGACCGATCCGGACACGGTCTACACCATGGGGATCGGCCTCAACGTGTCGACCGACGGCGGGAAGACGTTCCGGCGCGTCCGGACCCCGGGCAGCGACCACCACGCGCTGTGGATCGATCCCGAGAACCCGAAGTACCTGGTCAACGCGTACGACCAGGGAATGGCCATCTCCTACGACCAGGGCGCGACCTGGAAGGACTCGCGGCTCACGCTGCCGGTGGCGCAGTTCTTCAACGTGTCGCACGACATGGACACGCCGTTCCGCGTGTACGGCTCGATGCAGGACCACGGCAGCTTCCGTGCGGTCGTCGACCTGAGCCGCGGGCGCGACCGCGTTCCCGTCGCGGACTTCGAGCGCGCGCCGGGGGGCGAGGGGTCGACGCACGCGATCGACCCCGACGATGTGAACGCGGTCTACTCGTCCGGGTTCTACGGCACGCTGACGCGCAGCGACATGACGAAGCCGGCGGGCAGCCCGCACCGATCGAAGAGCCTCCTGCCCACCCGCTATCCGGACGAACCGCGCCTGCGCGGCGAATGGCTCGCGCCCACCATCGTGTCCCCGCACAACGGCCGCACGATCTACCACGGCATGCAGTACGTGCTGCGGTCGCGCGACCGCGGCGACACGTGGGACGTCATCAGCCCCGACCTGACGTACAACACGGCGTCGGAGATGGGCGACATCCCGTATCACACGATCACCACCATCTCGGAGTCGCCGCTGCGCGCCGGCCTCCTCTACGCCGGCACGGACGACGGCAAGGTGCACGTGACCCGTGACGGCGGCGGCACGTGGGCCGAGATCATGGCGGGCCTCCCGCACCAGAAGTGGGTCTCGCGCATCGTCGCGTCGGCCTTCGACGTCGGCACGGTGTACATGACCCAGACCGGCAAGCGCGACGACGACTTCACGCCGTACGTGTGGAAGTCCACGGACTTCGGGAAGACCTGGGCGAGCCTGGCTGCCGACGTCCCGATCGGTCCCGTGAACGTCATCCGCGAAGACCCGGCGGACCGGAACATCCTGTATCTGGGCACCGACCTGGGCGTGTACGTGACGACCGACGGCGGGAAGGCGTGGCAGACGATCGGGACGAACCTGCCGGCGGCGTACGTGCTCGACCTGGTGGTGCACCCGCGCGACAACGTCCTGGTCATCGCGACCCACGGGCGGGGGATGTGGGTGCTCGACGTGGAGCCGGTCAACAAGAAGTCGTCGAGGCCGCGGAGGCCGTCCGGGGAGTAGCCCGCCCAGGCGGCCGCGGCCTCGCGGCCCTCCTATGCTAGACTCCGTCGCGATGGCGGATCGAGCCCGCTTCGATGCCTCTTCGCCCCGGACGGGGTGAATGGTGCCCATGGCGCCCCTGCGCATCCGCAGCCTCTACCTCAAGGTCGTCATCCCCATCGTCGTCTTCGTGCTGGCGGCGATGGCGATCGTGTCGTTCCTCGCCATGCGGGCGATGCGCGAGGGCGTCCGGCTGGTCGCCGAGCAGCGCGCCCGGTACGGCGTGGCCTACACGCGCAGCAGCGTGGAAGACGTCCAGCACGTGATGATGGCGCAGCACGGCGGCAGCCTTCAGAGCCTGCTCGAGCGCCTCGGCCACAGCCCGGACCTGGAAGCGGTCCGCATCCTGTCGACGTCCGGCAAGGTGCTGTATTCCTCGAGGAAGTCCGAGATCGGGCAGATGATGCCGAGCCACCTGCCGCCGATGCCCGCGTCCGGTGTCATGGAGGACGCCATCGTGACCCTGGAGGATCGGCCGGGCCTCCTCCACGCTGCCAGCCCGCTGTTCAACCACGAACGCTGCACGGGGTGCCACGCGGGCGGCCAGGGTGTGCTGGCCTTCGTCGACGTGGACATCAGCCTCTCGCGCCAGACCGCCGGGATGAGGACGTGGGGCGAAATGGCGGGGACGACGGCCCTCCTGCTGTTCGCGCTCATCGGCGCCGGCATCGTGCTGGTCCTCGGCACGGTCGTCGTGCGGCCGATCCGGCGCCTGTCGGACCGCATGAGCCAGGTCCAGCACGGCAATCTGGACGTGACCGCGGTGCCGCCCGGCACCGTGGAGATCGACAGCCTCGTCACGGGTTTCAACGACATGGTCGCGCGGCTGCGCCAGGCGAAGCAGGCGGAAGAAGACGCGCAGCGCAGCCGCATGGCCCGCGCGGAGCAACTGGCGACGCTCGGCGAGATGGCGGCCAGCCTGGCCCACGAAATCCGCAACCCGCTCTCCGGCGCCAAGGCCGCCATCGACGTGCTGGCGGGCGAAGAGAGCGGCGCGGAGCCCAGGCGGATCCTCCGGAACGTCTCGGCCGAGCTGGCTCGCGTCGACGGCGTCGTGCGGCAGTTGCTCAACTTCGCGAGGCCGAGAACCCCGGTGCTCGCAAAGGTCGACATCTGCGCGCTCATCGACGATGTCGTCGTCCTGTCCCGGCCGAAGGCGGCGGCTCAGGGCGCGGCCCTGGAGGTCGAGTGCGGGCCGGGGCCGGTGGAGGCGCTGGCCGACGCCGACATGGTCCGGCAGGTGATCGTCAACCTGATCCTCAACGCCTTGCAGGCGTCGGAAGGCGTCGCTGGTGCGACGGTCGTCGTCTCGGTCGGTCTCACGGACGGGTGGGCGGCGTGCAGCGTGCGCGACAGCGGGCCGGGGGTGCCGGCCGGTCGGGCCGACGCGATCTTCCGCCCGTTCGCGACGACGAAGGCGCGCGGCACGGGGCTGGGCCTGGCGACGAGCCGTCGGCTCGTCGAACTGCAGGGCGGCCGGTTGTGGCTCGAGAACCCGGGCGCGCCGCACGCCCGCTTCACGTTCACGCTGCCGCCGATCGCCGGGGGTGAAAGGACGGGAACCTGACAGGATGGCGCGAGATCGCATTCTCGTCATCGACGACGACCCGCTCCAGCGCTGGGCCATGGGCCGGCAGTTGACCTCGTGGAACTACGAGGTGATCGACGCCGCAGACGGGCAGTCCGGGCTCGAGGCCTTCACGAGCCACCTGCCCGATCTCGTGCTGCTCGACCTGCAACTGCCGGATCAGACCGGCGTCGACGTGCTGCGTCAGATCCGCGCCATCGACCCGCACGCGGTCGTGATCATGGTGACGGCCCACGGAGGCGTGCCGGAAGCGGTCGCGGCCTTCAAGCTCGGCGTCTTCGACTACCTCGCCAAGCCGATCGACTTCGAGGCCCTCGGTGTCACGCTGCGGTACGGACTCGAGGCGCGACACCTGCGCGAGGAGGTCGATCGCCTGCGGGCGGGGGACCAGGGGCTGGCGGAGACGACGATCGTCGGCGAGTCGCCCGCCATCGCCGGTTGCGTGCGGATGCTGGACAAGCTGGCGGCCAGCGACGCCGGCACGGTGCTGCTGACGGGCGAGAGCGGCACCGGAAAGGACCTGTTCGCCAGGGTCCTGCACGCCCGGAGCTCGCGATCGGGCGGCCCGTTCTTCGCAATCAACTGCGCGGCCATTCCCGACACGCTGATGGAGTCGGAGCTGTTCGGGCACGAGAAGGGCGCCTTCACGGACGCGCGATTCCTCAAGAAAGGCGTGTTCGAACTCGCCGACGGCGGAACGCTGTACCTGGACGAGATCGGCGAGCTCAAGCCGTCGCTCCAGCCCAAGATCCTGCGCGTGCTCGAGACGCTCACGTTCCGGAGGGTCGGCGGTTCTCGCGACATCACGGTCGATCTCCGCGTGGTTGCCGCCACCAACCGCGATCTCGATGCCGCAGTGCGGGAGGGCGAGTTCCGGCGTGATCTGCTCTACCGGCTTCGCGTGATCGAGTTGTCGATTCCGCCGCTGCGCGAGCGGCGTGAGGACATCGCGCCGCTCGCCCGGCACTTCCTCCGGCAACTGGTGCTCAAGTTCCACAAGCCAGTCATGAGCATCTCCGACGCGGCCATGGAGGCGATGGCGACGCACGACTGGCCAGGCAACGCCCGGGAACTGAGGAACGCGATCGAGCGCGCGGTCATCCTCGAAGACGGCGACCAGCTCACGACCAACGGCCTGCCCTGTCAAATGGCGCCAGGCGGGGGCGGATCCAACGCCGAAGCCTCGGGAGGGTTCACCTTGCCGCAGGGCGGGGTGTCCCTCGAACGCGTCGAAGAGTCCCTCGTGCGCCAGGCGATGACGATGGCGGACGGGAACCAGACGCGCGCCGCGCAGTTGCTCGACATCTCCCGCGACGCCCTCCGCTACAAGCTCAAGAAGTTCGGCGTGGAGTCCTGACTGCGGGATCTCACCCACAGGTGCGGGATTTTCCCCGGCTCGACCGTTCGTTGCCGGCAGGCCCCGCGCGATACAGGCGGGAGCACGGGTCACTTGCCGCCTCGGGCGGCTGGCATGGGGCTTGATACATCGAAGAGGTTCGGGAGACGTTGACCGCGGTGTGCTCATGATCGAGCGACGGGCTTTGGCGCTGGTCTCGGAAGACACGGAACTGGGGCGCTGGGCGTTGACCCGGGCCCTCGAGGCCGAAGGCTTCGACGTCCAGGCGGTGGCGACCTGGATCGAGGCCTCAGCCTGGCTGGCCCGCGCGAAGTTTTCGCTGGCGCTCGTGGCCGTGTCGTCCGTTCCCGGCAATGCCGCCGACATCGTGGCGTACGTCAGCGAGTTCCATCCGCACACGCACCTCGTCCTGCTGGCGGACCAGGATCGCGTCGATGAACTGCGCCTCGCGTGCGGGCCCGGGCCGGATCTCCTGACGAAGCCGCTGAACCTCGAGGCCGTCGCCCTCGTCGCCCAGGCTCGCGGCGCGGCCGCGGCCGCGCCCGGGCCGGCCTGACCGCCGGGCCCGACCGCCCTTGACAGGCGGCCCCGGCCCGCTGAATGCTCTGCACCAGACCATGACCGAGCATCGAGTCCGGCCCCATCGGCTCCCGCCGGCGACGTGGCGGCGGCGCGCACGGCGCGCATCCGCCAGGTGTGCCGTGACCGTGTCGTGCGCACTGGCGCTTTCCGCGAGCGCCGCCTTCGCGCAGGCCCAGGCGACGTACCTCTACAACCTCTCCAGCTTCTCGGGCCCGCTCAGGGATGACTGGGCCCGCATCCGCGTCGACGCGCGTCGGGACGAGACCTTCGTCATCTACCAGAACACCGTCCGCGTCTTCAATGCCGCCGGGATGGAGTTCTTCAGCTTCGGCGAGGACCTGGACCTTGGCCAGCTCCTCGACCTTGCCGTGGACGGCAACGGCGACCTCATCCTGCTTTCGTTCAAGGACTCGCGGACCCAGGTGACCCGCTGCAATTTCAGGGGCGACCCGATCGGCCCCGTCGACATCAGGAACCTGCCGGACGGTCTGGCGTTCCACGCCAACCGCATGGTCTTGCGGAACGGCCAGTTCTACTTCGCGTCGCTGGCGGCTTCGACCGTGATCGTCACGGACGTCGCCGGGGAGTTCCGCCGGCGGATCGATCTCCTGCCTCTCATGGAGCCGGAGGAGCGGCAGAAAGGGGGGACGGAGTCGATCGGATTTGCCGTGGACGAAGAAGGGAATGTCTTCTTCTCGGTCCCGTCCCTCTTCCGGGTCTTCAAGGTTTCCCCGGACGGGCACCTCGCCTATTTCGGCAGGCCGGGGTCCGTGCCCGGGAGGTTCGGCATCGCGGCCGGCATCGCCTTCGACGGCGCCGGCAACCTGCTGGTGGCCGACAAGTTGAAATGCGTCGTCATGGTGTTCGACAAGGGCTTCAACTTCATCGGCGAGTTCGGCTACCGGGGGTCGAGGCCCGAGAACCTCGTCGTGCCGGAAGACATCGCCGTCGACCGGCAGGACAGGCTGTACGTCTCTCAAGGGCGCAGACGCGGGATCGGCGTCTTTGCCCTGGCGCCGCGGTAGCCGCGGCACGGCCGGTCCGGCATCCGGCCCCGTGAGGGTGCGTGTAATCACCCACTCTGAGGAATCCCGCGCAAGCCTGGGTTGGCAGGCACAGAGGTTAGACCGAGCATTCGATGGTAAGTTATTGAATAATAACGACTTGTCATCTTGCGGTCTGCGGCGTCAGGCTGGATCCGGAATTGCAAATCAGCGCCATGCGGGCGAGGTCTGTCCTCGGCTCAGCTGTCATCATTTCGGAGGGTGAGGATGAAAGCACTGAAAATCGGGTTGGCCGTGCTGGCCGGGGCGGCTCTGCTCCTGCTGGCCAGCCCCGCCCCAGAGGCGTTCCATTCTGGAGGCGTCGCCGAATGCGGCGGCTGCCACAGCATGCACTCGCCGAGGCCGGGGGGCAGCTACCTGCTGGTGGGCACGGACGGGGCCTCGACCTGCCTGTCGTGCCACATGCACGCCGGCGACACCGGGCCGAGCTCGTATCACATCGCCACGGCGGAGTCGGACATGCCGGCGGGCGTGCCGCCGAAGCAGCGGACGCCTGGCGGCGACTTCGGCTGGCTCCGGAAGACCTACACCTTCGCCGTGCGGGGCACGACGACCGTCGAGAACGGCGAGACCCACGGCCACAACATCGTGGCCGGCGACACGAGCTTCGTGGCCGACTCGGTGAACACCATGTCGCCGGGCGGCACGTTCCCGTCGGCGCAGCTCGCCTGCACCAGCTGCCACGACCCGCACGGCCGGGTTCGCCGGACGTCCGCTGGCGTCTACACGACCGGGACCACTGAGCCGGTCAGCGGCTCGGGCTCCTACGGCGCGATCCCGGTGGCAGGCTTCACCGTCGGCAACTATCGCCTGCTCCGCGGATTGAACGACGCCCACGTCTCCGGCGTGACGTTCACGGGCGTCGGGATTGCCGTCGCACCGTCCACCTACAACCGGACGGAAGCCTCGACGCAGACTCGCGTGGCCTACGGCGCGAACGGGATCAACACCTGGGGCAACTGGTGCGCCACGTGCCACCCGGGCATGCACTCCAGCGGCAACTACGTGCACCCGATCGACCAGAGCCTCAGCTCGAATCTCGCTCTCGTCTACAACTCGTACGTCAAGTCGGGCGATCTGAGCGGCTCGTCGGCCACGGCCTACACGTCCCTCGTGCCCTTTGCGGAAAACACGGGCGACATCGCGACCCTGGCGGCCCACGCGAAGAACGACAATTCGTACTTGAACGGCCCTGGCGCCAGCGACAAGGTGGTCTGCCTGTCATGCCACCGCGCGCATGCGAGCGGCTTCGAGTACGCCCTGCGGTGGAACATGGAAGGCGAGTTCATCGTGTGGAACAGCCTGTACCCCGGCACCGACACCACGCCGACCGTGCCGCAGTTCGCCCGCGGGCGTCTCGGGATCGAGACCCAGGCGGCCTACTACGACCGTCCCGTGACGGCGTTCGCGGCCTACCAGCGCGTGCTCTGCAACAAGTGCCACGCGAAGGACTAACTTCGAACCTGTGACAGCCGAGTAGACAGGAGGAGGGCTGGGCGACAAACCCAGCCCTCTTCTGTTGAGGGCTTGTCCGTCGCACCACGGTGTCCTTAGAATGGCCCCGCGGGATACCCCGGCGAAACCTGGGATGGCCACTCCGCAGCGCCGCGTCCCTGGAGCTGAGGCCGCGTCACCGCTTCTGCTGGCGCTCCTCGTGCTCCAACTCCTGACCCCCGCTCCCGCCGGCGCGGCTGAGGGGGGCGTTCACCTGTACCTGCAACCCCTCCCGTCTGAAGCCTCGGGTCTCGCCTTCGCCCTGTCCTCGATTTCGGCGGTGACCGCCGCCGGCACGGAGCATCCGCTCGCGCTGAACCTGAAGAGCATCGACACCGGCACAGCGGGGCGGCAGCGTCTGCTGGCATCGGGCCGGCTCCCGGCAGACAGCTACGCGGGATTCAGCGTCCGGGTCACGCAGGCTTCCCTCAAGCGCGGCCAGGGCACCGCCGCCCTCGCGGTGTCGGATGCCCCCGAGAGGCTCGACTTCCCGTTCGTCGTCTCGAACCGGCAGGCGTCGCTCGTGTGGCTCACGTTGAGGTACGAGGCGTCAACCCAGGGCGATGCCGGGTTCAGCCCCGTGTTCGCGGCCGCGCTGCCCCCGAGGCCCCTCGCCGAACTCACCGGCTTCGTCACCAACACCGGCTCGAACACGATCACGGTGTTCGACACGCGGCTGTCGCAGGCGGTCGGCGTCATCGAGACCTGCGCCGGCCCGGCCGGGATGGCCCTCGACCAGCGGCGCCGGCGCGCGTACGTGGCCTGCTCGAAGGACGACGAGATCCAGGCCATCGACGCGGCCACCGGAGAGGTGCTGGAACGCACGCGCGTGTCTCCCGGCGACCGGCCGCGCGAGGTCGCGCTGACCCCGGACGGCCTCACGCTGATCTCGGCCAACACGGGGTCGAACAGCATCAGCTTTTTCGACGCGACGTCGCTCGCGAGGCTGGAGCGGGTGAACGTCGGCAGCGGCCCGGCGTCGCTGGCGATCGACCCGGCAGGGACGCGGGTGTTCGTCTTCAACACGCTGTCGAGTTCCGTATCGGTGGTCGATGTCGCGGGCCGGGGCCTTGCGGCGACGCTGTCGACGGACCTGGCCCCCTTGCGCGGGAAGTTCAACCGCAGGGGCGACAGGCTCTACGTGATTCACGAGCGGTCGCCCTACCTGACGGTCCTCGACCCGGGCCAGTTGAGCGTCGTGACGAAGGCGCGGCTGCGGGCGGGCGTGAACGCGATCGAAGTGGACACGGTGCGGGACCTCGTGTGCGTCGGCGGCAGCCGGGACGACAGCGTGGAGTTCTACGACCCGAACGCCCTGATGCCGCTGTACACCATGCGTACCAGGTCGGGCGTCTCGCACCTGACGATCGACGTCGAGCACAACAGCCTGTACATGGTCACTCCGGAGCGGCGGAGCCTGATCGTCGGCCGGCTGTCCGACCGGAAGCTCGCCTCCGAAATCGACGTCGGGGACGGTCCGTACTGGGTCGCGGTCATGGGGGAGAAGTAGGTGCGCCGCCGCGCGGTGGCCTGCCCGGCCCTGCTCGCGTGGGCGCTCTGCCTGCTGGGCGCCGTTCCTGCCTCCGCCCAGGAGGGGGTGTTCCTCGGCCTGACCAAGGGCATCGAGTCCGTCTTCAACTCCGTGTCGACGAAGACGACGTTCGCGAACGGCGCCGTCACGAAGACGGACACGACGAACACGTATCCGGCGCTGACGCTCACGCTGGACACGCGGATCTTCCCCAACGTGACCCTGAACACGGGCGGCGTGTTCGAAGTCAACTTCATGTCGGTCGACACGAACGGCGCGAAGACGGACTCGACGGTGACGCGGAACCGCCCGTTCTTCCTGCTCCGGTCCACCAACCCCATCTTCGCCCCGGGGATCGGCTACTTCAGAAGAGAGGATCGATCGCGGACCGCGGGCCTGTCGGCCGTCAAGCTGGTCAACGACGAGTTCGCCGGTTACCTGTCGTGGAACCCGGTCGGGGGGCCCCGATCCGACTTCCAGTTCGTGAGGACGCACACGTTCGACGAGGACCGGGCCCTCCAGGACATCACCAAGGACTTCGGCACGCTCGTCTCCAACTACGCGCTCGGGAACCTGGGCGCCCACTACCGCGGGGCGTATCTCAAGACCGACGACGAGCGGCAGGGCGTCGAGACGACCCAGGTGGGCCACGGCGGCCGCGTGGACTACTCGGCCTCCCTCCTGGCCAAGCGGCTCCTCTGGAACGCGACGTACAACGTCAACTACCAGGATCTCAAGACGGCGGCGCGGGGCACCGGCGGCGAAGTCGAGTTCCCCGTGACGCCCTTCGCGGGGCTGTCCGCCGTCAGCGACACGCCGGTGACGGCGAAGCTGACGCAGAACGGCCAGCTCATCGACGCCAACCTCGCGGCGGGCGCCGGCATCGACCTCGGCGTGCCGGCGACGCCCGTGGACGGCCAGGCGCGGAACATCGGCCTCGACTTCCTGAATCCCACGCAGGTCAACCGCTTCCTGCTCTGGGTCGATCGCGCCCTGCCGATCGAAGTGGCCAACGCGTTTTCCTGGGAGATCTACAGCAGCTCGGACAACATCACCTGGAGGCGCGAAGCGACGGTGCCGCTCGCGCCCTTCGGGGCCTTCGAGAACCGCTTCGAGATCGACTTCCCCGGCGTGACCGCCCGGTACATCAAGCTGGTGACGAAGCCGCTGTCCATCGTCGTGCCGGACTCGGCGCGCTACGCCGACATCCTCGTCACGGAGATCCAGCCCTTCGTCAAGCGGCGGGCGGGCGAAGTCAGCAGCCGGATCTCCAACACCACGCACCTCGTCAACACCGACGTGCGGTTCCGGATCCTCGACATCCCCCAGCTCTTCTACGAGGGGTTCTACCTCTACAACGGGCCCGACACGTTCGACAAGAGCACCGACACCATGTCGAACGGGCTCTCCCTGCACCACGCGTTCGGCCGGATCTTCTCCGCCTACGGGAGGGTCGCCAGGGAGCAGGGCAGCGAGCCGCGGGGCCGCCGGACCGCCACCGTGACGAACGCCACCTTCACCGTCGAGCCGATGACCACGCTCAGGAGTTCGCTCCTGTACACCGGCCTGGACGAGGAGATCGCGGGGCTGCCGAACCGCCGGCGCGGCGTGTTCATCCAGAACGCGGCGCAGCCCTATCGCGGCATTGACATCCTGTTCGGCTTCGGCTGGAATTCGACCACGTGGGAGACGGGCGAGATCGCGGACGATCGCCTCGTGAACGTCAGCGGCACGATCGTCCCCAGGCAGCACGTGAGCCTGACGTTCAGCTACGACGACACGACCACCGAGCGCTCGGGCACGTTCGCCGGCGTCCCCCGGTCTCATGTGCGCAGGACCTACGCGGCCGTGGTGGTGGATCCCGTCCGGACGCTCCACCTCGTCCTGGGCGGCGAGCTCATCGCCGTCAGCGGCCAGAGGACGAGGAAGACCCTCGACATCGGCGCGAACTGGGCCCCGTTTCCGGACGGGAAGCTGCAGTTCATCTTTGCCTCGAACGATGCCCTGCGGGCCCTGGAGTTCGGGAGGGACCGGAGCACGCTCGGGGCGGTGCGCTGGAACATCTCACGCCGGTCGTATGTCGATGTCTCGTACCAGCGGACGCGGAGCGAGTTCGTGGTGCAGACGACCGAGTCGCGGGTGTTCAGCGTGACGGTAAGGCTGTTTTTCTGATTCCTTGTGAGGCGACGGCATGAGAAGAGCGCCTGGTCTAGTGGCCTCGGTCCTGTTGGGGGTCATCGTCACCGCGTCGGTGTGCACGGCACAGGTCACCGATGTCTACCGGGATCCGAAGATGGACTTCGGCAGCATCCAGACGATTGCCGTCGTGCCGTTCGCCAATCTCGCCCGGGATCAAGTCGTGGCCGAGCGGGTCCGCGACGTCTTCGTCAACCGCCTTCTGGCCACCGGGGCCGTGTACGTGCTCCCGGTGGGCGAGGTCTCCCGCGGGATCGCGAAGCTGGAGATCCAGAGCCCCACGACGCCGACGCCCGAGGATGTCGTGAAGCTCGGGTCCCTGCTGAAAGCGGAGGCCGTCATCACGGGCGTCGTCAGGGAGTACGGCGAGGTGCGGTCCGGCACCACGTCGTCGAACATCATCTCGATGAGCATCCAGCTCGTCGAGGCCGGCACGGGGAAGATCGTGTGGAGCGCGTCGTCCACCAAGGGCGGGATCAGCTTCTGGGACCGCCTGATCGGCGGGGGCGGCCAGCCGCTGAACCGGGTCACCGAGCAGGCGATCGACGCGCTCTTCGACAAGCTGCTCGGCCCGTCCCAGAATGGCCGGTAGGCTTCGCCGATGCCGCCCGCACTCGTCGGCCTGATCTACTCCCTGTTCTTCCTGTCCGGGGCGGCCGCCCTCGTGTACCAGGTGGTCTGGGTCCGTTCCCTCACCCTGGTCTTCGGCGGGTCGCACCTGGCGGTGACAGCGGTCCTGTCGATCTTCATGGCGGGGCTGGCCGCCGGCGGCTACGCCGTCGGCAGGCGGGTGGACCGGGTCGGCAGGCCCCTTCGCCTGTACGGGTTCCTGGAGTTGGGGATCGCGGCGTCCGCCCTGGCGTTCGCCGGGCTGATGCAGGTCTACCCCGCGATTTACTCCGGGCTGGCCCAGGGGCGGGACGATGCGCCGCTGTACCTCACGGCGGTCCGGATGGCCTTCTCGGTCGTCGCCCTCATCGTCCCGACGACGCTGATGGGAGGCACGCTGCCCGTCCTCTCGCGCCTCGTCTCCAGGGGGCCCGACCACCTGCGCAGACACCTCTCCTTTTTGTACGGCTTCAACACCCTCGGGTCCGTGCTCGGGGCCTTCCTGGCCGGGTTCGTCCTGCTTCGGCTGTACGCGGTGAGCACGACGCTCTACGCGGCGGTTGCGACGAGCGCGATCGTCGGCGTCATCAGCCTCGCGCTGCAAGGGAGGGCCGACGCCGCCGCCTCCGCGCCAGCCGGACTTCCGGCACCGGCCGATGCGCCGGCCGACCCGGTCGGGCCGCTTCCCCTCAGGCTGGTGCTCTGGGGGATCGGCGTCAGCGGGTTCTGCGCGCTCGGCTACGAGGTGCTGTGGACCCGCGTCCTGACGATCGCCGTCGGCGCCAGCGTCTACGGGTTCACGACCATCCTGGTGGCGTTCCTGACGGGCATCGCCCTGGGGAGCGGGGCGTACGGCGCGCTGGTGAGGATCTCGGGAGCCGCGGTGCCGAAGACGAACCGCGTCGTGGCCTGGTTCGGGATGACACAGGTCGTCATCGGGGTCACCGCCCTGCTGGTCACCGTGTACCTGCGCGACGTTCCGGCCAACGCGATCCGGCTGCAGGGCTACTTCCTCGATCCCGAGGCCGCGTCCTTCCAGGGGAGGGTGTGGGCCGGCTTCGCCCTCGCGTTCCTGTACATGGTCGTGCCCGCGCTCTTCATGGGCGCCGCGTTCCCGCTCGCGGGGGAGGTGCTCGCGCGGCAGCGGCGGGCGGTTGGCCGGGCGGTGGGTGACGTGCTCGCCTCCAACACGGTGGGGTCGATTCTCGGGGCCGCCGTCAGCGGGCTCGTGCTGATACGCGTGGCCGGCATCGAGCGGTCGCTCCAGTTGCTGACGGCGGTGAACGTCGGCCTGGGGCTGCTCGTGCTCGCCAGCCTCCGAAAGCGGCGGTGGCTGCCGGCCGTCGTCGCGGCGTCCGCCGCGGGCGTCATGATCGTTCTGGTCCTGAGTCCTGACGCGGCGAGGATGTGGGACCGCAAGTACTTCGCCATCTTCCGGAGCAATCAGCCCGAGGCGTTCCGCACGCCCGAGATGGTGCGTGAGGCCGTCGAGAACACGGACGTGCTCTACTACGCGGAGGGCGTCGAGTCGATCGTCAGCGTGATCAAGGTCAGGGGCGGGGAGCAGGCCTTCCTCACCAACGGCAGGGTCGAGGCATCGACCCACCTGCAGGCGCAGCAGGTGCAGTTCACGCTCGGGCACCTGCCGATGCTGCTCAACGAGAACCCGAGAGACGTCCTCGTCGTCGGCATGGGGAGCGGGATGACCGCGGGCGCCACCGCGGTGCACCCGAGCGTCGAGCGCGTCACGCTGGTCGAGATCGAGGACCAGGTGCGCGGGGTGGCCCGGACGTTCGAGGCGTACAACCACCGCCTCCTCGATCACCCGAAGGTCAGGGTCGTCGTCAACGACGGGCGCAACTTCCTGACGACCACCGACCGGATGTTCGACGTCATCACGGCCGATCCGATTCACCCGTGGTTCAAGGGCGCCGGGTATCTCTACTCGAGCGAATACTTCGCGCTGGCCGCGAAGCACCTGCGTCCGGGCGGCGTGATTGCCCAGTGGCTCCCCCTGTACGAGCTGACACCGCAGGACCTCGCGTCGGTCGTCAAAACGGTCCGGCAGCACTTCGCGCACACCATGCTGTGGATCACCCACTACGACGCGGTGATCGTCGGCCGCAATTCCCCGTTCGAGGTCGACGAAGCGGATCTCGCGAGGCGGCTCTCGGAACCCGAGGTCGCCGGGGACCTGCAGCGGGTCAACATGGGGTCAGCGGCCGATCTCCTCGCGTTCTTCGTGATGGGCACGGAGGGCATGACGCGTTTCGGGCAGAGCGGCACCCTGAACACGGACGACCGCCTGTACCTCGAGTTCTCGGCGCCGTTCTCGATCGCGACCTCCGCGGTGATGGGAGCTAACGTCGCGGCGCTCTCGGCCCATCGCGAGAGCCTCCTGCCGTACCTGAAGCCGGCGCCGGATGCCGAGGGCCTCCGCAGGCAGCAGGAGGAGACGGCTCTCCAGCTCGCGGCCGGACGGACGGGAGACGCGGTCCTGGCGTTCTATCTGACCGAGGGGGCCTCGAACCCGGGCGTGACGCAGGCGCTGCGAAGGCTCACGCTCGAATACCCGTGGTACGCCCCCGGAAGGGCCTTGTGGACCGAGCACGAAACGGCGTTGGCGCTGGAGCCCCGGCTCCTCCAGCAAGGCGAATTCCAGTTCATGACAGAGGACGATCGCTCGACGACGATCGCCCTGTCAGCGGTCCTCGTGCCCGTCAGCCGCTCCCGCGCGTCGATCATGTTCGTGGACAACGCCGCCAGGACGGTATTCGGGCAGATGTACGTCGACGACTACGGCCGGGACGGGCTCGCCGCGCGCATCGCCGCCGACGTGCTGGCGGCCGTACGTGAGGCCTACGACCGGGAGGCTGCCGCGGCCCGCGATCGAGGCCAGGGGCTGCCCCCGCTCGCGGCCACCAGCGATCGGATCAGGACCGTTATCGACGGAAAGGTTCAGCATGGGGTTCGGTCAGGAACGTAGACGCCGCAGGCCTCGGCTCGCCGCCGTCGCCGTGGTGGCCCTCCTCGCGCCCATCGTCGGGGCGCGGGCTTCGGCGGCGTCCGCCCCCGGGACGATGACGACCGTCGCCGTGTTCCCGGTCGAGAACCTGAGTCTTGCCGGCGTGCCCTCCGAGGAGGTCAGGCGGTTCTTCGTCGACCGGCTGGGCTCCGCTGGTGTCACCGTGCTCGCGGCGGACGCGCTCGACGCGTTCATGACGCGCCATCGCGTCCGGTACGCGGCAGGGATCGACGCGCCCACGGCCGAGCTGCTGCGGAAGGAGACCGGCGCCGAGGGCGTCGTGATTGCCTCCATCGAGTATTCGAGCGCGTCCGACCCGCCCAAGATCGCGTTGCTCGCCAGGCTGGTGTCGATCACGGAGGCCCCGGCGGTCGTCTGGGCCGACGACGCCGGCCTGTCGGGGGACGACGCACCGGGACTCTTCGAACTGGGCCTCGTGAAGGACTATCAGACGCTGCTGGCCAGGGCCCTGGAACGCGTCTCCGGCTCGCTCGTGACGTACCTCGAGACCGGGCAGGCCGTGGCGTCCCCGAAGGCGGCCTCGAAGTTCAGGCCGAAGACGGCCCACCGTGCCCTTGCTCCCGGTCCCGGCACGTCGCACTCCATTGCCGTCGTGCCGTTCTTCAACCTGAGCGAGCGGCGGAATGCGGGACAGATCCTGGCACTGCTCTTTGTCAGGCATCTGTCGAGTCAGCCCCGGTTCCGTGTCGTCGAGCCAGGCGCCACCCGGCGGCAGTTCCTCGACGCGCGGATTATCATGGACGGCGGCATCTCCATCAGTGACGCCATGACCGTCGCCGAAGCCACCGGCGCGGACTTCGTGCTGGGAGGGCGGGTGCTTCGCTACGAGGATTACGAGGGGCCCGCGGGACGGACGCGCGTGGAGTTCTCGACGGTGCTGATCGAGAAGAAGAGCGGCAAGGTCGTGTGGAGTTCGGCGAGCGACAACGAGGGGAGCGACGGCGTGCGCGTCTTCGAGCGCGGGACCTCGAGGATCGCTCATGCCATGGCCACCCGGATGGTCCGGCTGACGGTCGACGGGATTGTCGGCCGTGACCGGTAGGCGAGCGCGGCGCGTGCCGGCGCTCGGAAGGATTGCATGCGATATCAGGTAGCGGCCGCGGCGGGTCTTCTCGTGCTGTCCCTGTGCGTCCCGGCTGCGGGTCAGTCGCTGCCGGTGAGGGACGGCCGGCCGGCCGTGGCTTCCGTCAACGGCGACGCCATCTTCCTGGACGAGTTGCTGAGGGAGGCCGGGCCGTCCGCGGACCAGTCGCGGCTGCGGCAGGGCCTGGGCACGGCGGAGGATCTGGCCCTGCTGGGGCGCCTCGTCAACGTCAAGCTCGTCGTCCAGGAAGCGTCGAAGATGGGCCTCGACGAGATTCCGGAGATCCGGAAACAGGTCGAGGTGGCCTCGCGCGAGATCCTGCGGGAGGTGCTCATGGCGCGTCTCGTCAAGGACGTCAAGGCCGACCCGGCCGCTGTCGAGACGCTCGTGAGAGACGCGGTCCGGGAATGGAAGACGACGTCGCTGCTCTTCCAGGACGAAGCGGCCGCGAAGCGCGCTCACAAGGAGATCACCAGCGGGGCCTCGTTCGCCGACGTCGCCTCGCGGGCCGTCGCGTCGAAGGCCGCCAAGACGGACGGGGACAGCACGTACCACGCCAGAAAGGACTACCTGCCCGCCATCGCGCAGGCCGTGGCCGCGTTGAAGGTCGGGGCGGTGAGCCCGGTCGTCAGGATCCCGGCCGGGTTCGTGCTGGTGAAGGTCCTCGACATCCGGTACCCGGAGAACCCCGAGGCCCGGAAGGCGGCGGAGCGGCGGGCCCTGAGCGAGCGGCAGGTGGCGTTCATGGAGGCACACGAGCAGGCCCTCAGGCGCCGCTACGTCGTCGTGGACACGGCGCTCCTCAAGAGCCTCGACTACGAAGCCGCGAAGCCCGGACTCGCCACCCTGCTCAAGGACACGCGAATCGTCGCCAGGATCAAGGGTGCGGCGCCGGTGACGGTTGGGGACCTGACCGACTACCTGCGGATGCAGTTCTTCCACGGGGGCAACCAGGCCGCCCAGCTGAAGCGCATGACCGAGCGGAAGGAGGATGCCCTCCAGGCCACGCTGGGCAGGCGCCTGCTGAATATGGAAGCCCTCCAGCTCGGGATCGACAAGACGAACGAGTACCGCGATCGCGTGCGGGGCTACAAGGAATCGCTGGTTTTCGAGAGTTTCGTCCAGAAGGCCGTGGCCCCGGACAACAAGATGCGGGAGGAGGAGGTCAGGCGGCACTACGACGGGCACCTCAAGGACTACTCGAGCCCGGGCATGCTGCGGATCCGCGGTCTGGCGTTCGCGAGACGGGGTGCGGCCGAGGACGCGCTGCAGAAGCTGCGGCAAGGGACGGATTGGGGCTGGCTGGCCGCGAACGCGGCCGGCCAGGCGGAGAAGAGCGCAGCCGGTCTGCTCACGCTTGACGGCCGGCCGGTCACGATCGACAGCATGCCGCCGGGCATGCAGAAGGCCCTCGCGGGGGCCAAGAGCGGCGATGCCCGGCTGTACGCGAGCCCTGAGGGCCATTACTACGTCCTCTCCGTCCGGCAGGTGATCGCGCCGCAGCCCAAGCCGTACGGCGAGGTCAGAGAGGCACTCGCGAGAACGCTGTACGACGGGAAGATCACGAAGGGCGTGGAGGAGTACACGGCCAAGCTGCGCGCGCATTCGACGGTCGAGACGTATCTGAAGAGGATGCGGTGATGCCGACAAGCGGAAGGCCAATCAGGGTACTGGCGTGCGGCGCCTTGCTCGTCCTGTGCGCGGCGTTCGTCCCGTCCCACGGCCAGGAGATTCCGAGGCGGACGCTGGGCGGAGGGGCGCAGGGCTCGAAGCAGGGCCTTGGGGCGCGGGACTGCCTGGGCTGCCACAAGCCGTTCGCGGACAAATACCTGGGGATGAAGGTCGTCCATGCCGGGGTGCGGGACGGCCAGTGCGAGACCTGCCACCTTCGCCACGGCCTGGTCGCGAAGCGCGTGATGAAGAGGGATGGCAACGACCTCTGCTTCAGCTGCCATCCGCAGGACGAGCTGGGATTGAACAAGGCCCACGTTCACACGGCGGCGAAGAACGGGGCCTGCGTGCGGTGCCACAACCCCCACGCGTCCCAGCACGATCACCTCCTGGCGGCAGACGCCGGCCAGGTGTGCTACCAGTGCCACGACAAGGCGGACTACGAGCAGAAGACCGTGCACGCGGTGCTGCAGGCGGACGGGTGCGCCGCCTGCCATTCGGCGCACGGCGCGGACCAGCCCAGCCTGCTGGTCAAGGAGGAAAAGGCCCTGTGCCTCGGCTGCCACGAGGCGAGCGCGCCCGCGTTCGCCAAGGCGCATGGCGGGTACCCGGTCGACCGGGCGCCGTGTTCCGGCTGTCACAGCCCGCACAGTTCGTCGCAGGCGAAGCTCCTGAAGACCAGTGTCCACGCGCCGGTCGCGGCAGCCGAGTGCGGAACGTGCCACCAGGCGGCGACGGACGCGCAGCCGTTTGCGGTGACCCGGACGGGCGGTGCCCTGTGCGCCGGCTGCCACGACGCCGCTGCCATCAAGGGCACAGGGAAGGTCCAGCACGTGCCGTTCAAGGACGGCGAGTGCCTCCTCTGCCATACGCCGCACGCCTCGGCAAACGCGGCGCTGGTCAAGGCCGAGGGCAGCCTCCTGTGCTTCACGTGCCACGCGGAGCAGGCGGTGCGCCCCGCGTTCGGACACGCTCCGGTCGCGAGCGAGCGGGGCTGCCTGTCGTGCCACGACGCGCACTCGGGCGACCACGAGCGGCTGCTGACGGCGGAGGCCGGATCGCTCTGCCTGACATGCCACGCCGGCACGAAGGCGGCTGCCGAGAAGGCCGCCGTGCCCCACGCGCCCGCCGTCGCCGGCGAGTGCACGGCGTGCCACGACGCGCATGGCTCGAACGTGAAAGGGATCCTGAAGGACCGGATGGACCGCGTCTGCTACGCGTGCCACTCGGACGCGGAGACGAAGTTCCTGAAGACGTACACCCACGCGCCGGTGCGTGACGGGACGTGCGCGTCGTGCCACCTCGCCCACGGCGCCGAGCAGAAGAACCTGCTGACCGCGTCGGGAGCGGCCCTGTGCGAGTCGTGCCACGCGGACTTCATGAAGCCCGTCGAGGACGGCGCGCGGCACGTTCCGTTCGTCGAAGGAGAGTGCCTCACCTGTCACGACGCGCACGGAAGCAACCTGAAGGGCATGGCGTCTGACAAGCCGGGGACGCTGTGTACCGCGTGCCACGCCGACGTCAAGGACCAGGTGGACTCGGGCAAGTCGAAGCACCAGCCCGCGGCGTCCGGCGAGTGCGCGGCGTGCCACAACCCGCACCAGACCAAGTTGGACGGCCTGTTGCTGGCGAAGGGACCCGACCTGTGCCTGGGGTGCCACCGGGACCTCAAGGCGGCCATGGACGCCGGGCCGGTGCACTCGCCGGCGGCCAGGGACTGCGTCCGCTGCCACAAGCCCCATGCCGCCGGCGAGAACCGGTTGATGGCGCGGCCGGTACGGGCGCTGTGCGCGGACTGCCACGACGCGACCACGCCGGCCTTTGCCGACGCGCACGTGCAGATCGACCCGGCGCTCATCCGCTGCGAGCGCTGCCACGACGCCCATGCGTCGAAGGAGCCGCACTTCTTCAAGAGCCACTCGCATGCGCCGTTCGCCTCGAAGTCGTGCCAGGACTGCCACCTGCCGGCGCGTTCGGGGATCAAGTGAGGGAGCCACGATGGGTCCGCGTGTGACGATCGCGTGCGTGTCGGCGGCGGTGCTCCTCGGGATGCATGCGCCGGTCGGCACCCAGCAGAACCCCTACAGGCTGAAGGAGCCCGACCAGAAGAAGGCCTGCCTCTCGTGCCACGCGGACTTCGCGCAGAAGCTGGCGAAGCCGTTCGTCCACACCGCGGTGCAGAGCGGCGAGTGCTCGAGTTGCCACGACCCCCACGTGTCGTCGCACGGCAAGCTCCTCTCGGCCGACACGGGACAGTTGTGCGCGTCGTGCCACGGGCAGGTCATCCCGGGGAATGCGAAGAGCGTCCACAAGGTGGTGGCCGACGGGGAGTGCGAGAAGTGCCACGACCCCCACGCGTCTGAGCACGCCGCGATCCTGCTGGCGGACGGCGACGCGCTGTGCTTCGGCTGCCACCAGGATGTCCAGGCGGCGGTCGGCGCGGCGAAGTTCAAGCACAGCCCCGTGCGGCAGGGGTGTCAGACCTGCCACGCACCCCACGGCTCCGAGCAGTCCGCCAGCCTGTTGAGGGCCGACGTGCCGGGCCTCTGCGTGCGGTGCCACAAGCCGGGCACGCCGGCCTTCCTCGCCCGGCACATGAACTACCCGGTGGGCGCGACGAACTGCACCTCCTGCCACGACCCGCACGGCTCGAACCAGCCGGCCATGCTGCTGAACAACGTGCACGCGCCGGTCGCCAGCCAGACGTGCTCCGCCTGCCATGCCGCCCCTGCCTCCGCGTCCCCGTTCGCCACGAAGCGGCCCGGCTACGAGCTCTGCGCCGGCTGCCACGCCGAGATGGTGAGCGCCACGATGGCGAAGGAGCGCCTCCACTGGGCTGTCGCGGACACGAAGGGCTGCGTGAACTGCCACAACCCGCATGCCGCGAAACACGACAACCTGCTCGTCGAGAACGGCGCGGCCCTGTGCCGCACCTGCCACGACGACACGCTGAGGCGGATCACCGGCGCGCCGGTGAAGCACGAGCCGGCCGCGAGCGGCGCGTGCACGGCCTGCCACTCGCCCCACGGCGCGCGCGGCGCGTACCTCGTGGACCACGCCTCGACGAACAGCGCCTGCGAGGCGTGCCACGACTACCAGACCCACTCGGCTCACCCGCTCGGCGACAAGGCGATCGATCCGAGGAACCGGAACCTGCGCGTGGACTGCCTGAGCTGCCACACGGCGCACGGGGGCGAATTCAGGTGGATGCTCCACGCTTCGACCAACATCGAGCTGTGCACGCGGTGCCACAAGCAGTTCGCGAGGTGAGCCGATGAAGAGGGTCTGCGCTGCCTGGCTCGTCGCGGCCGGCCTCCTGGCCGGGCACCTGCACGTGACCGCGGCGGAATCCGCGAGGCTCCGGCACCTCGCGTCGATCTACTTCGACGAGCGGGGCGCCGGGCTCAGCCTTCCCGAGGGCATCGCGTGCGGCGCGAACGGCCAGGTCGTGATCGGCGACACGGGCAACGACCGCCTGCTCCGCTTCACGTTCCGGGACAAGTCGGCGAGCCCGGCTACCGCGATCGCGGCCCAGGGCCTCGTGGCGCCGGCGAAGGTCCAGTTGAACTCGAAAGGGGAGATCTACGCCCTCGACGGCAAGCAGCGGCGCATAGTCCGCCTGGGTGCGGCAGGCGGGCCCGCGGACGTCCTCAGGCTCAACGGAGTCCCGCCTCCCGCCACCGTTGTCCCGAAGTCCTTCGCGATCGACGCGGCGGACAACGTCTACGTGCTCGACGTCTTCTCTTCGCGCGTCCTGCTCGTGAACGCCGCGGGAACCTTCCAGCGCGCGATCCCCTTCCCGGACGGCACGGGCTTCGCCTCCGACCTCACGGTGGACGCGGGCGGGATCCTGATCCTGCTCGATTCGATCAAGCAGCGGCTCTACACGGCGGCGAAGGACGCCGCCGCATTCACCCCGCTGGGAGGAGACCTGTCGCCGTCGCTGGCGGCCTTGCCGACGCACGTGGCGGCCAGCCGGGGACTCCTCTTCGTCCTCGAGAGCGCGGGCGGCAGCATCGTCGGTTTCGGCCGGGACGGATCGTTCCTCTCCAGGCCGCTGACGGCGGGGCGCGAGGAAGGCTCGCTCTATCACGCCGCGCAGATGTGCATCAACGAGAAGGACGAGGTCTTCATCGCCGACCGCGACAACAGCAGAGTCCAGGTGTTCCAGCTGCTGCGGTGACGCCGTCGGAGACCAGCGCGGCTGCCCGAAGGCCGTCGGGCGCGGCCCGCGGCCTCAGTCCTGTGCCACGAAGGTGAGCGACGCGCCGTTCGTGCAGTATCGCTGCCCGGTGGGTCTCGGGCCGTCCGGGAAGACGTGGCCCAGGTGGCCGCCGCAGCGGCTGCAGTAGATCTCCGTCCGGACCATGCCCAGCGCGCGATCCTGCCGCGTGCCGACCGCCCCCTCGATCGCGTCGAAGAAACTGGGCCAGCCGCTCCCGCTCTCGTACTTCGTGCCCGACGTGAACAGCGGCTGCCCGCAGGCGGCGCAGCGGTACGTGCCGTCGCGATGCTCCTCGAGGAGCGGGCTCGTTCCCGGGTATTCCGTGTCGCCGCACCGCAAGACCGAGAACTGCTTCGGGGTGAGCGAGGCCCGCCACTCGTCGTCGGTCTTCTTCACCTCGAACGACTGCAGGGAAGCGGGGGAGTCCTTGGGCATGCTCTCGAAACTCCAGGAAGGCGGCCAGGGCACCACGGCCACCAGCAGGGCGACGAGCGCCGATACGGCCAGTTGAAGTCGCGTCATGTGAGGTCCTGCCGCTCGCACCACTACGACGTGCGCGGCCCGCGCGGGGATCCGAGACCGGGCGAGCCGAGTCGCGGATGCGTGGCGACCCGCACGGGGCGGCGGCTTCAGAGGGCCGGGGAGGGCTGGCGCGCCGGGAGCCGCCCGGCCGGGACGCCCAGCTCCCGCGCGAGGGCGCGCAGGTGCTCCTGGACGATGCGGACGTTGCGCGGCCCCATGCGCAGGAGTTGCTTCTGCGCCGCGGGCAGCGCTTCGAGGTCGGCCCTCTCGTAGCGATAGGAGAGCACCCGCTGCCGCAGGACGATCGGCTCTTCGACGATCGGAGCCTGGAGGAGGACGACGATGGCGCGTTCGACGGCCGAGTCGATGTTGCCGTCCGGGTGGCCCAACTCCACGTACGCCTCGGCGAGCCTGGGCTTCAGGAGCGAGTAGACGCGGGCAAGTCCCACCGGGTCCATCGAGGCCACCGCGTTGGCGATCCCGTCGTAGCGCGAGTACGCGCGAGGGTCCACCGTGAGCGTCTGGCCCTCGGTCACGGCCGTGAACGGCGCGCGGGGCGCGAGCACCCGCACGTGCTTCACGGGGGAATTGCCGCTGGCCACGTTCTCGATGGACACGACGGCCGCCCTGATCAAGCCGTCGGTCGCGAGCCACGACGCCAGCGTCGGGCTCGAAGACAGCTGGCCGAGCAACTCGCGGACCAGGGGGTCGGTCAGCACGAGCGGCGGCAGATCGATGGGCTCGACCGACGGTCCCAACGGATCGCGGAGCTCGCTCGCCGGCTCGCTCTTCGCTCCCGCGTCCTCCGGCTGCGTCACGGCCGCACCCGGAGCCGTCCGCAGGTACCACCACCCCCCTGCGGCCACGGCAGCCAGGACGACGACGGCTGCGGCCACCCAGTACGGCGCGCGCGACGGGCGTCCGGGTTCGGGCTCGGGTGCCTCCGGCTCCGACGCGAGGCGGAAATCGTCCAGCGGTTCCATGGTGAACGTCCAGTCCCAGCTGCTATTAAACCCCGAAACCGCGTGAATGTCGTATTCTTTCGCGATGCCAAGCCCGGCAGGCCCGAGATGACGTCCCGGTCGCGGTACCCGGTTCCCGCGGCCACGTGCCGCGTCGAGCACGAGATCCACCGGAGCCGGTTCATCACGACGATCGGACGCGCCTCCACGGCGGAGGAAGCCGCGGCCTTCATCCGGGCCGTCGGCGAGGAGCACGCCGGCGCCACGCACAACTGCTGGGCCTACGTGGCCGGCCCGCCAGGGGACACCAGCCGGATCGGCATGAGCGACGACGGGGAACCGCACGGAACCGCGGGGAGGCCGATGCTGAACGCGCTCTTGCACGCCGGCGTCGGCGACGTCGTGGCCGTCGTCACCAGGTACTACGGCGGGACGAAGCTCGGCACCGGCGGGCTGGTGCGCGCCTACGGCGGCGGCGTGCAGCAGGCGCTCGCGGCGCTGCGCGTGACCGAACGCATCGACTACGTGACCATGACGGCGATGGTCGATTACGCCGCCCTCGCCGCGCTCCAGCAGGCCTGCGCCGCGTGCGAAGGGGAGATCCTCAGCCAGGAGTTCGCGGCGGACGTCCGCGTCGGCCTGCGGGTGCCTGCCGGGCGCGAGCAGGAATTCCGCTCGGCGCTGGCGGACGCCACGCGCGGCCAGGCGCGGGTCCTGCCTGACTGACGGCGAGCCCGGCGAACCGGCCGCGATCGCCGGCTCGATCGGTGCGCGCCGGGGGTACGATGGACGCGATGGCACCTGCGACTCCCAGGGTCTGGCAGCGGGCGGCGGTTTACGGCAGCCTCTGGGCGGCGTCCGAGATCGTCGTCGGCAGCTTCCTGCACAACCTCCGCATCCCCTTCGCCGGGAGCTTCCTGGCGGCGTTCGGCGTGATGGTCATGACGGCCGGCCATCGCGCGCACCCCGAGCGCGGCCTCATCTGGCGGGCGGCGCTCATTTGCGCGTTGATGAAGTCGATTTCACCGAGCGCCGTGATCCTGGGCCCGATGGTCGGCATCGCGATGGAAGGCCTGCTGCTGGAGGCAGGCGTGCGCCTCGCGCGCGGACGCGCGCTCGGCTACCTCCTGGGCGGCGCCGTCGCCGTGTCGTGGTCCATGGCGCAGCGCATCCTCACCGCGATGATCGCGTTCGGCACCGACGTCGTGCGGCTCTACGTCGATGCGTACGGCTTCGCCGCCAGGTCGCTGGGCGTCTCGGCCTTCGGCCCGTTCGACCTCATCCTGACGCTGGTCGCGCTCGAGTGGGTCGCCGGCGCGACGGCCGCCGCACTCGGCCTCCGCATCGCGCGGAGCGTCCGGGCCGGGGCCGCGGAGACCGCGCCCGGAGCTTCTCTTGCGCAACCCGCGCCGGGTTCCCCGATCGAGGCGGAGGGCTCCTGGTCGCTCGCCCGCCTCGCAGGCGTGAGCCTCGCGCTCGTGGCCGGGATGGCCGGGCTCGGCAGGCTGCCGCTCTGGGCTGCCGCGCCGGTCGTCGCCGGGTTCGCGGCCTACGTACTGAGCGCGTACCCGCGCGCGGCGAAGCGGATCCGGCGTCCGTCGCTCTGGCTCGAGTTGCTGGCGGTCATGCTCCTCGCCGGGCTGGTGTTCGGCGGCCTGAAGAGCGGTGCGAGCGGGCTGGCGTCCGGCGTGGCCGAAGGCGCGGCGATGGCCCTGCGGGCCACGATGATGCTCCTCGGGTTCACCGCCGTGTCCGTGGAGTTGCGCAACCCGGCGATCCTCGCCTTCGTGGAGCGGCGGAAACTCCGCGGGCTGTCGGACGCCGTGGGCGTGGCCTTCGGCGTCCTGCCCGCGTTCACCAGCGCGCTGGCGGCACGCCGCCAGGCGTGGCGGCGGCCCGGGCGCGTCCTGGCCGACCTGCTCTCCGTGGCAAACGGCCT
>CAZBIP010000009.1:0-36678 GCA_964491885.1 uncultured Vicinamibacterales bacterium
GGGGCTGCGCGCTGGCCTGCGCGTGCCGGCTGATGGGCCTCGAGTGCATGGTGTACATGGTCCGGGTGAGCTACGACACGAAGCCCTACCGCCGGATCATGGTGGAGACGTACGGCGGGCAGATCGTGGCCAGCCCCTCCACGCTGACGAACGCCGGACGCGCGATTCTCGCCGAGCACCCGGACTCGCCGGGGGCCCTGGGCATCGCCATCTCCGAGGCGGTCGAGGACGCCGCCGGGCGCGACGACACGAAGTACTCCCTGGGCAGCGTCTTGAACCACGTCATGCTGCACCAGACCATCATCGGGCAGGAAGCCAGGAAGCAGATGGAACTGGCGGGCGAGTATCCGGACATCCTCATCGCCTGCCACGGCGGGGGCAGCAACTTCGCCGGGCTGACGTTCCCGTTCCTGAAGGACAAGCTGAAGGGCGGGCGGACGGCGCTGCGCGCGATTGCCGTCGAACCGGCCTCGTGCCCGACGTTGACGAAGGGCCCGCGCGAGTACGACTTCGGCGACACGGCCGGTCTGACGCCGCTGCTGATGATGCACACGCTCGGCCACAACTTCGTGCCGCCGCCGGTGCACAGCGGCGGGCTGCGCTACCACGGCTCGTCGCCGCTCGTGAGCCACCTGCTCGCGGCCGGCGCGATCGAGGCCGAGGCCTACGATCAGCGGACGGTTTTCGAGAGCGCGGTACAGTTCGCGCGCTGCGAGGGGACGATCCCGGCGCCGGAGTCCGCGCACGCGGTGCACGCCGCCATGCGTCAGGCCCTGCTGGCCCGCGAAAGCGGCGAGAAGAAGGTGATCCTCTTCAACCTGTCCGGGCACGGCCATTTCGACATGGCCGCCTACGACGCGTACCTCGCCGGGAAGATGGACAACGGCGTCTGAACGCGAAGACAGCCGTTCGGTGACGATGGGGTCAGCCTGGAGTCATCCGCGCCGGCCGGCCGCGTGCCGGTCCGGCGCGGGTGCTTCGTCGAGCGGCGGCCGGGGCGGGGCGTCGCGCAGCCCGGTCGCGCACCTGCCCTGGGCGCGCCGCTGCTCTCGCCAGGTCAACCCTCGAGGCCGGCCCTTCGCAGGACGGCCATCATCGGGCACCAGTTCGAGAAGGCCGACTGGAAGAGGTTCAGCCCGACGAAGGCGGCAAACCAGTAGAAGTTCGCGTTCACGAACATCCCGAGCAGGACACTCGCCAGCACGAAGCCTCCGGCGATCAAGCGCAGCGCACGTTCAACGGTCATCGCTCACCTCATCCACAAGACCCGCAGCCGGACATCACTTTCGAGTCGGCACGAACAGCATCGGCAGCGCACAGCTCCTGACGAGACGCTCCGCCGTCTCGCCGAACCACCCCGCTCCGTGGCGCTGCCCTCTCGCGACCACCATCATCGTGGCGCCGGGATCGCACGTCAGGTCGTCGAGCGACGAGACGGCTTTCTCGCCGACCTCGCCGCCGAAGCTCGCGGCGAGGGCCCGCGCGTAGCCGAGCGCCTCGCCGCGCGACTGGGCGTCGGCGACGGCCACGGGCCGGACGAACGGCTGCTGGCCGGGGGACGGAGAGACCTCCGAGCGAACGACCAGCGTCGGGATCTGGCCCTCACGGATGACGCGTTCCGCGACCGAGCCTGCCCACAGGCGGCCGGGCCCGCGGCGGCCATGGGTTCCCAGGATGACGAGATCGTGGCCCGAGGCGCCAGAGAGGATGGCGTCGACAGCCGGCCCGTCCACGATCGAGGCCACGGCCGACGGCGCGAGGGGCCGGACGAACCGCTCGAGGTACGCCTGCGCCTCGCGGCGGTCCTCGGCATGATGGCGCTCCACGTCCTTCAACTGATCGTGGGTGAAGTACGGCGGCACATCGAGGGTCTCGGCGTGCAGCGCGGTAATGGCCGCCCCGTGGCGGGCCGCGAACGCCTCGGCCACGCGGAGGGCCCGTGCGGACGCGTCACCGAAGTCGACGGCCACGAGGACCCTGCGGGGCGGATAGGCCCACGCCGCGGCGCCGCCCTCCCCGTCCGGCGCGGCCGCCTCGGTCGCCTGTGGGCTGACCGCGAGACGACGCCGCTCCTTCAGGTAGGTCAGCACGGGCACGGTCAGCGGCGCGAGCACGACCGACGCGACCGACCCGGCGATCAGCGAGATGGCAAGGCCCTGGAAGATCGGATCGAACAGGATGACGCCCGCGCCGACGACGACCGCCGCCGCGGTGAGCGCGATGGGCCGGAACCTGACCGCACCGGCGTCGACGACGGCCGCTTCGAGCGGCATCCCTTCGCGCACGCGGAGCTCGACGAAGTCGACGAGGATGATCGAGTTCCGCACGACGATCCCGGCGCCCGCGATGAACCCGATCATCGAGGTGGCCGTGAAGAACGCCCCCATCCCCGCGTGGGCGGGCAGGATGCCGACCAGCGACAGCGGAATCGACGCCATGATGATCAGCGGCGTCGTGAAGGACTGGAACCAGCCGACGACGAGGATGTAGATGAGCAGCAGGGCCGCGGAAAAGGCGATGCCGAGATCGCGGAAGACCTCGTAGGTGATGTGCCACTCGCCGTCCCACTTCATCGCGTACTTCGTGCTGTCGAACGGCTGCGCGGCGTTGAAGATCTCGAACCGGTACCCCTCAGGCATCTGGATCTGCTCCAGCGCCTGGTTCATCTGGAGGATGGCGTACACGGGGCTCTCGAACTGGCCGGCGACGTCTCCGAGGACATAGGTCACGGGCTGGAGGTTCTTGTGATAGAGGCTCGGCGGCTCGACCGAGCGGCCGACCACCGCCAGTTCCCCGATCGACACGGGCACCGCGCCCATGATCCTGACGCTCTTGAGCGCGTCAGGCGATCCGCGGTCTGCCCGCGGCAACTGCAGCACGATGGGGACGTCGCTCCGGGCCTGGTCGTCGTGCAGGATCCCGGCGACTTCGCCGGCGCCGGCCATGCGCGCCAGCGAGGCGAGCGCGGCCGCGTTCACGCCGGCCGAGGCGGCCTTCTGCGGGTCCACGTCGACGGTGATCTTGGACTGGGGCGCCTCGACGTACCAGTCCACGTCGACCACGCCGGCGGTGCGGCTGAAGACGTCCTTGACGGTCCTGGCGACCTCGAGCCGGCGCTCGGGATCCGGGCCGTACACCTCCGCCACGAGCGTCTGGAGCACCGGAGGGCCCGGCGGGACTTCGGCCACCTGGATCCTGGCGCCGGCCTTCGCGGCCAGCGGCGCCAGCACCTCGCGCATGCGCTTGGCGATCGCGTGGCTCTGCTCGGACCGCTCCTCCTTCGGCAGCAGGTTCACCTGCAGGTCCGCCTGGTGCGGCGCCCTGCGGAGGAAGTAATGGCGTACGAGGCCGTTGAAGTTGTAGGGCGACGCGGCGCCCACGTAGCTCTGCACATGCGTGACCGACGGCTGCTTCATGGCCTCCTGGGCCAGCAGGGACGTGACGCGCGCCGTCTCCTCGAGCGGCGTGCCCTCGGCCATGTTGACGACCACCTGGAACTCGTTCTTGTCGTCGAACGGCAGCATCTTGACCGTGACGAGCTTCAGCGGGATCAGGCCGATGGCAAGCAGGAGCAGGAGCGCGATCGCCGCCAGGAAGGTCGTCCGGACGCGTGGTTCGCCGATCAGCCGGCCCATGAACCGGCGGTAGACGCGCGTCAGCCGGTCGTCGCCCCCGTGGTCGTGGTGACCGGGCTTCCGCAGAAGCCGCTTCGACGCCCAGGGCGTGGCGATGAAGGCCACGACCAGCGAGAACAGCATCGCGGCCGTCGCGCCGACGGGGATGGGGCGCATGTACGGCCCCATCAGGCCGCCCACGAACGCCATCGGCAGGATGGCGGCGATGACGGTGAGCGTGGCCAGGATCGTGGGATTGCCGACCTCGTCCACCGCCTTCACGATCAGCGCGCTGAACGTCCCGGTCTCCCCCGTCGACAGCCGCGCGTGGCGCACCACGTTCTCGACGACGACGATCGCGTCGTCGACCAGGATCCCGATGGAGAAGATCAAGGCGAACAGCGTGATGCGGTTCAGCGTGTAGCCGTAGAGGAAGATGACCAGCAGCGTCAGCGCCAGCGTGACCGGGATGGCGACGAGCACGACGGCCGCCTCGCGGCGGCCCAGCGCGAGCCAGATCAGGATGCCGACCGAGACCACCGACAGGAACATGTGCCAGAGCAGTTCGTTCGACTTGTGCGCGGCCGTGTCCCCGTAGTTCCGGGTGACGGTCATCTGCAGGTCCGACGGCACCAGGACGCCGCGGACCGTCTCGAGCTTGGCCGAGATCCGGCGCGTGAGGTCGATGGCGTTGACGCCCTTGCGCTTGGCGACCGACATCGTGACGGCCGGGTAGGCACGGCCGCCGGGCGCGTAGTGGGAGACGTACGACGTCGGCTCCCCGTCTTCTTCCCGGACGTCGGCGACGTCGCGCAACCACACCGAGCGCCCGCCGCGCGCGTCGACGACGACGCTGTCGAGGCGCGCCACGCTGTCGATCCAGGCGCCCGCCTCGACGATCTCGCTCCGGCCCCCGCTGACGATCTCGCCGGCGCGCTGCCGCACGTTGGCCGACTGGATGGCGCGCTGCACGCCGAGCGGGTCGACGCTGTACGACGAGAGGCGCGCCGGGTCGATCTCCACGGTGACCTGCCGCCGCCGCCCGCCGGCGATGGTCACTTCCGACACGTCGGAGACCTCTTTGACGGCGTCGTGCAGCTGCTCCGCGACCCGCCGGAGCTCGACGTCCGAGTAGCGCTCGCCCCACAGCGTCAGCGCCATCACCGGCACGTCGTCGATCGACCGCGGCTTCACGATGGGCGGCGACACGCCCGGCGGGATCAGGTCCATGTTCGCGAAGAGCTTCTGGTTCAGCCGGACGATGGCCTGCTCTTCGTTCTGGCCGACGTAGAAGCGGACGATCACCATGGAAAGTCCCGGGCTGGACGTCGAGTAGACGTACTCGACGCCGGGAATCTCCCAGATGAGCTTCTCCATCGGCCTGGTGACGCGCTGTTCGACCTCGGTGGGAGACGCCCCGGGCATCTGCACCATGACGTCGATCATCGGCACGATGATCTGGGGCTCCTCCTCGCGCGGCAGCGCCACGACGGCCAGCGCGCCCATGGCGAGCGCGGCTGCGAGGAAGAGGGGCGTGAGCTTCGAGTCGATGAAGGCGGCCGCGAGGCGGCCGGCCATGCCGTGCGGGCGTGTCATCGGACGTTCCCCGCTGCCGCCGGCGCGGCGGTGACCGGCGATCCGTCCAGCAGCGCGGGCGACGGCGACAGCACCACGCGCTCGCCGCTTCGCAGGCCCGCGCGCACCTCGACCAGGCCGTCGGCCGGTTCCGACGCGTTCACGAGACGGAGGCGGGCCCGGTTGCCGGCCTCGACGACGAACACGCTGGAGAGCTGGCCCCGGCGAACGATGGCCGCCTCGGGCACGGCGAGGCCCTTTCGCGCAGCACCCCGGAGCATGGCGCGGCCGTACATGCCCGATCGGAGCGGCGTCCCGGACGGCAGGTCGATCTTCACGAGGAAGTCGTGAGAGCCGGCGTCGAGCACCCGCTCCACCTCCGCCACGCGGCCGGTCACGGGAGGCGTGCTGCCGTCGAAGCGTGCGCGCACCTCGTCACCCACGTGCACCAGCGCGGCCCGCGACTCGTCGAGGCGCACCTCGAGACGGAACGTCCTGTCATCCTCGACGGTGACCAGCGGCTGGCCGGGACTCGCCATGTTGCCGGGATCCACGTTCTTCTCGGTGACCAGGCCGTCGAACGGGGCCGCGAGCGTCGCGTACGACGCCGCCACGTCGGCGGCCGACGCGCCGGCCGCGGCGGAGTCGATCGACGCCCGCGCCTCGAGCACGCGCGCGTCGGCCACGCGCATCCGGGCCTCCGCCGCACGCAGGTTGGCGACGGCCTCGTCGAGTTCGCCCTGCGTCGCCGAGTTCTTCGCCTTGAGATCCGCGATGCGCTGGTGCGTGAGACGGGCGAGCGCCAGGCCCGCCTCGGCGGCCTGCCGGTCCCCCTCCGCCAGTGCCGTGGCCTGGGTCACGGCCGCCTGGCTCGCCGTCGCCCGCGCCCGATGCGCCTGCAGTTCCCGCCCGTCGAGCAGCACGAGCGCCTGCCCGGCCCTGACGCGGTCGCCGGCCTTGACGGGCACGGCGCGCACCTCGGCCATGATCCGGCTGACGACGACGGCCACGCGCTGGGCGCGGACGACGCCGCCGACTTCGAACGGGGTGACCAGGTCCTGCTCCGCGGCAGCCGCCACCGACACGGACACGGGCCCCGCGGCAACCGCCTTCGGGGCTTCGCCCTGCGAGCATCCGGCGGCAGCCGCGCCGATGAGCGCGGCCGAAAGGACGAACGTGGCTTTCATGATGCGTTACCTTCCGAGCGCCCGCTCGAGCTGCGCGGCGCTGATGAGCACATCGATCGCGGCACCGGTCTGGCGCGACTCGGCATCCAGCACGGCGGTCGAGGAACGAAGCAGATCGTTGACCGGGGCGAGCCCCGCGTCGAAGCGATCGCGGACGATGCGGTGGCTTTCCTTCGCCTGCGCGACGGCCAGGCGCCCCACCTCGACGCGAGCGCGGGCCTCTTGGAGGCGGGCGGCGGCAGCGCGGACGTCGACGCGCGCCGCGGCCTCCTGGCGCTGGCGCTCGGCGCTGGCGCGCTCGGTGGCCGCCTTCGCCTCGCCGAGTCTCGCCGAATCCGCGAACCCGCCGAAGAGGTTCCAACGGATCACGGCGCCGACGGTCCAGGACGAAGCCCGGTCCGCGAACGTCCCGCCGTTGTGCTCGTAGACGCCCTGGACCGCCGCCTGCGGATAGAACGCCGACTTCGCCGAGGCGACCGCCTCCTTGGCCAGGCGTTCCTGGGCCGCCGCCCTGATGACGTCCGGCCGGTTCGCCAGGGCCTCGGCTTCGAGGTCGGCGGCAGCCGGCGTCGGGGCGACGGCCGCCGCCGCCGGGGCTTGCAGCTCGAACCGCGCGTCGAGCGGCTCACCCATCACGTCGTTGAGCTTGAGCCTCGCCACGGCTTCCCGGCTCTCCGCGCTGATCTGGCGCTCGCGAATCTGGGCGAGATGCACTTGCACCGCGAGGACGTCAGCCTCGGTGGCGAGCCCCGCGTCCCGGCGGCGCTCGGCGCGGCGGACATCCTCTTCGGCCGACTCGAGCGCGGCGGCGGCGGCCGCGCGGTTGGCCTGGGCCATCAGCACGTCGCCAAACGCGCTGGTGGTCCCCAGCCGCAAGGAGGCCGCGGCTTCCCGGCCGCCCGCCTCGGCGATCTCTTCGCCGATGGCCGCTGATCGGTTGGCGGATCGCGTGCGCATGCCGTCGAACACCAGTTGCTCGACGGAAAGGCCGGTGCGGAAATTCGAAACGGGGTCGGGATGGTTCAGCGCCGGGATGGCGAAGTTGGCCGCCTTGAAACTCCGCTGGGCCAGGATCGACCCGAACACGAACACGGGCTGGTTCCCGCGCTGCCAGCTCTCCGTCACGTCGAGGCGCGGCATCCAGCCGGCCCTGGCTTGCCTGGCGCGCTCGGAGGCCTCCTGCCTGGCCGAGGCAGCGGCCCGCGTCACGGGGTTCTGTTTGAGCGCCCTGGCGATGGCCTCATCGAGTGTCAGCGGAGCCTGGGCGGCGGCCTGCGCCGCGCCGGCACCGACGATCGCCAGTGCGGCAAGGATGTGGCATGAGGGCTTGCGAATCTTCATACGTGTGTTTGAGGGATTCACCGATTGGGGCGGAGGTTTCGCCCGGCCGTTCCGCGCCGCGGAACTCGCGCCGGGCGCCTGCACCCGGACTCAGCCCGCCCACGCGTGGCCGAGCATCACGAAGAACGTGCGGTTCTGCTGCTGCAGATCGTGGCCCGGCATGGCGGCAGCGTGGTCCGAGTCCGGCGAGGAGCGGGTGATCCTGTTCAGCCTCTCCGGCCGCGGCCTCTGTGGCGTGGCTGCCGACGAGCCGTTTCTCGGCGGGAAGATGGCATAATGAGGCTTCGGGTCGGGGCGTAGCGCAGCCCGGTAGCGCACCTGCCTTGGGCGCAGGGGGTCGCTGGTTCGAATCCAGTCGCCCCGACCAGTCTCATGCGGGGCCAGACCCTGAGCCTGTCGAAGGGTCGCCCCGACCGCCTCGTTACTTCTTCGACTCCTCCACCATCGACTCGATGATCCGGGCGACGTAGTTCTCGCGCTGGTCGCTCGACTTCGGCACCCTCGGAAGCCTGGCGATGGCCTCCCGGGCTGGCCGGGGCAGATCCGCAACGTGCGCCAGCGCGTTCAGCGCGAGCAGGCTGACGTACTCCGGGTTGGCGACGGCATCCGCGTCTTTCAGGAGGCCGGCAATCGCCTGCTGGCGCACCGCCGCAGGCCCGAAGCGCGCCAGCGCCTCGGCCGCGACGATGCGCGGCCCGGGCGCGGGGTCGTCGAGCAGGCGCGCCAGCGCCGCGCGCGATCCGTCCACCGCGGCCTGCCCGCGCACCAGCATCCCCGTCGCGGCCCAGTACCTCGTGATCGGGTCCGGACTCGTCAGGCCGGGGCCCACCCGGTCCGCCGGCACGCTGCGATCCGACGCACGCGATGCCGCAGACAGGACCGTCTCGATGTCGTATCGCGCGGGGTCGTGACCCCGCTCGTAGGGCACGGCCGGCGCACCATCCGGGTGCAGCTCGTACTCGGGGAGGAAGCCAACGTCACGGGTGGCCCGCAGGTGCTCGAACAGGACACGGCGCATGCGTTCGAGCACTGGGCGGTGCCGCGCATCGGCCGCCAGGTTGTTCACCTCGTCCGGATCGGCGCGCAGGTCGTACAGTTCCTCGCTGGGCTTCGGCTCCCAGAAGAACGTCTGCGGTGGCGAGAGCTTTCCCTGGTCGTAGAGGGCCTTCCACACCCTCGTCGTCGGCATCAGGAACATGTACGGGATGTGCTGCCCGTAGATCCGGTGCGGCATGAAGTGGCGAACGTAGACGTGCTGGCGGTCGCGCACCGAGCGCACCAGGTCGTATCGCTCGTCCATCCGCCCGCGCAGCCCGAACGCGTACTCCGGAGCCGGAGCGGCGAACCGGCCGAGGAAGGCCCGCCCCTGCATCCAGTCCGGCGGCTTCACGCCCGCCAGGCTCAGCACGGTCGGCGCGAGATCGACGAAGCCGACGAGCCGCGCGCTCGCCGCCCCCTCGCCGTAGTCCGCCCCGGCCAAGTGCCGGAACTTCGGGGGCACGCGAACGATCATCGGCACGCTCAGTCCGGAGTTGTACGGCCAGCGCTTCGAACGGGGCATGCCCACGCCGTTGTCGCCGAAGTAGAACACGATCGTGTCGCCTGCCAGCCCGTCTTCGTCGAGTTCGGCGAGGCGGTCGCCGGCCAGGCGGTCCATCACCGTCATCGCGTCGTAGTAGGCGGCCCAGTCCTCTCGAACCTCCGGCACGTCCGGGTGGTAGGCCGGGACGCGCACCTTCGCCGGGTCGTGTGTCTTCGGCGCGCTCTTCTTCTGCAGGAACGACTCGTGCGACTCGTTGATGTTGAAGACGGCGAAGAACGGCTGGCCCGGCTTGCGGTGGCGCCAGTGCGCCGTCGTCGACGACTCGTCCCATTCGTCGCCGGCCTTGACGAGGTTGTAGTCCTCCTTGGCGTTGTTCGTGGTGTAGTAGCCTGCGTCGCGCAGCAGCGCGGGAAACATCCGCATCCCGGCGGGCAGCCGCACGAGGCTCCGCATGTGCTCCGCGCCGGTCGAGGAAGGATAAAGGCCCGAAATGATCGCCGTGCGCGCGGGCGCGCACACGGGCGCCGTCGACCACGCGTGGACGAACCGGAGCCCGCCGGCGGCGAGCCGGTCGAGGTTCGGCGTCGTCGCGAAGGCGTCACCGAAGGCCCCGATGTTCGGGCCGTTGTCCTCGCTGGAAATCCAGAGGATGTTCGGGCGCGCGTCCTGGGCTGATGCAGAACCCGCGGTGAGCGAGAGCAGAAAGAGGGCGAGTGCGCGTCTGGCCATGCGGTCCTCGTCTCCGGCGGCCGGGCCTGAAGCGTCGCGTCCCCTGCCGCGCAGGCGCCGCGGCTCGAGGGGAACGCGGGAGCAGGCCCACGATACGCGCCCCGGCGCCCGATGGGAAGCCTCGCGGTGCGAATTGCCTCGCGCCGTCGATTCCCTGCGATCCGGAGCCGGCGTTGTGGGCGCTGCGACCGCCGACGTACAATGACCGGCCGGCATCGAGGGGCCGCCGGCGTCCGGCGGCCCTTCGCCGGCCTTCCACCTCGAGGCCATTCATGTACGGGTCGTACCAGGCATTCGCCGCACAGCAACTGACCGATATCCGCGCCGCCGGCACCTTCAAGGACGAGCGCATCATCATCACGCCGCAGGGCACGACGATCCGCGTCGCCGACGGCAAGCCCGTCCTGAACCTGTGCGCGAACAATTACCTCGGCCTGGCCCAGCACCCCGAGGTGCGGGACGCCGCGCGCGAGGCGCTCGAGCGGTGGGGCTACGGCATGGCCAGCGTGCGGTTCATCTGCGGCACGCAGTCGGTGCACAAGCAGCTCGAGGAGAAACTCAGCGAATTCCTCGGCACCGAGGACACGATCCTGTATTCCTCCTGCTACGACGCGAACGGCGGACTCTTCGAAACGCTCCTCGGCGAGCAGGACGCCATCATCAGCGACTCGCTCAACCACGCGAGCATCATCGACGGCGTCCGGCTGTGCAAGGCCCAGCGGCTGCGCTACGCCAGCAGCGACATGCGTGACCTCGAGGCGAAGCTGCAGGCCTCGTCCGGCGCGCGGTTCCGGATGATCGCGACCGACGGCGTGTTCTCGATGGACGGCGCCATCGCCAACCTTCCGGACATCTGCAGCCTGGCGGAGCGGCACGGCGCGCTGGTCATGGTGGACGACTCGCACGCGGTGGGGTTCGTCGGGCCCCACGGCCGGGGCACGCACGAACACCACGGCGTGATGACGCGGGTGGACGTGCTGACGGGCACGCTCGGCAAGGCGCTGGGCGGGGCGAGCGGCGGCTACACGAGCGGGCGCAAGGACATCGTCGATCTGCTCCGGCAGCGGTCGCGGCCGTACCTCTTCTCGAACACGCTGTGCCCGAGCATCGCCGGCGCGACGTTGAAGATCCTCGACCTGCTGAGCCGGTCCACCGAACTGCGCGACACCCTGGAGGCCAACACGAAGTATTTCCGGGACGGTCTCGCGAGCGTCGGGCTCCGGGTCCTGCCGGGCTCACACCCGATCTGCCCGGTCATGATCGGCGACGCGGCGCTGGCGGTGAAGATGGCCGACGCCATGCTGGCGAAGGGCGTGTACGTGATCGGCTTCTCGTTCCCGGTGGTTCCGAAGGGCGAGGCGCGCATCCGCACGCAGATCTCGGCGGCCCACTCGCGCGCGGATCTCGATCTGGCGCTGAACGCCTTCGCCGACGTCAAGCGCGAGATGGGACTGTGAGCCCCTACAGTCCCGGCGGCACACGCCGCTTCGTGGCCTGCTCGAACGCGTAGGCCAGCGCGATCAGCCGGGGCTCGCTGCACGCCGAGCCCGTGAAGCTCACGCCGAACGGCGCCGGCCTGGGCTTGAACCCCTCCGGGTAGGCCATCTCTCCCCTGCCGCCCGCGGCTCCTCCGGCCGCGCCGCTCCCGGCGCCTCGCCCGCCTCCCGGCGCAACAGGATCGATGAACGCGAACGGGACGATGACCGTCGGGTAGCCGGGCTTGGCGGCAATCGACGCGCCGTTCGGGCCCGGGAACAGCAGCGCGTCGAGGGTGTGCGCCTTCATGGCGGCATCGATGCCCTCGGCGCCGCTCAACCGGACGTCCTTCGCGCGATCCGCCTCGTAGCGCGCGCGGTCGCCCGCGACGCTCATCTCGTCGGAGACGTCCAGCAGCGCCTGGCCGTACTTGATGGCGCCGGCCCGCTGGTGGGCGACGTTCCAGAGCCGCAGGTCCCTCAGCGTCTTCACCGGCGCCGCGTCGCCGAGCGACGCGAGCCAGGCGTTGAAGTCGCGCTTCATGCCGTACTTGAACACCACCGAGCAGCCGGCGTCCTTCCCCTTCGCCTGGTCCAGCCCGCCGCACAGCGGCCAGAGCAGGACGTTCTGCTCCGGGTCCTTCGCGACCACGCTGGGGATGTCGGCGGGATCGACGATGACGGCGCCCTGCTGGCGGAGGATCTCGATGGCCTCGGCCATGGCTTTCGCCTGCGCCTCGTTCAAGCCGCCGCGGGGCTGGCTCGCGCCGGGCGGCGTCGTCCGGTCGAAGAAGAACGCGCGGGGAATGCCGATCCGCGCGCCCTTCAGCGAGCCGGCGTCGAGGAATTTCGTGTAGTCCCGGCCGGGCGGAGGCGCGCACGCCTTCGTCGCCCCGTCGTCCGGGTCGGGCTGCGCGCCCTCGAGCGCCCCGAGCAGGATCGCCGCATCCGCCACCGTCCGCGCCATGGGGCCCGCGGTGTCCTGATCGGCGGTGATCGGAATCACGCCGTAGCGGCTGATGCGCCCGACGGTGGGCTTGATGCCGACGAGCATCGTGGCGTTCGACGGGCTCAGGATCGAGCCCGACGTTTCAGTCCCGACGTTGGCCGCCCAGAAGCTGGCCGCCGTCCCGATGCCGGAGCTCGACCCGCTCGGCCCCATGACGGGGCGCCCGTCCCCCGTCGCCTCGCGCGGGTCTCGCCGCGGGTCGTACGGGTTCCTGCCGTACCCGCCGAGGGCGCTGTAGTTGCCCGGCATGCCCGTTGCGACCCAGTTCGCAAGCTCGGTCATGACCGTCTTCGCGATGATGACGGCCCCGGCGTCGCGGAGGTTCTTCGTCAGCGTCGCCTCGTACGGCGGCACGAGGCCCTCGAACGCCAGCGCGCCTCCGGTCGTCGGCATGGAGGTGGTGTGGATGTTGTCTTTCAGCGCGATCGGGATGCCGTGGAGCGGCCCGCGGATCTTGCCCTGCGTCCGTTCGCGGTCGAGCGCCTCCGCGTCCTCGATCGCGCGGGGGTTCACGGCGATGACGGCGTTCAGCCGGTCCTCGTAGGTCGCGATGCGGACGAGGCACTGCTGGACCAGTTCACGGGACGTCACGCGACGCTGATCCAACGCCGCGCGCATCTCGGGGATGGTGGCCTCGACGATGCTGAAGGGCGGAACCGGAGCGGGCGCCTGGGGCGTGCGCCTCGACTGCGCCTGCGCGAGAGAAGCGGCCGTCGTGGCCAGCGCGAGAAGGACGAGCAGGGATCGCTTCATGCCCGGGCATTGTAGCCGATAGCGGAACTTGCCCGGCCGGGCGCAAGGGGCGTACCCTGTGGGCATGCCTCAGCTCGTCGAATGCGTGCCGAACTTCTCCGAGGGCCGCGACCGGGGCGTCATCGACGCCATTGCGCAGGCGATGGCCGGCGTGTCGGGCGTGAAACTGCTGGACGTCGACCCGGGCGCGGACACGAACCGCTCGGTCTACACGCTCGTGGGCCCGCCTGACGGCGTGGCGGAGGCCGCCTTCCGCGGGGCCCGGAAGGCCGCGGACCTCATCGACATGAGCCGGCACAAAGGCGCGCACCCGCGGATGGGCGCCCTCGACGTGTGCCCCTTCGTGCCCGTCGCCGGCGTCACGATGGCGGAGTGCGCGAACCTGGCCCGGGCCGTCGGCCGCCGCATCGGAAGCGAGTTGGGCATCCCCGTCTACTTCTACGAACACGCGGCATCATCCGAGGCGCGGCGCAGCCTGGCGGACATCCGCGCGGGCGAGTACGAGGGGCTCACCGACAAGCTGGCCGACCCGGCGTGGGCGCCCGACGCGGGCCCCGCGCGCGTCAACGAGAGGTCGGGTGCGACCGTGGTCGGCGCGCGCGAGTTCCTCCTCGCCTACAACGTGAACCTGAACACGCGCGACCGCCGTCTCGCACACGAGATCGCGCTCACGATCCGTGAGGCGGGCCGGGCCAGGCGCGATGCGGCCGGACAGATCGTGCGCGGACCTGACGGAACGGCGCTGAAGGTGCCGGGCCGCCTGAAGGCGGTGCGCGCCATCGGCTGGTACATCGAGCAGTACCGGCAGGCGCAGATCTCGATCAACCTGCTCGACTTCGCGACGACGCCGCTTCACGTGGCCTTCGAAACCGCGCGCGAGGAGGCGGAGAAGCTGGGACTCGTCGTCACGGGATCGGAACTCGTGGGGCTGACTCCCCTCGCACCCATCCTCGAGGCCGGGCGCTACTTCCTCCGGAAGCAGGGCAAGTCGGCGGGCGTGCCGGAACGGGAGTTGGTCGAGATGGCGGTCCGGTCGATGGGCCTCGACCAGGTGGCGCCGTTCGATCCCTCGAAGAAGATCATCGAGTACCACTTCGAGGCGCCCGCGACGCTGATGTCGATGACCGTTGCCAGGTTGGCCGACGAGGTCTCGGCCGAGTCGCCGGCACCGGGTGGAGGGTCCGTCGCGGCCCTGATGGGCACGCTCGGGGCGGCCCTCGCCGCGATGGTCGCGAACCTGACGGTGGGCAAGGCGGGGTACGAATCGGCGTGGGCCGAACTGGCGTCGCTCGCAGAGCGCGCGCAGGAGTTGAAGGACCGCCTCGCCCGCCTGGTGGACGAGGACACCGAGGCGTTCACCCGCGTGATGGAGGCCATGCGCTTGCCGAAGGCCACGCCCGAGCAGGCCGCCGAGCGCGAGCGGGCCATCGAGGCGGCCAACAAGGGCGCGGCGGACGTCCCGCTCCGGACGGCGCGCTACTCGGTCGAAGCCATCGAACTGGCCGCGGTCGCCGCCGCGAAGGGCAACCGCAACTCGGCGTCGGACGCCGGCGTGGCGGCCCTCGCCGCGCGAGCCGGAGCCGAGGCCGCCGCGTTGAACGTGCTCACGAACGTGGCCGGAATGGCGGACGCGGAATGTGCGCGGGCCTGCGCGGAGGAAGCCTCGGCGCTGGCCGCGGACGCCCGGCGGCGCTGCGATGCGGTCGTGCAGGCCGCGATGTCGGCGTTCCGGCGGTAGACTCTACATCGGCACCGCGCTCTCGCCCATGGCCTCGTCCTCGATGAAGCCGCCCTTGTCGGCGTCCAGCTTCAGCCGGGGGGGTTCCTGCGCCATGAGGTACTCGAACTCGTTGCGGAACTGCGGGATCGTGAGGCCGCACGTCGCCGCGAGCTTCGCCGTCTCGTGCGCGTCCTGGAAGTCCTCCCGCTTGAGCCGGATCATGTAGCTCCGCGCAATCGAGTATCGCTCCGAGCGGATGTTCACGAGGCGGACCCGCGCGCGCCCGGTCTCGGTGTCCAGGAGCTGCGTGAACGGGACCGGCACGAACTCGCCGCCCTGCATGGACACCATCGCCGCGTTCCCGCCCGACAGGATGAACTTCGCCGCCGCGTACCCGAGATCGCGCGTGTATTCCATGTCGAACGGCACCGGGTCGGCGCACCGCAGCTCGTAGCCGATGTTCTTCTCGACGATGGTGGCCTTGAGGCCGAACTCCTTGAGGCGCTTGCTCACTTCTTGCTTCAGGATCTCGCCGATGTTGACCTCGGAGATCCTCACGTGGCCGTGGGCATCCCGCTCCACGTTCTCGATGGCCGTCAGGTCCGCGGGATCGAGGTCCAGCACGAGCCCCTCGGCGATCACCGCCACGCCCTCGCGGCGGCCGTAGCTGAGGCGCTTGATGATGGCGCCGGCCAGCGTGTCGACGACGGTCTTGAGCCGGATCGGCCCGCCGCCGAACTCCTCGGGAATGAGCGTCAGCGTGGCGCCCGCCGCCTTGCCGATGCCGAGGGCGAGGTGACCCGCCTTGCGGCCCATCGCGATGACGAAGTACCACCGCGAGGTCGTCCGGGCGTCCACCATCAGGTTCTTCACGATCTCGACGCCGTGGTGCCGAGCGGTCTGGTAGCCGAAGGTGTCCACGTAGGGAGGCAGGTCGAGGTCGTTGTCGATCGTCTTCGGCACGTGGACGACGCGGATGCGTCCCCCGCCCTTCTCTTCCATCTTCATGGCCGAGAACGCCGTGTCGTCGCCGCCGATGGTGATGAGCATCGACACGTCGAGCCGGAGGAGCGAGAGGACGGCGTTCTCGAGGTTCGCCGGGTCCTTGGTGGGATTCGCCCGCGAGGTGCCGACGTGCGACCCGCCGCGGAAGTGAATGCGGCTGACGTCTTCGATGGTGAGCGGGGTGATGTGCTCGATGTCGCCCTTCATCAGCCATTCGAAGCCGTCGAGGATGCCCACGACCTCCACGCCCTCGAGGGCGCACCGGATGGCGGCGGCGCTGATGACGCTGTTGATGCCTGGCGCGGGCCCTCCGCCCACGAGGATGGCGACTTTTTCAGGACGATGCACGGCGGAACCTCCACTGGGAACCCGGGACTCGGGATTCGGGATTCGGGACTCGGGGCGCCCGCCTTCGCCGCGGTCCGAACGAAACGGACCGTCATCGGTTTCGGCGCGGCAGGCGGGATACTGACGCGAGGCCAACCCGCCGGGCCCCGTCGGCTTTCTATCATAACCGGATGGCCCGCGAGCGCCACGCTCTCAGCAGTAGCGGAGGGCGGCCTCGGCCAGGCACCCGGCCAGGGCGTGGACCGACGCGAGGTCGGTCCACTCCTCTTTCGCGTGCGCCCCGGCGCCGGCGGCACCCATCACCACCGTGTCGGCCCCCGCGGCCGCCAGCAGCGCCGCGTCCATCCACGGGGTCTGTCCGACGTACGACGGCCGGCGGCCCAGCACGGCCGTGGCCGCGTCCGTCAGCGCCCGGACCACCGGCGAATCGGCTGGAACCTCGAAGGGCTCTCGAGCGAGCAGCGTCCTGAAATCCGCCGCGAAGGCCGGGTCGCGTTGCGATTCGGCTCGCACGAGCGCCTCGATCTCGCCCGAAACCTGGGCCGCGCGCTCCCCCGGAATCGTCCGCCGCTCGATCTGGAGTGTGCAGGACGCCGCGTAGGTGCTCAGCCCCGTTCCTCCCGCCAGCGTGGCGGCGTGCAGCGAGGGCGGGCCGACGAGCGGATGCGGGGCGCGGGTCCGGAGGTCGCGCTCGAGCGCATCGAGGCCCGTCAGCAAGCGCCCCATCCGCATGTTGGCGTCGATGCCCAGGTCGAAGCGGCTGCCGTGCGCCGCCCGTCCGCGCGTCGTGACCTCGAACCAGGCGAAGCCCTTGTGGGCGAGGCAAATGTCCAGCGCCGTCGGCTCGGTGACGATGGCGGCGTCGGGACGGTAACGTCGGACCAGGTCCTCGGTCCCGAGGCTGGCGAACTCCTCGTCGGCGACGGCAGCGACCAGGACCTCGCCGCGATGGGGCCGGCCCGCGTCCGCGAGGGCCTTCACCGCCCCGATCATCGCGGCCAGGCCGCCTTTCATGTCGAACGCGCCCCGCCCGTAGACGCGGCCGTCCCTGATCGCGCCCGCGAACGGCTCCGCCATGCCGCCCGCGTCCACGGTGTCGGCGTGGCCGTTGAACATGAGCGAGCGGCCCGGACCCGAACCCCGGAGCCGGCCCACCACGCTCACGCGCCCCGGCTCGGGCTCGTGGCAGGCCACCTCGAGGCCGAGGCGGCCCAGGGTTTCCGCCACGTAAGCCGCGATGGCCGACTCCCCCGCCCCCGCCGGATCCAGCTTCGGGTTCACCGAGTTGATGCGCACGAGTTCCTGCAGCGTGCGCGTCGTGAAATCGCGATCGATGGCGAGCATGGACGAACCTCCCCGCAGTCGGACATATTATGCGCATGGACACACGATCGGGACTCGGGACTCGGGACTCGGGACCTGGAGGCTGGTGCCTCGGCAGGCTCAGGGCCTCCCTGAGCGAGCCGCGCCTGTGGCGCGGGCCTCGCGTCTTCGCACTGACCGCTCTCGCGCTCTCGACGGCCGCGATGGCCGTTGACGCGCAACCAGCCGGCGTCGTCGGGAAGCCCGGCCCGCTGGCGCACACGTTCTCGATCGTTGCCCGCGACCCGGCGACGGGCGAGATGGGCGTGGCGGTGCAGTCGCACTGGTTCTCCGTCGGTTCGATCGTCGCCTGGGCGGAGGCCGGCGTCGGCGCTGTCGCGACCCAGTCGTTCGTGGACCCGTCCTACGGCCACAAGGGGCTGGAACTGATGCGCGGCGGGATGCCCGCGCCGGAGGCGCTGGAGCTCCTCCTGGCCGCCGATGCGCAGCGGGAGGTCCGCCAGGTGGCGATGATCGACGCGCTGGGGCGCGTCGACGCGTTCACGGGACGGCTCGACATCGCCGCGGCCGGCCACCGCGTCGGCGTCCAGTACGCGGTGCAGGCGAACATGATGGCCAACGAGCGCGTCTGGCCGGCCATGGCCGCCGCGTTCGAGCGGACCCGCGGGGACCTGGCAGAGCGGATGCTGGCGGCCCTGGACGCTGCCCAGTCGGCTGGCGGCGACGTCCGCGGCCAGCAGTCGGCCGCGATCGTCGTCGTGAGGGCGAAGGCAACCGGGCGTCCTTGGGCTGGCGCCGACCGGTTGTTCGACCTGCGCGTGGACGACCACCCGCAGCCCATCGCCGAACTGAGGCGGCTCGTGCGGCTGCAGCGCGCCTATGCGCACGCCAACCGCGGCGACGAACTCGTCGCCGAGAAGAAGGTTGACGAGGCGCTGAAGGAGTACACCGCCGCCGGGGCGCTGGCGCCCGAGATCCTCGAACTGCCGTTCTGGCAGGCCGTGACCCTTGTCATCGTCGGACGCGAGGCGGAAGCCGCGCCGATCTTCCGCCGGGTCTTCGAGCAGGAGCCCCAGTGGGCAGACCTCGTGCCACGCCTGCCCGCGGCCGGCCAGCTGCCGGACGACCCGGCGCTCATCGCGCGCATCGTGGGGCTGAAGGGCGGGAGATAGGACTTCGGGGCAAGGGGCAAGGGGCTGGGGGCTGGGGGCTGGGGACTGGGGACTAGATAGAGACGGGGGCCGGCTGGACTTGTTCCAGGCCGGCCCCCGAAGTGCCCGTATTCTGAGTTCTGAGTTCTGGATTCTGGATTCTGACTTCTGACTCCTGACTTCTGACAAGCGTCAGTAAGTATCCGCCTCCACGACGACTCTCGTCGTGTACTCCTTGCCTCCGACGGATAGCTTGACCAGGTAGGTGCCCGGCTCGACGGCTGGCCCGCCGAAGCCCCCTCGACCGCCAGCCGCCGCCTGCGGAGCGCCCGCCGCGCCGCCTCGACCGCCCGTTGGCGGGTTGCCGCGCAGGTTCCACTGGACGCGATTCAGGCCGGCGTCCTTCGGGCCGTCCATCTCGCGCACCACGCGGCCGGTCACGTCCGAGATCGTGATCTTCACGTCTCCGGTTGCCGCGGTCTTGAGGTAGTACCCGATCGCCGTGCCCGGCGCCGGGTTCGTACCGCGGAAGTGCTTGTTCCCGCCGACCGTGACGTTCTGCGTCGTGTCCGTGCGCCAGGCCACCGCCGGCCGCGGCGTGAAGAGCGCCACATCCGCCTTCGCCGCCTCGTCCGTGAGCTGCTGCAGGGGCGTCAGATCGTCGACGATGAAGATGCTGCGGCCGTGCGTGCCGATGATGAGGTCGTTGTCCCGCGGGTGGACGAGGATGTCGTCGATCCGGACCGTCGGAAGGCCGTTCATGAAGGGCTTCCACGACTTCCCGCCGTCCAGTGAGACGAAGAACGCGTACTCGGTGCCCGCGTAGAGCAGGTTGCGGTTCCTCGGGTCCTCCCGCACGACGTTGACGTTCCCCGGCGGGAGGTTCCCGGCAATCGGGGCCCACGTCGCGCCGAAGTCCCGCGTCACGAACACGTAGGGTTTGTGGTCGTCGGAGCGGTGCCCGTCGAAGGCCGCGTAGCACGTGCCGGCGTCGAAGCGGGACGGCTCGACCCGAGCCACGAACGTCTCGTCGGGCACGCCCTTGACGTTGGCGGCGACGTTCGTCCAGGTGGCGCCGCCGTCGCGGGACACCTGCAGGTTGCCGTCGTTGCTGCCCGCCCAGACCACGCCAGGCACGACGGGCGACTCGGCGACGGTCGTCAGGACGCTCGTCGTGGCCACGCCATCGTGCTTGGACGCCATCGGCGCGTCGCCGGCAACGCCCATGATGGGCCTCGTGAAGCGGCTGAGGTTCCGCGTGAGGTCCGGCGTCATCGTGTAGGTGTCGCCCCGGTTGACCGACCTGAAGAGGCGGTTGCCGCCGACCCAGACGGTGCTGGGGTTGTGCGGCGACAGCACGGTCGGCGTGTTCCAGAAGAAGCGGAACGTCTCGCCGGCCGCGGGCTCGGGCACGATGTTCGACGCGAAGGCCGACGCGCCCACGCCGAGCGCCGCCATCCGCGCGGCCATTTCCGGAGACGGGCCGCCGGCCTGGCCGGCCGCCCTGGGCGCCCGCGGGCGGATGCTCGTCGTCCGCCCCGCTCTCAGGTCGAGGCGGTTGACGTTGCCGTCCTGGGACTCGGCGTACACGATCGCCCAGTCGGTCGGGTCCTGCTGCGTGTAGAACCCGTCGCCGCCCCCGACCCGGAACCAGTCGGAGTTGAGGATGCCCACGGTATTGCGCTTGGCGCTGGGCCCGCACCACGACCCGTTGTCCTGCAATCCTCCGCAGACGAAGTACGGCCTCCGCATGTCGGCGCTGATCGCGTAGAACTGCCCCGTCGCCATGGTGTTGATGAAGTCCCACGTCTCGCCCTGGTCGTAGCTCACGTCCAGGCCGCCGTCGGTGCCGTACATGACGTGGTTCGAGTTCTTCGGGTTGACCCAGATCGCGTGGTGATCGCTGTGCGCCAGGTTCGGAAGCTGCCGGTACGTCTTGCCGCCGTCGACGGACTTGAACGCCGGCGCGCCTGCGAGGTACGTGATCTCGGGATTCGACGGGTCGACGCGGATCTGGCTGTAATACATCGGCCGGTCGTTGGTGTTGCTGACGACGCGCCACGTGCGCCCGCCGTCATCCGAGCGCCACACCCCGCTCTTCGTCGCGTCGGGAGGAGGCGGCGGCTGGCCCGCCACCCTCGCCTGCCCGCCGCGGCCCGCGCCTGGCACCGTCGGTTTGCCGTCCGCGCCGACGCCCGCGCCCGTCCCGCCGCTCGGGCCGACCTCGATCTGCGCGTAGACCACGTTGGGCTTCGTCGCGCAGAGGTCGAGGCCGATGCGCCCGAGCAGGCCCGAAGGCAGCCCGTTCCCCTCCAGCTTCTTCCACGTGCGGCCGCCGTCGGTCGTCTTCCAGATCGCGCTGCCGGGCCCGCCGCCGTTGAACCCGTGGGCGGTCCGCCGGCGCTGGTAGGACGCCGCGTAGAGGGTGTCCGGCCTCGACGGGTCGATGACGACCTCGGTGAACCCGGTGTCCTCGTCGATGAACTTCGTGTTCACCCACGTCTTGCCGCCGTCCGTCGTCTTGAACAGGCCCCGCTCCTTGTTCGGTCCGAAGAGATGGCCGACCGCGGCGACGTACACCATGTCGGGGTTCCTCGGGTGCACCACGATGCGCGCGATGGACTGCGTGTCCTTCAAGCCGACGTTCACGAACGTCTTCCCGGCGTCAGTCGACTTGTAGACGCCGTCGCCGAACGAGGAACTCTGGCGGTTGTTGGCTTCCCCCGTGCCCACGTACAGAACATCCGGATTCGACGGGGCGAGCGCGAGGTCGCCGATCGAACTCGTCGGGTACGTGTCGAAGATGGGCGTGAACGTCGTGCCGTTGTTGACGGTCTTGAAAATCCCGCCCGTGGCGTACCCGACGTAATACACCGACGGGTCGCGATCGACGACCGCGACGTCGTCGATTCGGCCGCCCATGTTCGCCGGCCCGATCGACCGCCAGACGAACGTCCTGAGAAGCGGGTCGTCGGACTGGTTGATCGGGGAGGCGGGGGCCGGCGCCGGGGCCTCAGCCGCCGCCCGCGCCGCCGCCGGCTGTGCGGGGGCCTGTCCCGCCTGGGCGTGCAGGCCGGGAGCCGAGGATGCGGCCACGACGGTGGCGAGCGCGAGGAGGAGAGCAGCGCGCGTGGGTCCAGTCATGATTCTGCGTTCCTTCCGAAGGGAGAGAAGGCGGCCGGCGCTCGGGGGCAGAGGGCGGCCGTCGGCACCACGGGTGTTTCCCCCTTTACGACCGGCAGGCGTCCCGCGTTTCAGCGATCGAATGAGGGGCCAGGCCCCTTCGGCACCTGGAAAAGGGGCCAGGCCCCTTTGTCGATTGACCGAAAACGGTGGGCGACCGGCCCCAGCGGCTACTCGGAGGGAACGAGCACGGCGGGCGTTTCGGCGCACTCGCGCCTGTAGCGTTCCACGATGCGGGCGGCGACCGCACGCCCGCTGCCCCGCTTCACCAGGACGACGACGGACCCGCCGAAGCCTCCCCCGGTGAGACGGGCGCCGAACACGTCCCGTTCGCTGCTCGCGATCTCGACGAGGGCGTCCACCTGCGGCACCGACACCTCGTAGTCGTCGCGCATGGACGCGTGGGACTCGTAGAAGAGCTCGCCCACCTGCGCGGGGTCGTCGGCGCGAAGCGCCGCGACGGCCTGGAGCACGCGGTCGTCTTCGGTGACGACATGACGCGCGCGGCGGAGGAAGGGCTCGGGGAGCGCCTCGACCCGGGGGAGGTCGGCCAGGGCGACGTCGCGCAGTTCCTTCACGCCGAGCCGGCGGCACGCCTCCTCACACTGGCTGCGCCGCGTCGCGTACTCGCCTGTCACAAGGCGGTGGCGCACGCCGGAGTCGATCACGACCAACTCGACGCTCGCCGGGATGGCAACGCGCTCCGCCCGCAGCGAACGGGTGTCGAGGAACAGCGCGTGGCCGGCCGCGCCGAGGCTCGCGACCATCTGGTCCATGATCCCGGTCGGCGCGCCGACGAACTCGTTCTCGGCCCACTTCCCGGCCATCGCCAGCTCGACGTCGTCGAGCCGCAGGTCGAACGCCGCCCGCAGCGCGCGCGCCACGCTCACCTCGAGCGCCGCGCTCGAAGACAGGCCGCTGCCGATGGGCACGTCCGAGACGATCCGCAGGTCGGCGCCGCGCAGGCGGTGCCCCGCCCGGCGGAGGGCGACGACGACGCCCTGCACGTAGTCGAGCCAGGATCGCGACGGAGTGTCGCCGGCAAGGTCGAACTCCCCCTGCCGCCGGTCGTCGTCGACGTTGGCGCTCCAGACGCGGAAGCGGCCGTCACGGCGCGGCGAGAGTTCCACGGTCGTGCGCTGCGGGATGACCGTCGGCAGCACGAACCCGCCGTTGTAATCGGTGTGCTCCCCGATGAGGTTGACGCGTCCGGGCGCGTCCGCCACCACGGCAGGCGCGATCCCGTAGAGTTCGACGAACGATGTCATCGCCGTCTCCCCGACGCCTACCGCGCGCGCACCCCCCCGGCTGCTCTGGCAGCCGGTTCCACGGCCTCGGCCAGCACGCGCCCGTCCGCCCGCGGCAGCGTCACGCCGCACAGGTACGCGAGCGTCGGCGCGATGTCCGCGGGCGTCGCGGCCTGAAGGTACTCTCCGGGCTTGATGCGCGCGCCAAAAAGGATGACCGGGACGCGCTGGTCGTACGCGTACGCCGTGCCGTGCCCGGTCGCGCTGCCCGGCTGCGGCGTCCCGTCGGCCGTGACGAACAGCCAGTACGGCTTCGCCAGAACGGCGAGGTCGCCGCTGCGCTCCAGGTGACGGCTCGCGAACATCGCGCGCGCAACCGGGTCACCCGCGGCAGCGGCCAATGGCAGGTCGTCACCGAAGTAGGCGGCCGCCACTCCGGGTACGGCCCGAACCGAGGCGAGCACCGCGTCGACGGCGGCCCGGTTCTGCCGCAGGCGCGCCAGCACCGGGGCCTCGAAGATCAGCTCGCCGCCCTGGAACCGCACCTCGTACTTCCCGCGGCCGAGCGCGGCGGTCAGCGCGTTCGTCGCCGCATTCCGGACCTCGGCGACGTCGAGCCTGCCGCCGCCCAACCCCAGCGCCGCGGCCTGCTGTGGGATTGGGGACGCTCCGTGGTCTCCCGCCAGGGCGACGACGTAGTTGGCGGCGCCAACCGTCCGGTCGAGATGATCGAGCAGACTGCCGATCGTCCGGTCCACTCGAATCATCACGTCCTGCGCCTCATGGCTCGTCGGTCCGAAGTTGTGACCGACGGCGTCGAGCACTGAGAAGCTGATGCTCAGGAAGTCCTTGGTCTCGCCCTGTCCCAGCTTGAGCGCGTCCACGGCCGACACTGCCAGATAGCCGAGGTACTCGTCGGCGAACGGACTGCTCGACCACGTGCTGTAGAACTGGGAGTCGGGCGCCCCATCCTTCCCCTTCAGCTCGTGAGGGAACCGGGACGTCCAGTACCTGCCGGGCTTTTCGCCCAGCCCATCGTCGGTGTACAGGTAGCTGGATTCAGGCAGCGTCCGCGTCCAGACCTTCCCGTGGTCCGCCGTCACGGGGCGCCTCGCCAGCGCGTCGGTGACGAACGGGACCTTCTCGGTCGTGTAGGCCGAGGAGGTCACGAAGTTCCCAGCGGTGCCGTTGAACCAGACCACCGCATCCGCCCGGTGCCCGGCCGGCATGATCGCCGCACGCTCCTTCATGGAAATCGCGACGACGCGGCCGGGCGCGGCCTGCTGCGCGCGCAACTCGTCGGCCAGTGTCGGCACCAGCAGCCGCCACGGCGAATGCCCTCCGGCGACGGGCTCGCCATAGCTGATGGTCTGCGCCTCGGGGTCCGCGGTGCACGAGGTGCTGCGCCCGGCGGCACGGTCGAACCAGGAATTCCCCACGATCCCGTGCGTCGCCGGCACCGCGCCCGTCGAGACCGTCGCGTGACCGACGCAGGTCGCCGTCGCCGCGTAGGGGAAGGCGGCCCGGCTGAACCAGGCGCCTCGATCCACCAGTCGCCGCAGTCCGCTCGTCCACTGGGATCCGTAGCGCTCGACGTAGTCCCCGCGCAACTGGTCCACCACCAGCAGCACGACCAGTTTCGGACCAGCCGCCTTCGAATCAGCCGCGGGCGGGGCCTCGCAGGCGATGCCGGCGACGAGAACGGCGATGAGCGCGAACACGACGGCGAACCTGCGGGTCGTCGCGAGCATGAGTCGGAACTCCACCGGGCGCGCGCGTACGGCGGGATGCCGGAGACGGGCCGGTTCTAGTAGCATAACCCGCGATGCCCCGGTTCAAGCTCACCATCGAGTACGCCGGAACCCGGTACCGCGGTTGGCAGATCCAGGCGAACGCGAAGACCGTGGCCGGCGAGATCTCGCACGCGGTGGAGGCGGCGACGGGAGTCCGCCGGTTCGAGCTCTACGGCGCGGGCCGCACCGACGCGGGCGTGCACGCCCTGGCGCAGGTCGCCCACCTCCAGGTCGACACGCGGCTCGGCACCGAGATTCTCCTGTCGCGCATCAACGACGAACTGCCGGGCGACATCAACGTCCTCGACCTCGCGCGTGCGCCACAGCGCTTTCACGCCAGGCACGATGCGGTGGCGCGGAGCTACCTGTACCAGATCGCGCGCCGGCGCACCGCGTTCTCCAAGCCTTACGTCTGGTGGGTCAGGGAGGATCTCGACCTGCCGGGGATGGAATCGGCCGCGCAGCGCTTCGTCGGCCTGAAGGATTACCGCGCGTTCTCGGCGGACGATCGGGCCGACGCCGAATCGCGGGTGCAGGTGGATCGCGTCGAGATTCTCGACGCTCCTCCGCTCGTCCTCGTCAGGGTGGTCGGCTCGCACTTCCTCTGGCGCATGGTCCGCCGGATGGTGGGCGTGCTCGTCGCGGTCGGCCGTCACGAGATGCGGCCGGGGGACGTCGACCGGATGCTCACGGACGCGTCTGGCGAGACGGCCTCGCTGACCGCGCCCGCGTCGGGCCTGTTCCTGGAGCGGGTGTATTACGCCGGCGATCCGATCCCGGCCGCCGAGCCGCCTGGCGTGCCTCGCATTCCGGGACACGGATGTCCGAAAACGTGACAGCCCCCGTGTGCCACGGCACGCTTCCTATCGAAATGCCCCCGGAAACGGGAAGCCGACGCGGGCCCGGGCTGTTGGCGCGCTCGTTGCACCAACGCCCGGCATGGTTGGTGTGCAGCCGCCCGTCGCGGTCCCCGCAATCACGGCTCCGCCCGGCACCAGGCTGGGAAGATATCAGTCGCTGGTCGTCGCGGTGGTGGTCGGCCTGATCGTGGCGCTCACGTCGGTACCGGCGGTCACGCTTCCCCTCCGGTAGCCTCCGCGCCTGAGACGGGGCGAGCCCGTTTCACGGCGCGGGGCACCCCCTTCCAGACCGAACGCCCGCGGCAAGGAGGACGCCGCGGCCTGCCCCGCCGGCACCACGGGCTGCTAGAGTTCCCGCAGCGCAGACACGACGGGGAGCCGCGCCGCGCGCACCGCCGGCAGCAAGCCGCCGACCAGGCCCATCACCAGCGCGTAGGCGATCCCGCTCGCGACGAGGCCGGGCGTCACCGAGAACGCGAACGCCACCTGGCTGAACGACTGCCAATTCATGGTGGAGGTCTGGAACCCGTTGAAGGCGAGGTACGCGATCGCGCCTCCGATGAGTCCGCCGAGGAGGCCGAGGAACAGCGACTCCGCCAGCACCGAGACGACGACCGGGCCGCCGCCGAATCCCAGGGCCCGCAGCGTGGCGATCTCGCGGGTGCGGGCGGCCACGGCCGTGTACATCGTGTTGACGGCGCCGAACACCGCGCCGATGCCCATCAGCAGGGCGATGCCGGCCCCGATCGTGGTCGCCAACTGCGTGATGAACGCGGACTGCTCGGCGTAGTAGTCGGTCTCGCGCTGGATGCGCAGGTTGACGCGCGGGTCGGACGTCAGCGCATCCTTGAAGGCCGCGAACGCCTCGGCCGACTCCAGCTTCGCGAAGACGGTCTGGAACGTCGTCCCGCGCTGGTACGCCGGCTGGAGTACACCGGCGTCGCACCACAGTTCGCTGTCCGAGAGCGTGCCGCCGGAGTCGAAGACGCCCACCACCGCCCACTCGTTCCGCCCCAGCTTCAGCGTCCGGCCCACCTCCGTCCCGCTGAACTGCGCGAGGGCTCCCCGCCCGACGATCACCTCGTTCCGGCCGGCCTCGAACGCCCGGCCCTCGACGATCGTCACCTTCGGGCGGACCGCGAACGCGGCCGGCCCCACGCCCCGCAGCGGCACGTTCACCACCATGCCGGTGCTGCGCTTCAGCAGGTCGACGATGACGAAGAGTTCGCCGGACGCGAGCGGCCCGTCCGGGCCGCGGCGCACGCCGGCGGCGTCGCCGATGATGCGCACGTCGTCGCGGGTCAGCAGGCTGACCATCTCGCTGTCCGAGCCCGCCCGCATGACGACGGCCGCGTCCGGCGACCCGGTGGCCCGGAGCGTCTCGCGGAAGCCCTCTGCCATCGAGAGCACGGCGATGAACACGGCGACGACGCCGGCGATGCCGACGACGGCCACCAACGAGGAGCCGAGCCGCTGGCGGACCGTGCGCAGGTTCAGCAGGGTCACGACCGCGGCCTGGGAGAACCAGCCGGTGATGGCGCGCACGATCAGGTCCTCCTCAGCGCGTCGACGATGCGCAGGCGCATCGCCTGGAGCGCGGGCCACATGCCGGCCACGAGCCCGAGGCCCAGCGCGAACAGGGTGCCCCGCACGATCTCGGCCCGCGGCAGGAACCACGCCGGGAACAGGCCGCCCGTCGGGTCGCCCGACTGCGTGAGAAGCCAGGCCAGCCCGAGGCCGGCGGCGCCGCCCGCGAGCGCCATCGCGCAGGACTCCACGAGCACCAGCACGAGCACGAGGCCGTCCGAGAATCCCAGCGTCTTGAGCACAGCCAGCTCGCTCGTCCGCTCGCGCACCGACTGGGCCATCGTGTTGGCGGCGACGAGCAGGATCGTGAAGAACACCGCGGTCACGATGCCGCGGATGATCGCCCCGATGTCTCCGACCTGCTGCGCGAACGCCTGCAGAAACGCCTTCTCCGTCGTCGTCTTGGTCTCGGCGGCGGAGTTCGCGAACTCGGCGTCGATGCGCCCGGCGATGTCGGGCGCGTGGGCCGGATCGGCGATGCGGATGACGTACCAGCCCACGTTCCCCTGGCCGAACTGCCGCGCCTCGTCGAAGTAGTCGTAGTGGAAGAAGAACCCCGTCGTGTCCACGCCCTTCTTGTCGCCGTCGAAGATGCCGCAGAGGTTGAATTCCCAGTTGCTGCTGCCGTCGCGCTTCCGCCAGATCGTCGCCTGGATCGGGATGCGGTCCCCGACCTTCCATCCGAACCGGCCGGCCGTCTGCCGCCCGGCGATGGCGCACGTGCGGTCGCTGAGCCACGCCCGCTTCTGATCCTCGGGCAGGACGTACTCGGGGTACAGCGACAACTGCTTGTCCGGGCGCACCGGCATCTGCATGAAGAAGTTGCTCGGCTTCTGGTAGATCCCGCCGAAGTAGGTCTGGTGCAGCACGTCCACCACGCCCGGCATGGCCTCCAGGCGGGCGTTGTAGCTCTCCGGCAGCAGCTGGATGATTGACACCTTGTGCGTGACGATGAGCCGGTCGTTCCCCGCCAGGTCGACGCCGATGCTGAACGCCACGTTGAGCGCCGCCAGCACGCCGAACAGCGTGAAAGCGACGACGATCGACAGGACCGTGAACGTCGTCCGGGTCTTGCGCCTGCTGAGGTTCTTCCAGACCAGGGGCAGGTACTTCATGCGGCTGGCTCCGCGGCCAGGACCCCTTTGTCGAGGTGCAGGACCCGCCGCGCGCGCGCCGCCGCGTGCGGATCGTGGGTCACCATGACGATGGTCTTCCCGTGCTCGCGGTTGAGCGCATGGAGGATGTCGAGGATCTCGTCCCCGGCCTTGCGATCCAGATCCCCCGTGGGCTCGTCGCACAGCAGGAGCGTGGGGTCCGTGACAAGCGCGCGGGCGATGCCGACGCGCTGTTCCTGGCCGCCCGACAACTGCCGCGGGTAGTGCTTCGCGCGGTCGGCCAGGCCCACGACGGCGAGCGCCGTCGCGACGTGCCGCTTCCGCTGCCTGGCGCCGAGGCTCGTGAGCAGGAGCGGCAGCTCGACGTTGCGTTCCGCCGTCAGCACCGGCAGCAGGTTGTAGAGCTGAAAGACGAATCCGACGTGCCGGGCCCGCCACGCGGCCAGCCGGCCGCCCGACATCTGGTCGATCCGCTGCCCCCCCACCTCGATGCTCCCTCCCGTCGGGCGGTCGAGGCCGCCGATCAGGTTGAGCAGCGTCGACTTCCCCGAACCGGAAGGACCCATCAGCGCCAGGAAGTCCCCGCGCGGAATGTCCAGGTCGAGGCCGTGCAGCACGTCGATCCGTACTTCGCCGCGGCGGAACACCTTGTGGAGATCCCGCACGGTCACCAGCATGCCGTCGGCGTGCGCCGGGTCGTTCATACCGTCTCCTCGACTATCTGACGCTGACCTTCCGTCCGTCCGCGAGATCCGCCGGCCCCTCGACGACCACCTGTTCGCCGGCCGACAGGCCGCTGAGCACGGCCACGACGCCTCCCGTCACGTCGCCCGCGCGGACCGCGCGCCGCTCCGCACGGTCCCCGCTCACGACGTACACCACCGGCTGGCCGTTCTCCGTGCGTACCGCGGCGCGGGGCACCTGGACGCGCGGCGCCGCCGACGCGCCGGCGCGCTCGGCGACGCCGAGAAAGGCGACCTTCACCCCCATGTCGGGCAGGATGCGGGGATCCAACTGCTCGAAGCCGATGCGCACCAGGACGGTGGCCTTGTTGCGATCGGCCGTCGGGACGATCGCGATGACGTGCGACGGAATGCGCCAGGCGGGGTACGCATCGAGCGTCGATTCGACCGGCTGGCCCGGCGTCACCCGGTTGATGTAACTCTCGTTCACGTCCACTTCGATCTCGAGCGACGTCATGTCGACGATGGTCGAGATGCCCGTGCGGGTGAAGCCGCCGCCGGCCGACACGGGCGACACCATCTCGCCGGGCTGGGCGTCCTTCGAGATCGCGACGCCCGAAAACGGCGCGCGGATCACGGTGTCGTCCAGTTCCGTGCGCCGCACGCCGACCTGCCGCTCCTGCACGGTGACCTGCTCGCGCACCAGGGCGAGCCGGGCCGCGTAGGCATCCGCCTCCGCCTGGGCCTTGTCCAGGTCGGCCTGTCCCGCGATGCCGTCCCGGACGAGGGCACGAGCGCGGTCGAGCGTCTGGTGCGCTTCCTTCAGGCGGACCTCGATCTCGGCCTCCTGACGCCGCGCCGCCCCGAGTTCCGCTTCCGCCAGGTCCAGGTAGCGCCGGAGCGTCGTGTCGTCGAGGCGCGCCAGGACCTGGCCCTGCTTCACGGCCATACCCTCCTCGACGTGCACCGACACCACCTTGCCGGTCATCTTCGACGAGACAGTGGCTCGGCGCCGCGCCGTCACGTAGCCGGACGCGTTCAGCACCGTCGGCGCGCCGCCCGTGCGGGTTGCGCCCGCCTCGGTCACGGCGGCCACGCGGACGGGGGCCGGCCGCGGCGCGCGGAACCAGTGCCACGCCAGGCCCGCGCCCGCCACGGCCAGCGCCAACAGGACGATCCACAGGCCCACGCGGGCGCGCCCGCCGTCGCGCGCGTGGTCCTCGATCCGAAGGTCACTCAAGGACGGCTTGTCAGTAGGCATGGGAATGAACGGCCCATTCTAATCGATTGGCTCCGCGCGCCCGGTCCGCGGCTGGACACCAAGATTTCGGAATGATATCATATTGAAAGCACTGGAGGCTGCCATGCCCGTCCGGCGTCCCCTGTCCGCCGCCGCCACGACCGCCCTCGCCCTCGTCTTCAGTCTCGCCGCCTTCCCACCCGCCTCCGCGGCCAGAGACTATCGCGCAGAGCAATACCACACGCGCGTGGTCGTCGAGCCCGGCGGATCGATCGTGGTGACGGAAACGGTCCGCTTCGTGTTCGGGCCGGAGGCCTTCACGTACGTCTCCCGCGAAGTCCCGATCCGGAGGACGGACGGACTGACCGTCCTCGAGGCGGCGATGGACGGCGTCCCCCTCGCCCGGGGCTCGCGACCCGGCCAGTTCGAGTGGAAGCGGGTCGAAGACGGGCGGCGTCGCATCGTCTGGCACTTCGAGCCGACGGCCAATGCCAGCCGCACGTTCACCGTCACGTACCGCGCCGCGGGCGTCGCGTGGCAGGACGCCGGCAGCGACGTCCTCGCCTGGCGGCTGCTCCCGTCGAGCCACGCTTACGTCATCGAACGCGCTTCGGGCGAAGTCGAGTACCCCGAGTCCGCCACGCCGCTCGGTCCGCCCGAACTCGATCCTCCGGCCTCGGACGTCCGGGTCGAGGGGCGCAGGGTCGCCTTCGAACGCGGGCCGTTCGCCCGCAACGGCTCGTGGGTGGTGACGGTCCGGTTCGCCCCGCGCACGCTGGCCGTCGCACCGCCCGCCTGGCAAGCGCAATCGCTGCGCAGCCGCGCGCACATGCCCCTCTTCCTCGGCCTCGCCGGGCTGCTCCTCCTGGCCGGTCTCGGAGGGTTCGCATTCTTCGCGCTGAGTCACCGGCCTGCCCGTCCCTCCGACCGGGACATCCGCGTGGAGTCACCTCCCGACGACTTGCCGCCGGCCCTCGCCGGAGCCATCGTGGGGCTCGGCGCGGCCGCCGGGTGGGGAAGCCTGCTCGGCGCCCTCCTGGACATGGCGCGACGGGGGGTGGTGCGCATCGAGGCACAGCCGCCGGGCGGTTTCTTCAGGCAGCACGACGCGAGACTCACGAAAGGCGAGGTGCCCACCGGCCTGTATGCGCACGAGCGGGCGCTGCTCGATCTCCTTTTCACGGATCGGTCCGGGTCGCGATCGAGCGTCAGGTTCTCGCAGCTCGCGCGCGCCGTCGCGTCGTCGCGGCGGTGGAAGCGGCTGCGCGAGGCGGTCAACGAGGATCTCAGGGTCGCCCGGCTGATCGACCCCGATCGGGAGCAGACGCGCGGCCGCGTGATCGGGCTCGGCGTCGCGATCGTCGTCCTGGCGGTGGTCGGTTTCGTCCTGAGCATCGCGTTCTTCGAACAGGCCGGCGACTCCGTCCTGGCGTTGCCGATCTCGGCCCTGGCGGTCGGGATCGTCGGGATCGCGATCGGCGCCATCCTGTCGCCGCTGTCGGACGAGGCACAGGGACGAGCCGAGCGCTGGAAGGCGTTCCGCCGGCACCTCGCCACGTCGGTGCGTGCTTCCGCCGGGGCGCGCGGGTCGGCCGCGGACTTCGAGCGCCTGCTGCCGTACGCCGCCGCCTTCGGCACGGCGGTCGCCTGGGCGAAGCGGCTCCAGAAGCAGGGCGTGACCGAAGGGCCCTCATGGCTGAAAGCCGCTGCGCGCGACGGGACGATGGCTCCCGCGGACTTCGCCGCGACCGTCGCCATCCTCTCGGCCGGATCGAGTGCCGGCGCACAAGCCGGGCGCTCGGCGGGCAGCTCGTCGGGTGCGGCGGGCGGGGGATCGAGTTCAGCCGGCTAGACTTGCGCGGTCGCGCGGCGGCCGCGCACCTAGTCTGCGTGGCCCTCTCCGCCCTCGCCCTCCGGTGTATACGGATGTCGCAGCTCGACGGGCTTCACGGGGTTGCGCACGCGCAGGTTCAACGTCTCGACGAAGACGGAGAACGCCATCGCGAAGTAGATGTAGCCCTTGGGGATGTGGTGGTCCATCCCGTCCGCCATGAGCGACACCCCGATGAGCAGCAGGAAGCTCAACGCGAGGATCTTGACGGTCGGATGGTGATCGACGAAGCGGCTGATCACGTCCGCCGACACCATCATCACGCCGACGGCCAGCACCACGGCCGCCACCATCACCCCGAGGTCGTTCGCCATCCCGACGGCGGTGATGACGGAATCCAGCGAGAAGACGATGTCCAGGAGCATCACCTGGACGATGACCGACGCGAACGACGTCACGATGCGCGCGGAGTGATGGCCCTCCTCGCCTTCGAGCTTGTCGTGGATCTCGTAGGTCGCCTTGGCGATGAGGAAGAGCCCGCCGACGAGCAGGATCAGGTCGCGCCCTGAAAAGTCGTGCCCGAAGACGGAGAAGAGCGGCGCGGTGAGCCGGATGAGCCACGACAGGCTGAACAGCAGCCCGATGCGCATGAACATCGCGAGGAAGAGACCCAGGCGGCGGGCGCGGGGCTGCTGCGCCGGCGGGAGCTTCCCGGCGAGGATCGAAATGAAGATGACGTTGTCGACCCCCAGGACGATCTCGAGGGACGTGAGCGTGACGAGCGCGATCCAGGTTTCGGGACGTGTGAGCCAGTCGATCATGGCGGTTCCTACCCGACGTAACTGCGCCTCGCGAAGACCACTCCCCTGCGGCCCACGAGCCTGACGCTGATGGCGTGTTCACCCGGGGGGAGGTCCGGCTTCTCGATCGTCACCTCGTAGTGCCCCTCCAGGGCCGCGGCGAGCCGTTTCATCGCCGCGCCCGGGAACTCGTGGGTCCTCGCGTAGAAGCCGCCGGTGTCCTCGGCCACCTTCGCCAGCCCCGCCTCCAGCGTGTGCGAAGCCGCGTGCGTCACGTCCAGACAGTATACGGACGTGCGGGCGCGCGCGAGAAGCCGCCTGGCCTCTTCGTAGGCCGGTTCGAAACTGACCGTCGTGAGATCGAACCGGGCCGGGTTGGCGATGCGTCCGAATCCGTGCCCGAACACGACGAGGGCCTTCGATCCGGGGACGGCATCGAGCGCCCGTCCGAGCACCGCCAGCGCCGCCTCCATCGTCGAGGCGCGGCGGCCCGCCTCGCGGTCGAACACGGGAAGCAGAGCGGCGCCCCGGGCGGGCGCCGGGTCGCTCCCCGCCCGGCCGGCGAAGAGGATGCCGCGTTCCACGACGGCGCGCAGGCGGTCGCGGTCCAGGGTGAAGTCGGTCCACAACTCGAGGTGATGATGGAACGACAGGATCGCGACGTGGTCCTCCGGTGCGAGGCCGTCGAGGAATTCGGAGGCCCGCCGCAGCATCGCCATCAGCCCGACGATGCGCGACGGCTCGAGGTCCTTCTGAAAGAGCAGGACGACCAGGCGCCCGCGCGGCCACGCGGCGTCCGGCGCCGGCAGGCTGTCGTCCGCCGCCTCGCTGGCCCCCACGGCGACCGTGGTCCACCGGACCGACTCGATTCTGGCGGGCCGTCCATCCACGAGGACGCGCAAATCGCACGGTCCGAGGCCGGCCACGGGCAGTCCGTCCTCCTGGAGCACGTGCGCGTCGATCACGACGCGCGCCACGTCCACACGCTCCACCACGCGCGGAACCTGCCCGGCGCCGGGAACGACCGGCGCCGCGAGACACGCGGCGACGAGAACCGCCGGCGGGAGGCGTGGCCCCATCGCGGCCCATCTTACAGGACGGGGATGACGATCCGCAGCACGCCGAGCGGTATAGAATCCGGTCGTCGCCGGGCGCGGTGCCCGGCCCTGACGGGGGTGCTATGCGAAGCGTGGGTCGTCTGTCGGTGCTCGCGTTCCTGGTGTTCGTGCTGGCCGCGCCGCTCGATGGCGCCGCCGGCCCGGCACGGAAGCTCTTCACGTACGACCAGGTCTTCAGGACGCCAGCCGGACCGGGGACCCAAACCGGTGCCGGCATCCTTGGCCGCCTGCCTGAGATCCAGGGCTGGCTGGACGACGGCCACTACCTCGAGCGCCGTGAGGACGCGGCCGGCAAGCCGGCGAAGACGTACGCCGTGTCCGTGACGGACGGCTCGGCGACGGTGCACGCCGCGGGCCCCGGCGCGCTGCCGGGCGCGGCCCGCGGCCTGTCGGTGCCGGGCGGCCGATGGACGCTGTCGCTGCGGGACGGCGATCTGTACGCCACCGACAACCGGACGCAGGCCGCGAAGCGCCTGACCGCGACGGCCGACGCCGAGGTCAATCCGCGCCTGTCACCCGACGGGGCGTGGGCCGCGTACACGAGGGCCAACAACCTCTACGTCTACGACCTCGAGCGAGGTTTCGAGCGCCAACTGACGTCGGACGGCAGCGACGTTGTCCTCAACGGCTACTCGTCCTGGGTGTACATGGAGGAGATCCTCGGGCGCGCGTCTGCGTACGCGGCGTTCTGGTGGTCGCCGGACAGCACGAAGCTCGCCTACATGCGCTTCGACGACACCCCCGTCCCCGTGTTCCCCATCTACGGCGCCGACGGCCAGCACGGAGCGCTCGAGCGGCAGCGGTACCCGAAGGCCGGAGACCCGAACCCGTGGGTGCAGATGGGTGTCGCGACGGTCGCGGACGGCAAGACCGTCTGGATGGACTTCGATCCGAAGGCGGACCACTACGTCGCGTGGCCCTTCTGGACGCCGGACGGCAAGACGCTGACCGTGCAGTGGATGAACCGCGGACAGGATACCCTCCGCCTCTACAACTGCGACCCCGCGACGGGGCGCAAGACCATGATCTTCGAGGAGAAGCAGCCGTCCTGGGTGGAGTTCTTCGAGGACCTGACGTACCTGCCGAGCGGCAAGGGCCTCATCATCCGCAGCAACGTGGACGGGTGGGACCACCTCTACCTCTACGCCCCGGACGGCACGCTTCGGACGCGCCTGACGTCCGGCGAGTGGCGCGTGGACTCGATCGTCCGGGTTGACGAAGCCGCGGGCGTCGTCTACTTCATGGGCCGGCCGGGGAAGAGCTGGGACACCCAGTTGATGAGCGTGGGCCTCGACGGGTCGGGATTGCGGACGATGACGGCGGGCGACGGCACCCACCGGGTTCAGCTCTCTCCCGGCGCCACGCACTTCATCGAGACCGTCAGTTCCATCGCGTCGCCCGCGGTGATGAACCTCCGCGCCATCGACGGCACCCTGGTGCGGAAACTCGGAGACCAGAAGACCGCGTCGATGGACGAGTACGCGTGGGGCACGGGCGAGATGTTCACCATCCCGTCCGAGGACGGCCAGTTCCAGCTGCCCGCGTCCTGGGTGCTGCCGCCCGGATTCAACCCCCGCGACTCGAAGAAGCAGTATCCCGTGATCTTCGCGATCTACGGCGGGCCGAACGCCGGACAGGTCAGCAACGCCTGGCCGTCGATGCAGGCGCACTACTGGGCGCAGCGCGGCGTGATCACGATCGGCGTCGATCACCGCGGGAGCGGCCACTTCGGCAAGAAGGGCGTCGCGCTCATGCACCGGCGCCTCGGCACGTGGGAGATGGCCGATCTCATCGCGGCGGCGAAGTGGCTGCGCACGAAGCCCTTCGTGGCGAAGGACCGCATCGGCATCACGGGCTCCTCGTACGGCGGTTACACGACGACGATGGCGCTGCTCCACGGCGCGGGGCACTTCAACTACGGGCAGGCGGGCGCCTCGGTGACCGACTGGCACTTGTACGACAGCGTCTACACCGAGCGCTTCATGGACACGCCGAGGGAGAACCCGGAGGGCTACAAGAACGGCGCGGTGCTGACCTGGGCCGACCGATACACCGGCGGGCTCCGGATGACACACGGGACGATCGACGACAACGTCCACATGCAGAACACCATCCAGGTCGTCGATTGGCTCGTCACCCACGACAAGCCGTTCGAGCTGATGCTGTACCCGGACAGCCGCCACGGCTACCAGGCCTCGCAGCGCCCGCACGCAACGCGCGAGACGCACGATTTCTGGATGCGGAGGTTGCTGAGGCGGGAGCCGGAGGGAGTGCGGGACGCGAAGTAGGGACAAGGGGCAGGTCGGCAGTCAGGAGTCGGAAGTCAGAATCCAGAATTCGGAATCTGGAAGCCAGGAGCCCGAAGCCGGGATTCGGAACGCCGGACGCCGAATCGGCAACAGGCGACCAACCGGGAGCGAGGGGCGGGGATGGGCGTCACGCGCATTC
>CAZBIP010000010.1:0-15754 GCA_964491885.1 uncultured Vicinamibacterales bacterium
GGCGTGCTCGGTCACGTACCCGTCGGCGACGACCGTCACGCTCAGCGCGGCGCCCGGCGCCGGCTACGCGTTCGCGTCCTGGGGCGGCAGCTGCTCCGGCACCGGCACCAGCACGACCGTCGCCGTCAACGGCGTGAAGACCTGCACGGCGGCGTTCACGTCAGGGCTGCCGACGGGCGCGCCCTACACGATGACGATCAGCCCCGTCCCCACCGGCGGCTCGATCTCGGGAGCGGGTTTGAACTGCGGCACGAGCGGGTCCGCGTGCTCGGTGACCATGCCCGCGCCGATGACGCTCGGGCTCCAGGCCACGCCGGCGGCCGGGTACACGTTCGGAGGCTGGAGCGGTGATTGCTCCGGCACGAGCGCGGGGATCAATGTGTGGCTCGGCGGCGCGCGCACCTGCAGCGCCACCTTCAGCGCTGAGGGGGCGGCGCCGCCGGCGACGGCCTACCAGCTGAACGTCACGCAGCCGAGCGGCGGCACCGTCACCGGCGGCGGCATCACCTGCGGCGTTGGCGGCACGGCCTGCTCGGTCACGTTCCCGTCCGCCACGGCCGTCACGCTGACCGCCACGCCCGATGCGACGCACACGTTCACGAACTGGGGCGGCAGTTGCTCCGGTACCGGCCCTGCCACGACGGTCACGGTCGACGGCGTCGAGACCTGCACGGCCACGTTCGGCGGGCTGGCCAGCGGGCCGCCCTACACGATGACCATCAGCCCGGTCCCGACGGGCGGCGCTATCACCGGTGCGGGGTTGAACTGCGGCGGCGGCGCCACGGCCTGCTCGGTCACCATGCCGGCGCCGATGACGCTGGGCCTGCAGGCCACGCCGGCCGCCGGGTACACCTTTGCCAGCTGGACGGGCAACTGCTCCGGCACGAGCGCGGGGATCAATGTGTGGCTCGGCGGCGCGCGCACCTGCAGCGCCACCTTCAGCGCTGAGGGGGCGGCGCCGCCGGCGACGGCCTACCAGCTGAACGTCACGCAGCCGAGCGGCGGCACCGTCACCGGCGGCGGCATCACCTGCGGCGTTGGCGGCACGGCCTGCTCGGTCACGTTCCCGTCCGCCACGGCCGTCACGCTGACCGCCACGCCCGACTCAACGCACACGTTCACGAGTTGGGGCGGCAGTTGTTCGGGCACGGGCTCCACGACGACGGTCACCGTCGATGGCGTGAAGACATGCACGGCGACGTTCGGCGCGCTGGCCACCGGAGCGCCCTACACGATGACGATCAGTCCCGCCCCGTCTGGCGGCACGGTGACCGGGGCCGGTTTGAATTGCGGCGGCGGAGGATCCTGTTCCGTGACGATGCCCGCGGCGATGACGCTCGGGCTCCAGGCCACGCCGGCGGCCGGGTACACGTTCACAGGCTGGGGCGGCAACTGCACGGGCACGAACCCCGGGATCTACGTACCTCTCGCCGGCGCGCGCACCTGCACGGCGGGCTTCGCCGCGAGGTAGACTCAGGGGATGCACGAACCGCGCACGTTGACACGACAGGGCGCAGGCGCATTCGTGGCCGCGCTGGTCACGGCTCTCGTGTGCGGGCCGGGCGCCGGCGTCGCCGGGGCTCAGAGGCCGGGTGGAGCCCAGCCGTCGCTGCTGGAGCAGATGCGCTCGGATGCCCGGTCGGCCATCGCCGCGGCGGTGAAGGCCGGTCGGCCGGGCGAGGCCCTCGACACGTACGACCGGTTCTACACGTCGGTCAAGAAGCACGACCTTTCCCTGCTCACGCCCGTCGCCCGCGGCCTGCTGGGCACCATCGGCCGCGATGCCTCCTCGCTCGCGCGCATCCCCGCGCTCGAGCGGCTCGCGCGTGCCGGGGACGCGGCCGCCCGAGGCGTGCTCGAGGCCGAGGCCGGCGGGCGCAACACGCTCATGCCGGCGGGCATCGAGGCCGACTGCGCGCTGGCGCGCCTCGGCGACTCCCCCGCCGTCGACCGGTTGATCCAGCGCCTGGCCGACGAGGTCCCCCGCGACAAGGGCGCGATCATCAACGGGCTGAGGGACGCCGGCGCGGCGCGGGCCGCGTACGCGATCGTGCCCTTCCTGTCGGACGAGAACCCGTCGAACCGCCTGGCGTCGATCCAGGCGCTCGCGGCGATCGGGTCCCGCGAGCACGTCCCGGCGCTGCGCGCCGCGTTGGAGTCGGAGTACCACCCGGGCACGCGGCAGTACCTCGCGATGGCCCTGCACCGCGTGGGCAGCACGGCCGGCGACGCCCTGCTCGCGCAGGCGGCGGCGAGCCAGGTGCCGGACGTCCGGCTCATCGCGGTGGAGGCCTACCACGCGTCGAAATCGCCCCGGTGGACGGCGCTCGCGCGGGAGTTGCTGCGCTCGTCGGGAGAGGGGGCCCGTCTCAAGTCGGCCGCGCTGCTGGGCCTGGCACACGCCGACGCGCTTCGCGAACTGACGCGCGCGGCCTCCAGCACGAACACGCCGACGCGCGAGGTCGGCGCGCGGCTGCTGGAGTCGGCCGGCTGCCGGGATGCGACGCTCCTGCTGACGCTCCTCCACGACGCCAGCGCGTTCGTCCGCACGTACGCCGCCGGCGCCCTGCTGGCGATCAAGGAATGACACGGCCCGGCGGCGCTCGCGCGCCGCTGGGCTACAATCGGTGGCCGTGTTCAGGAAGCTCCGGGAACTCGCCGTCAACCTGACGGTGTACGGGATCGGCGACGTCGCCGTCCAGCTGGCCAGCTTCCTGCTGCTGCCCGTCTACACCATCGTCCTCTCGCCGACCGAGTACGGCGCCATCGCGCTGCTGCTGATCGTCGAGCAAGTCGTGCGCGTGCTGAACCGCTGGGGCATCGACGCCGCGTTCATGCGGTTCTACTTCGACTGCGCCGACATCGCCGCCCGGCGCGAACTGGCGAGCACGATCTTCTTCTTCCTCGCGGCCGCCGGCGGCGTCCTGACGGCGGCGGGCCTCGCGGCCGCCCCTCACCTCGCGCGGCCGCTGTTCGGCGGCGACGACTTCACGGCGGCTTTCCGCATCGTCCTCGTCACGACGCTGTTCGGCAGCGTGTCGTTCCTGCCCTTCCACGTGCTGCGCATCGAGGGCCGCGCGCGCACCTTCGTGGCGCTCACCTTCGCGAACAACCTGGCGACGCTGGTCGTGAAGCTGCTGCTGGTCGTCGTCCTGCGCCGGGGCGTGATGGGCGTGGTGCTGGCCGACCTCATCGTGGCCGCCGGGCTCGCCGTGGTGCTCCTGCCGCGTTACGCGGCGCTCATCCGGCCGGTGTTCTCGGCGCGCGTGCTCGCGGAGTGCCTCCGGTTCGGCCTGCCCCGCGTCCCGCACAGCTTCGCCCACCAGGTCATCGCGGTGGCGGACCGGTTCACGCTCAGCCGCTTCGCGCCGCTGCAGCAGCTCGGCATCTACAACGTCGGCGCCAGCCTCGGGCTCGGCCTCAAGCTGTTCCTCAGCGCGTTCGAAACCGCCTGGGCGCCGTTCTACTTCAAGGAGATGAGCTCGCCGGACGCGAAGCGGACGTACCGGGCCATGACGACGTACGCCTTCGGCGTGCTGGCGCTGCTCGTGGCGGGCCTGGCCGCGGTCTCGCAGGACCTCGTCCGGCTGATGACCGTGCCCCGCTTCCACGGCGCCGGCGCCATCGTCCCCTGGATCGGCCTGGGCGTCGGACTGCAGGGCATTTACCTGTTGACCTCCATCGGCCTCAACATCACCAAACGCACGGTCTACTACCCCGTGGCGACAGGCATCGCGACGGCGGCGGCCATCGGAGCGAGCCTGCTGCTCGTCCCGAAGTACGGGGCGATCGGGGCGGCCTGGTCGAACGTCGCGGCGTACGCCGTGCTGGCGGCGGTGGGCATGGCGCTGTCGCAGCGCTTCTACCCGATCGCCTACGACTGGTCCAGGCTCTGGCGCCTCGTCGCCGCGGGAATCCTGGCCGTCGTGACGGCGCGCCTCGCGGCCGGACCGGCCATCGCGCCGCTGGCCGGCGTGCTCCTGCGGGGGTCCTGCGCCGTAGCCGTCTTCGCCGCGACGCTGGCCGCGTCTGGCTTCTTCGAGCCCCGGGAACTCGCGGCGATCCGGGAGGGCGCCAAACGCCTCGTCGGGGCCGCGCAAGCCCGCGTCCGATAGCGGGAACGACGCCCGCGGCGTCCTCCGGGGTACAATGGCGTGATCGGCTCGAAGCCGAGGCCCGCCGCGGGCTGGCGGGGCCACTGGAGACGGGATCATCGATGCTCGGACGCCGCGTCCTGCTGTTCAACCCTCCCCTCGTCAACGGCGTGGCGTTCACGCGCCAGGGCCGCTGCCAGGAGCGGGAAGAAGTGCTCGGCACGACGAAGCCGCCCTACTCGCTGGCGCTCGTCGCGGCGCTCCTCCGGGACCGCGGCGTCGAGGTCCGGCTCGTCGACCAGACCGCGGAGCGGCTGTCCACCGAGGACTTGATCGAACGCCTGCGGCGCGAGGGGTTCTCGCCGACCCTCCTCGTGTTCTGCAGCGCGACACCCACGGCGGTGCCCGACGCGCTCGAGGCCGGGAAGCTGAAGGCGGCGTTCGGCGTCCCGCTCGTGTCCTTCGGGCCGCACGCGTCGGCGGCGACGCAGGCCTCGATGGACCACGCCCCTGACGTCGACGCGATGGTGGTCGGCGAGCCCGAGGACGCCATCCTGGAACTCGCGGCCCTCGAGTCCTTCGACGAGGCCGAGCGCGTGGCCAGCCTGACGATCCGCCGAGGCCAGACCGTGATCGCCCACCGCGCCCAGGGGACGTTCACCGGCTTCGCCTCCATGCCCTACCCGGCGTGGGATCTGCTGCCGCTCGACCGCTACCGCCTGCCCCTCGAGAACACGCGCTACCTCATCGTCGAGTCGAGCCGCGGCTGCCCGTACAGCTGCGACTTCTGCGTCGCGCCGGTCATCCAGGGGCACAAGTTCCGCGAGCGGGACGCGGTCGCGCTCGTGGACGAGATCGAGGAAGGCAAGCGCCGGTTCGGCATCGACCATTTCTACCTGTGGGGCGACACGGTCACGCTCAACGCGAAGAGCTTCTCGCGCTTCTGCGACGAGCTCATCGCGCGCGACCTCGGCGTGCGGTGGTTCGGAAACGGCCGCGCCGACAACCTCACGAGCCCGGAGTTCGTGGCGAAGCTGAGGCAGTCGGGGTGCTGGATGCTCTCCCTCGGCATCGAGTCGGAGTCGGACGACGTGCGCCGGGACATGATGAAGCGGCTCGAGCGGGAGAAGATCCGCCTCGCCATCCGGAACCTGCGGGACGCGGGGATCAAGTCGTTCGCCTTCTTCATCTTCGGCTATCCGGGGGACACGCCCGAGTCCATCGAGCGCACGGCGCGCTTCGCCCGGGAGATCGACCCGGATTTCGCCAACTTCTACCCGGCGGTGCCGTACCCGGGCACCGAGATGTACGAGAAGTGCCGGCGGGACGGCACGCTCGTCACCGACGACTGGTCGAAGCTCGAGTACTCGTACTACGTGCTGAGGTCCAACGGCGTGGACGAGGCCGTCGTGATGAGCGCGATCCGCCGGGCCACGCGGCGGTTCTTCCTGAGGCCGTCGTGGATGGCGCGCCACTTCGTCGATCTGCTGAAGATCGTGCGCAGCAGCGGCCCGCTGGTCTGGCACGTCGCGCGGCGCCTGGTGCGCGGCGGAGAGCCGGCTGCGGTTCAGGCCGCGGACGCGCCGGCCGCAACGGCACCTCCGGCGGAGCCGTCCGCCCCGGTCCACCGCGTCGAGATCGTCAGGCCCGCGCCGCCAGCCCGTCGGCCTCCGCAGGACTGAGGCTCCGGCGGGCCGGCCTGGGCTTCCCCTGCGAGACGCGCCACACGAACAGCTGGGCCAACTGCACGAGATAGCCCAGCGCCTCGCGGTGGTTCATCTTGCTCTCCCCAGCCGCCCGGTCGCTGAAGACGTACGGCACTTCGAGCACGGACCGCACCGCGCCGCGCACGAGCAGCTCGAGGCAGATCTTGAAGCCCGCGGCCTTGATCTCGACGCCCTGAACGACGGGCCGCCGCAGCACGAAGAACCCGGACGCGGCGTCGTGCACGGGCGTGACCGCTCGCGCCAGGAGGCAGGCCCCCTTCGACATGATCGCGCGCGACCAGGGCCAGTTCCTCGTCCCGCCGCCCGGGATGTAGCGGCTGCCGACGACGACGTCCGCCCCGGACTCGCGGAGGGCCCGGACGAGCACCGGCACGCGCTCGGGAGGATGGCTCACGTCCGCGTCCATCACGCCGAGGAACTCTCCCCGCGCGGCCGCGAACCCGGCCATGACCGCGCTCCCGAGCCCGAGCTTGCCGGACCGGTGCACCACGCGCACGGGGAACCTGGCCGCCAGGCCGTCCGCCAGCCGGCCCGTCCCGTCGGGCGAATTGTCGTCGACGATGACGATCTCGCCGTCGAGGCGGGCCTCGTCCAGCACGCCGGCAAGCAGCCCGACGAAGTGCTCGAGCCGCTCGCGCTCGTTGTACGTGGGAACGACGATGGACACCAGCGGGCCGTCCGGCACGTGGACTCTCCTTCGACTATGATATCCCTCGATCCCGGGCTGCGCTCGGGGAGTTCATCCTGATGAGCCGGCGTGCCGCCTGGATCGCCCTGACCCTCCTCGTCCTGATCCGCCTGCCTTCCCTCGTGCAGCCGTCCGGGGCCGACCAGGATCTGTACGCGTACGTCGGCCAGGAGATCGCCAGGGGCGGCCTGCCGTACGTGGACGCGTGGGACCAGAAGCCTCCGGCCGTGCACTACACCTACGCCGCGATGTACGGCGTCTGGCCTCGTGCGTCGGTCGTCGCGGCGACGGATCTCCTGGCGGCCGTGGCCATCGCGCTGCTGCTGCTGGCCCTCGAGCGGCGCATGTCCGCGTCGGCCGGATGGGCGGCCGCCGCGGCCTTCCTGCTGCTCGGCAACCCGGCGTACTCGAGGCTCGGCGGCATGTGGCTGCGCGCGCAGTGCGAGACGTTCATCGCCCTGGCCGTCACGGCGGCGATGCTGTGCGTGTACGCCGCGACGCATGCGCCGCCGGCCGCGCGCGGGCGGACGTGGGCGCTCCGCCTGGGCGCCGGCGCGCTCCTCGGCCTCGCCGCGGCGTACAAGTACAACGCCGCGGCGTACGGGATCGCCGCGCTGGCCGGGGCCGTCGCGTGGCGGTGGTACGGCCGCTCCGGCAGGACCCGATGGGGGCGCGAGGCGCTGCTCGACGCGGCCGGGCTTGCGGCCGGCGCGGCCGTCCCGCTGACGGCGCTTGCCGTCCGCTTCGCGTCAGCCGGCGCCTGGGCCGACCTGTGGGACGCCACGGTCACGTACAACCTGCTGTATTCGGGTGAGACGTACGGCGGCCTCGCAGACGTCGCCCGCTACGCGCTGAGCTTCCCCGTCAGGCAGGCCCGGACCGATGGCTTGTGGCTCGCCGGCGGCGCCGGGTGCCTGGTGCTGCTGACCCGCCTGCGCCGCGATCCGAACGCCCTCGTGGCCGTCGCCTGGGTCGCGGCCGCGTGCCTCTCCATCCTCGTCAACGGCAGCCGCGGCCTGCCGCAGTACTTCGTCCAGGCGAACCCCGCGCTCGCGCTGGCGGCGGCGCTGGGCGCCTGGGCCGCGGTCCGGGCGGCGAGGCGGCCGTGGGTGATCGCGCTGGCCGCGGCCGTCGCCCTCGTGGCCCTCTCGCGCGTCGTGCCGGCGCGAAAGGCCGTCGAGAGCACGTGGCTCGACCTGCGTCACGCGGCGGGCGACGTGCCCCGCGACGCCTACCTGTCGCGCTTCGGCGGCCTGCGGGTGACGGACAAGCACATCCCCGCCGCGGTCGCGCGCCTGGGACGCTACCTCGAGCGGCAGAGCCGCCCGTCCGACACCGTGTACGTCTTCGGCTTCTCCCAGGGCGCCCTCGTGCAGTCGCGCCGCCGGAGCGCCTCGCGCTTCTTCTGGAGCCGGCCGCTGGTCGTCGGGTTCAACGAGACGCGGCCCGGGTACGGCGCCGCGGGCTTGCTCGCCGACCTTCGCGCGCGGACGCCCGCGGTGGTCGCGCTGCAGGCGAACGACTGGCAGCTCGAGGGCATGGATTCCGCCACCTACTTCCTGACGCAGCCCGATCTCGCGGCGTGGCTGCAAGAGGGGTACGTGCGGCAGCCGGATCAGGACGCCTTCCAGATCTGGCTGCGGAGGCCGCTGTGAAGGGCCTCTCGTCCTGGCTGTCCCCGCACGGCGGCATCGACGACATCGACGAGCGGACGTACCGGCTCGCCCTCGCGGCTGTCGCGGCGGTGGCGATCCTCGTCCGCGCGCTCTTCCCGCTGGCCGATCCCCCGTGGCAGATGCCGGTCGGCGTGGTCTGGCACGACGAAGGAGCCTGGACGCACAACGCCCGCAACATGGCGCTCTTCGGGGTCTGGGAAACCGATCGCTGGAACCCCATGTACCTCGCGCCGGTGTTCACCGCGCTGGAGTACGTGTCGTTCCGGATGTTCGGCGTCGGGCTGTGGCAGGCGCGGCTCGTGCCGGAACTGCTCGGAGTGGCCTCCGTCCTGCTCCTGGCCGGCGCGGTCCGTCACGCGGCGGGCAGAGCGGCAGGCGCGTTCGCGGGGGCGCTGGCGGCGGTGAATTTCGTCTGGGTCATGTGGAACCGCGCGGCGCTGCTCGAAACGCCGATGATCGTGCCGATGGTGGCCGCGCTCTACGCCTGCGCCCGCGGCGCGCGGGCGGCGGGCGGCCGCGCAGTGGCGTGGGGCGCCGCGGCTGGCGCCTGCGCCATCGTCGCGTTCTTCGCCAAGGCCGCCGCCGCGTTCTTCCTGCCGGCGCTCGGCGCCGTGGCGCTCCTCGGCCTGTGGCGGTGGCGCGTCGCGCGCGCGGAGGCGTCGGAGGCAGAAGCGTCCGACCGCGCGCACTGGGGCGTCATCCTCGGCCTCGCGCTGGCCGGCGGGGTGGCGGTCGTCGCCTTCGTGATTCCGTTCTGGAGCGAGTTCCGCTTCTACAACTGGCAGATGTCCGTCACCCGCAAGCCGAGCTACACGTGGGGCGCGTTCGTCGACCGCGCGAGCTGGCTCCCGGTCGTGAACGACTTCTTCACGCGCCTGTGGATGGTCCTGCTGCTGGCCGTGGGTGCGGCGTGCGGCATCGCGGCGCGGTGGAAGCGCGCGACCACCGTCGAGTGGCTCGCCGTGGCGTGGATCGCGCTGGGGTGCGCGGAGCTCATCCTCCATGACTCGGGCAACGAGCGCCGGTACGTGTTCCTCATTCCGCCCCTCATCGCGCTCGCGTCCGTCGTGCTGGGACGCGACCGGCGCCTGCTCGCCCCGGAAGCGGCCGCGGCGACGCGCCGGCAGATCCTGGTCTTCCTGCCCTTCCTGCTGTTCGGCTTCTACCTCCTGGCGGGCGCCGCCGCCCGCGTCGTGTTCGCCCATCAGATCCGGCCGGGGGTCCGCGCCGGCACGGCCGTCGCGGTGCTGCTCGCCGCGGCCCTCGCCGCAGCCTGGCCGCGCCCGGCGCGCTGGCTCGCCGGCGGCCGCTGGTCGCTGCGGGCGTCGCTGGTCCTGGTGGCCGTCGTCGCCGCGGGCGATGTGGCCGAGTTCGTCCTGTGGTCGGCGGGACGGACGCACCACAACCACGCCGCCATGCGCCTCGTCGGCGAGCGGCTGCCGCCGGGCACGCTCGTGCACGGCAAGCTCGCCAACGGGCTCGCCCTCGAAAGCCGCATCAGGCCGGTGTTCGTCGGGCGGGAGTTCGGCAACTACGAGGATCGTCTCGCGCGCGACGACATCCGGTACGTCCTGACGTACACCCGGCCGTACCTCGGCTACGAGGGCCGCGTCATGCTCGACGTGCTCCGCGCCACCAGGTGGCGGGTCGTCGAACGGTTCCCTGTCGCGGAGTCGTCCACCGGCGACGACGAGGCCGCGATCCTCGAGAAACTGCCGCCCGCTCCGGCACCAGCGGCGGTGGAGCGCCGCTAGATGGGCCGCTTGCGCTCCTCGTCGGGGCAGGCCTGGACCGCCGGCCTCGTGTTCCTGGCGATGGCCGCCGCCTACCTGCCGGCGACGCTGTCGGGCTTGGGGTTCGTCTCGGACGACTTCATGATTCTCCAGAGGCTCCGCCAGGCCGGCGGCCTCGAAGGCGCGCTGCCTTTCTTTTCCCAGTCCTACTACGACTATTACCGGCCCCTCGGCTTCCTCTCGTTCGCGGCGGACTGGTCGCTGTGGGGAGACTGGCCGGCCGCGTACCACGCGACCTCGCTGGCGCTGCACCTCGTGAACACCCTGCTGGTGCTGATGCTCGCCCGGCGCGTCGTCGGCCCCGGGGCCAGCCTGATCGCGGCGGCGATCTTCGGCCTCCACCCGGCCAACACCGAGGCGGTGTACTGGGCGTCGGCCCGCTTCGACCTGCTGGCCACGGCGCTGGCGCTCGGCGCGTTGCTCGCTCTGGCCGCACCGCGCCGCCCGCGCGTGGTGCCCGGAGCGCTCCTCTACCTGGCCGCGCTTTTGGCCAAGGAGTCCGTGGTGGCCGTTCCGGTCGCCGCGGTCGCCTACGCATGGCTCGTCAGAGGAGAGCGGCCGGCCGCCCTGCTTCGGTTGTGCGCCTGGCTGGGCGGTGCCGGAGTGGTCTACGTGGTGCTCCGCCAGGCTTCAGGGCTCCCGCCGGCCGGGGGCGTGTCCCGGCTGCCGAAACTCGTGGTCCTGGCCGCCCTGCTGCTCCTGCAGTTCGCCCTTGCTCATCCCGCCGCCGGGCCGCTGCGCCGGCGGCTCCTGGCGCGGCGCAACGCGGCCGCCGCGCTCGCCGTCCTGGCCCTCGCGGGCGCGGGCGCGTGGGCGGCCGCCTGGTCTCCTGCGGGCGCGCTGCGGGGAGCGTTCACCTCGCTGGGCTTCGCCGCCGTCCACCTGGTTTCGCCCATCCCGCCCGATCGCTGGCTCACCCCGCTCCCATGGTGGCTCGGGCCCGCGGGCGCGGCCGTCGCGCTGGCCCTCGTCGCCGCGGCCCGCCGGTTCGCGGCCGAGCCGGTGCCGGCGTTTCTGGCGTTCTTCGCGGCGGCCGCGTTCGTGCCGGTCTCGAGCATGACGGAAGGGACCAGGTACCTGTACCTCGCGTGCGTCCCGCTGGCGATCTTCGCGGCCTGGGCTGTCTCGGCGCTCGTGTGGTACCCGACGGCCGCAAGGCGTGCCCTCGCGGTCGTCCTCGTGGCGGCCTTCGCCTGGCAGATCGCGGCCAAAGGGCAGGACTGGCTGTGGGCCTCGCGCATGACCACGCGCGCGGCCGCCGCCATCGCCGGCGCGACCGGCCCCGGTTGCCGGGGTGCGCGCGTCGTGCTGGCCACCGCGCCGGTCCGGCCTCGCGGCGTCCACGCCAACCTCAACCACGAGGCGCTGGCCACCCTCGCAGGCTGCCGCCCGGAGCGGTTCACGACGATCGTCAGGACGGCCTACGACACCCCGCCAGTCGAGGCGTCGATCGCGAACGACGGCCTGACGCTCCGGATCGACCGGTACGCCGGCGGCTTCGTCACCTCGGGAGATTTGCAGCGCTTCACCGTCGCCATCGACCGGTCCGCGCCGACGCGCCTCACGAATCCCTTCGGCGCGTTCGAAGCGATGGCGCGAGGCTCCTCGCTGGCCATCCGCCAGTCGCTCGCTCCTGGGGACGCGCAGGGCCACGCCTGGTTCGTCTTCAGCGGCGGCGAACTCCGCCAGGTCGTTCCGGGACCGTGACGCGGGACGCGGTGCCGGCCGGGCTTCAGAACTGGAAGTACAGGAACTCGCTGCCTTCGAAGTCGCCGAAGAGCACGATGGCGTAGGCCAGCGCCACGCACACGGCGTACCGCCACACCCTGGGCCAGGTGAGCACGACGTCCAGCGTGCCTCGCCTGGCTTCTGCCGCGTGCACGACGAGCAGCGGCCCGGCGTAGGCGGCGAGCGGAAGCCCGATCGCTTCGACGGCGCTCCAGGACGGCGCGAACGCCGTGACGACGCGTCCGGCAAGCCCGGCGGCCTGCGACAGCGACTCGGCCCTGAAGATCAGCCATCCCACCGAGGTCAGCCCGAACATGAACAGCGCCGCCGGCAGGTCCTTCCACCGGAACGCCCACTGGAGCGGCCTCCCGCGCCGTCGCTTCCGGACGCTCGCGGCCAGCTTGAAGAGCACCAGGAGGAGGCCCTGGTAGGCGCCCCAGGCGACGTACGTCCACGCCGCGCCGTGCCAGAGGCCCGCCAGCAGCATCGTGACGACGGTCGCCGCGGCGTAGACCCAGAACTCGTCCCGCAGGCCCATCCACCGCACGCCGTCGAGCCGCCTCGAGAGCCCGTAACTGGCCGGAAGGAACACGTAGTCGCGCAGCCACTGCGACAGCGTGATGTGCCAGTGCGACCAGAACTCCTGCGGCGACCGCACGAAGTACGGGAAGCGGAAGTTCACGTCCAGATCGATGCCCAGCAGCTTCGACACGCCGCGGGCGATGTCCGTGTAGCCGGAGAAGTCGCCGTAGATCTGGAACGCGAAGGCCACGGTGCCGAGGACCACGGCCAGGCCCGACGGTTCGCCTCCGGCCGCGAACACCTCGTCCACGACGTGCGCGAGGTTGTCGGCGACGAACATCTTCTTGAACGCGCCCCAGAGGATCAGCCAGAGCCCCTCGGACGCCGACGCCGGCGTCAGCGCCCGCGGCGCGGCGATCTGCGCCAGCAGGCGCGACGACCGCATGATCGGCCCGGCCAGGAGCGTGGGGAAGTACCCGACGAACACGGCGAAGTCGCCGAGGTTGCGCGCCGGCTCGGCCTGCCGGCGGTACACGTCGATGACGTACCCCATCGCCACGAAGGTGTAGAACGAGATTCCGACGGGCAGCACGAGCCGCAGCGTCACGGCGTCCGCGTGCCAGCCCGCCAGGGCGAGCATCGCCCGGAAGTTCTCGGCGAAGAAGCCGAAGTACTTGAAGAAGCCCAGCACCGCCAGGTCGAACCCGATGGCGCCGGCCAGCAGGACCTTCCGGCGGCGCGGGTCCGCCGTGCGCCCCAGGGCCAGCCCGCACGCATAGGCCGAGAGCGTCACGGCCACGAGCAACCCCAGGAACCGCCAGTCCCATGACGCGTAGAAGTAGTAGCCGGCCGCGAGCAGGATCCAGTTCCTCCCGCGGATCGGCAGGAGCCGGCAGGCGGCGTAGACCGCCAGGAAGAACGCGACGAAGTGCAGGGAGTTGAAGACCATCAGCGCTCCCCGCCTTCCGCAAGCCCCGACTCGCCGAGGTAGTGCTCGAGAATCGCCGCGAGCGCGTCGTGGCCGTACGGCGTGAGGTGCGCCGTCGACTGCATGAAGACGTCCGCCTGCTTCGCGGCCTCGCGGAGCGGGGGCAGGGCATCGAAGACCGGGACGTCGAGGCCGGCGAGCGCTGCCGTGAACCGGCGGGTCGCCCCGTCGCGATCGAGGGTCTTCCCCGACCTCGCGACGATCTCCCGGAGCCGCCCGTGGTCCGCATCGTCGAGCTGGAACCGCGCAGGCAGCAGCACCACCACGAGGCGGGAGCCCTGGCTCCTCGTGAGCGCTTCGAGGCGCGAGACGGCCTCCCGCGTGACCGTCAGGCCACGCGTGATCTCGGGTGGCGCCTCCGCCAGGAACGTCCGGAGCGGCGGATCGATCTCGGGGCGCCATCCGAACCGGCCGACGAGCGTCATCACGCGGAGCCGCGCCACCTGCACGACCACGCTCCTCCGCATGAGGCGGCGCCGCCACTGCGTGAACCGCTCGAAGGCCGTCCGCTCGTCGTCGAGGCCGCCCGACGGCCCGCCGCCCCCGAGCCTGCGGGCGGAGTTGCCGGCCTCGACCGCGTCGTTCCCGGGATACAGGGCGAGCAGCACGAGGTCGGGCTGCAGCGCGGACGTCACGTCGCGATGGAACAGATACTCCTCGACCGGGCCGTACCCCTGCACGCCCGCGTTGATGACGCGGAAGCGGAGCGGGGTTGCCGCCGGGCCGCCCGGGTGCGCCTCGTTCAGGCGGGCCTCCAGCCGCGCGGCAAACGTCTCCTCGAGCGGCACCTGCACCGCCATCACCAGCGAATCGCCGAGCACCACGATGCGGCGCTCGCCCGGCGCCTTCGGCCCGATCTCACGGTCGCGGACGCCCGCCTGGTTGATCCGGATGTCGGTGTCGAACTCCGCCGTCGTGAACCGCGCGGCCGACCCGGGCTTCAGCCGGTAGCCCAGCACCGGGTCCGGCGTGAACAGGCGCTGGAACTCCGGCGCGGCCTCCGATCCGCCCTTCAGCCTGAGGCCGGCTTCGAACAGCCCGAACTCGACGAGGATCACCGCGCAGAGCACCGCGGCGTTCGACCTGAGGATCGTCTGGAGTCGCATTGGGCGCGTGCATGCCCCGCCCGGACCGGCACCGCGCGGGCGGCAGGCCCCGCAGTGTACCACGCGCGCGATCGGGCCCGGATCCGCCTGCTGCCGGCGCGGTTCGCGTCCCGCCCGAGCTTGCAGGTACAATCGCCAGACGGCCATGAGTCTTCTCCGTCGCTTCGTCCAGGGCGCCCGTTCGAGGGTGCGCGCGATCCCCGCCGTCAGCCGGTGGCATGCGCGCGTCCGCTCGCGCGCCTACGAACGCACCGTGGCCGCCTTCACGAGGGACGGCGGCGGGCGCGCGAGCCGCTTTCCGAGCGGCGTCGTCTACGAGTCGACGATGCGGTGCAACCTCCGCTGCGAGTTCTGCTACGTCGGCGACCTGCTGAACCTCGAGGGCGAGTGGCGCCAGGAGATGCCGCTCGACGCCATCCGCCGGGCGTTCCCGGCGCGCAGCGGCCTGCAGGTGAACCTGACCGGCGGCGAGATCTTCATGCGCAAGGACATCATGGAGGTGCTCGACCTGTTCGCCGAGAAGCGCTACGTGTGCGGCTACCTCACGACGAACGGCACCATCATCGACGACGCGCGCGCCGACGCCCTCGCCGGCCTGGCCCGGCGGGGCTTCCTGCGGCACATCAGCGTCTCCATCGACGGGCCGGACGGGCTCCACGACGCCGCCCGCGGCGTGAAGGGCACGTTCGAGCGCACGGCCGGGGGCCTCCGCCGGCTGCAGGACGCCGCGAGGCGCCGGGGGGCCCCGCTCCACGTCAGCATCAACACGACCGTCGCGGCCGAAACGCTCGGCTCGCTCCACTCGATGGCGGACGTGGCCGAGTCGCTCGGCGTCGACGCCATCGGCCTCAACCACCTCATGTTCGCCACGCCGGAGGAGGCGACGCAGACGGCGAAGATCCTGGGCGCCCCGGGGGCCTCGTCGATCGCGACTTACGTCACGCCGGACCCCGGCCTCGACGCCGACGTCGTGTCGTCGCAGGTGCAGCGGTTGCGGGACGCCTGCCGGGAAAAGGGGATCTTCTTCGACGCCAGGCCGAAGGTGTGGCCGGCCATCGTGAAGCAGTACTACACGCCGGGCGCTCCGCTGCTCGGGCGGTGCCTGTATCCCTTCCTGCACGCGCGCGTCGGCTTCAGCGGCAAGGTGTACTTCTGCCCGTTCATCCGCATCGAGGTCGGCGACCTGACCGTCTCGACCATCGAGGAGGTCTGGAACAGCCCGCGCTACGTGGAATTGCGGCGGCTCCTCCTCGAGCGAAAGCTGTTCCCCGCCTGCCGGCGCTGCTGCAAGGTCGAACTCTCGAAGGACCCCGTGCCCGGGACCGCCCCCGCGCCGGCACGGCGCAAGACGATCATGCTGACGCCCGTCGGCGGGGCCGGGAGGCCGGAAGCGATAGGCTAGAATGAGGGACGCCCCGGTTCGTGAGGGCCC
>CAZBIP010000010.1:15854-28266 GCA_964491885.1 uncultured Vicinamibacterales bacterium
AGGGCCCGGGCGCGGCATCGAGGCCCAGGCGGAGGAAGCGTGCGCGAGATCGACACGGAAGCCATCAAGGCGCATGCGAACCGCCGCTTCCGCTCCGAGTACGACTACGCGCTCTTCGAGTACTACCGGAGCGCCAAGGTCATCAAGTACCTCGAACAGGCCGGCGTGGCGATCGGAGGCCGCATCCTCGACGCGGGCTGCGGCGGCGGCGGCATGCCCCTCTCCCTGGCGGAGGAGGCCGACCGCGTCGTCGCCATCGATCTCGCGCCCCGGTTCCAGGACGCCGGCCGGCTCCTCGCGGCCGAGCGCGGCCTGACCAACCTGCAGTTCGCCCAGGCGGACGGCCAGGCGCTGCCCTTCGCGGACGCCTCGTTCGACCTGGTGCTCTCGCACGCGGTCATCGAGCACGTCGCCGACGCGGCCCTGTACCTGCGCGAGCTGGCGCGCGTCCTCAAACCGGGCCGCCTGATGTACCTCTCGACCGCGCCGTACCTGTCGTTCGCCGGCGCGCACCTGCCGCGGTTGAAGGTCCCGGTGCCGCTCCACCTCCTGCTGGGGCGGAAGGCGGCGTTCGGCATCTTCGTCCGGCTCGCGCGGCACGCGCCCTGGATCCTGCAGGAGCCCGAGCACGAGAACTCCTTCATCAAGCTCGCGCGTCAGGGCCGGCCCAAGCACGACGACCTGCTCGAGAAGGTCCGCGTGCCCCGCCTGCGCGCTCAGATCCGGATGGCGGGCCTGTCGGTCGTCGCCGAGACGCTGCAGGTGACGGGGACGTTCCGCCGGGCGCCGGCGCCGGTCGTCAGGTGGCTCCGCGAAACCCCGCTCGTCCAGGACGTCGTCGTCGGGAACATCGAGTACGTGCTCGCGCGACAGGAAGCGTAGCCTTCGACTCCATGGCCACCATCGACACCTACCGGCCCGAGGACGAGCGTCAGATCACGGCGATGTACCGCCGCGTGTTCGGCCACGACGCCGCCGAGGCCAACCGCCTCCGCTGGGAGTGGCAGTACACGCGCAACCCGAACTGCCCGCCGGAAGGCCCGACCATCTGGGTGGCCCGCGAGGGTCCGACCGTGGTCGGCCAGTATGCCGCGATGCCGGTGCGCCTGCACGTCGCAGGACGGGAGGTCGGCGCGTCCTGGGGGATGGACGTGATGGTCGCGCCGGAGCGCCAGCGCCAGGGCCTCGGCGAGGTGCTGTTCCGCACCTGGGAGCAGAACGTGGGCGCCGCGCTGGGCCTCGGCCTCTCGGAGTCGTCGTACCGGCTGTTCCGGAAGCTGCGCTGGCCGAACGTGGGGCCGGTCCCGTGCTTCGTGAAGCCGCTCACGCGCCGCGCGCTCGGCCGGCCGAACTGGCCGATGGCGCTGAGCGCCCTCGTGTCGGCCCTTGCGCTTCCGCTCGTGCGCGTCGCCGGCCGTCCGAGGCCGATGCGTGACGCGATCGAGCCGGTCCAGCGCTTTGGCGACGAGTTCACGGCGCTCTGGGACCGCCTGGCTCCGGTGTTCACCTTCGCCGTGCGCAGGGACGCGCCGTACCTGAACTGGAAGTTCAGCGACGCTCCGCACGTGCGGTACTCGGCGGTGGCGGTGACGCGCGAGGGGACCGTGCGGGGCTACGCCGTGTACCGCCACCTGCAGGAGGCCCGCGGCCGCGTCACGCTGCTCGTGGACTACTTCGCGGACCCGGACGACCGGCGCGCGATCGACACGCTCCTGGGCTGGGTGGACCGCGAGGCGAGGGGCGCCGGCTCCGACAAGATCAGGGCGTTCAGCCTGCACGGCCGGTTCGGGCGGGCGCTGAAACGGGCGGGCTATTTCCAGGTGAAATCGACGATGGAGTTCACGGCGAAGATCAACGCCGTCGAGGTGGCGCCGGCATTCTACGACGACACGAGCGGCTGGCACGTCACGCTGGGCGACTCGGATCAGGACCGCTGACCATGATCTCTCTGCTCGTGGGAATCGACACGGAAGGCGACAACCAGTGGTCCGCCGAGGCGCGCCGGAACCAGGCGTTCGAGAACCTCTACGCCCTGCCGGCGCTGCACGCGCGCTTCCAGAAGCACGGCGTCAGGCCGACGTACCTGATCACCTGGCCCGTGGCGCGCGACCCGCGATCGGCGGCCGTGCTGCGCGAGTTGCGAAGCGGCGGGGACTGCGAGATCGGCGCCCACCACCACGCCTGGGAGACCCCGCCCTGCACACCCGATGACGTCCGCCGGCATCCCTACGCGCTGCAACTGCCGCTGCCGCAGTTCGCCGAGCAGGTCGCGTCGCTCACCGGGGCCATCGCGGACGCGGTGGGCGAGGCGCCGCGTGCGTACCGCTCCGGGCGGTTCGGGTTCTCGGCCGCCCACGTCTCCGACCTCGAGCGGGCAGGCTACACGGTCGAGTCGAGCGTCGCGCCGCTGTTCTACGAAGCGCACAAGGGCGGGCCCGACTTCGTCGGCGCGCCCGCCACGCCGTACTTCCTGTCGTACGACGACCCGACGGCGCCGGGCTCGAGCAACGTGCTCGAGCTGCCCGTCACGGCGGCGCTGAACCGGAAGGTGCCGGCGTTCGCCGAGCGGCTGTACGCGCGGGCGCCGAACCCGTACCAGACGAAGCGCATTCTGAAGAAACTCGGCATCGCGCGCGTGCAGTGGCTTCGCCCCTCGTACTCGACGGTGCCGGACATGCGCGCGGTCGCCCGCCGCATGCGGGACGACGGGGTGCCGATCCTCAACCTGATCTTCCACTCGAGCGAAGCCATCGTGGGCGGCAGCCCGTACAACAAGACCGCCCGGGAGCTGGACGCGTTCTTCGCGAGGCTCGACGACGTGCTGGACTTTGCCGTGAACGACCTCGGCGCGGTTCGCGAGACGTTCTCGGAGTTCCGCGATCGGTACTGTGCCCCGCCGCCCGCGCGGCCGGCCTGAGGGACGCGCCAGGCGCATGCGCATCTGCCACGTCACGTCTCATCTTCCGCCCGACCAGGCCGCCAACGCGCTCCTGCCGTGGCACCTCGGCCGGTGGGCCGCCCAGGCGGGCGACGAGCCGTCGTACGTCGCGCATCCCCCGCGGGCGGCGTCCGGGGGACCGGCCGGCGCGCTCGCGGACGTGGAGCGCGAGCTCCCGGGCCCGGTCACGTGGATCGAGCCGCGCCGGCGCCAGCGGCGCCTGCCCGTTGTCTCCCAGATTTCCTCGCTGATCGGTCTCGCGCGGATTCGCCGCGCGTTCCAGGAGCCCATGGCTCGCGCCGACGTGATTCACGTGCACAGCAACGGCCTGCTCCCCGAGGCCGCGGGCCTCATCGCGGCACGCGCGCGCAAGCCCGTCGTGCTCACCCTCTACGGCACCGAGATTTGGCACTACGAGGCCCGGCGCGCGAGCCTCGATCTCTTCACGCGGATGTACAGGGCGGCGGGACGCGTCACCTTCTACAGCGGATTCCTCCGCGATCGCGCCGTCGAGCTCGGACTGGCGCGCGACGGGCTGAGCGTGATCTACCCGCCGGTCGCCGGCTACTTCGCCAGGGCCGGCGGCGCCGATCGGCTCGCCGCACGCGAGGAGCTCGGACTCCGCGAGGCGAACGTCCTGCTCAACGTCAAGCGGCTCCATCCGCTGGCGGGCCAGCACCGGCTCGTGGACGCGATGCCGGCGGTGCTGCAGGCCTGCCCGGACACGCGCCTCGTGATCTGCGGCACGGGCCCGCTCCGCGACGAGCTTGCCGCGCACGCCGCACGCCTGGGCATCGCTGATCGCGTGACGTTCACGGGACTGGTCGACAACCGCACCGTGGCGCGGTACCAGCAGGCGGCCGACCTCTTCGTGCTCCCCTCGGATCTCGAGGCGCTTCCCACCGTCGCCGTCGAGGCGCTCGCCGCGGGCACGCCGGTCGTGTCGACCGACAACCCGGGCGGCATCGAGCTGGCCCGCCTGTTCGGCGACGACGTGAAGGTCGTCGGGCGGACGGACCGCGCCGAGCTCGCCGCGGCCATCGTCGCCTTCCTCGGCGAGGCCAGGCGGACGCGGCCCTCGTCGGACGCCATCCTCGAACGCGAGTTCAGCCCGGCAGTGGTCGCGGCGCGTTTCGCCGCGCTCTACCGCGAGGTTCTAGAATAGGCGTCGCATGGCAGACGAGCAGGCCAGGGTCCGGCGAGGCGAATACGCGTCCCGCGGCGATTACCACCGCCACCTGGACGACGCGTGGGACTATCGCCCGACCTACCTCGCCAAGCTCGCCATGGTTCGCCGGCACCTCGACGGACTGCCGGGCGACACGCGGGTCCTGGACGCCGGGTGCGGCGAGGGCGTCCTGGTGCACGCGTATGCGGACCGATTGCGCATCGAGGGCGTGGACCTCAACGTCGGCGGGGACCGCATCCGCACCGGATCGGTCACGGCGCTGCCCTGTTCGGGCGGATCGTTCGACCAGGTGCTGTGCCTGGACGTCCTCGAGCACCTGACGTTCGGCGAGCAGGCGACGGCGCTCGCCGAGATCTTCAGGGTGCTGCGCCCGGGCGGAACCGCGCTCGTCACGGTGCCGAATCTCGCGCACCTCCAGTCGCGCGCGCACTTCCTGCTGAGGGGCCGTCTCATCCGCACCGCGAGCCTGGCGAAGCACCCGGGCGACCGCCCGGCGGCCGAGTACCTGGAGTTGGCCCGGACGAGCGGGTTCGCGGTCGAGCGGCGCCGCGGGATCTTCCCCACCGTGCCCGTGCTCACGGCGCTGGTGCGCCGTCATCCTGTCTCGCTGCAGTGGCTGCACACCTTCCTCACGAGGGCGCTGCCCGTGCCCGGCTGGTGTTTCCTCAACGTGTTCTGGCTGAAGAAGCCGGCATGAGCCCGTGCCGGGGCCGCCGGCCCGCGCACACCCAGGGTCAGTAGAAGATCCAGGCGCCCATCGCCTGCGCGCCGGCGCCGAAGGCGAGCGCGAGGAGCGCCGCGGACACGGCCCGCGGCACCCACCCGGCGCGCCAGGCCCAGACGGCTCCGCAGGCCGCGAGAACGGCGACGGCCGGAGTGGTGGCCATCTCGATCCGCCCGATGAATTCCCACGCGTCCTGCACGTAACGCGGTTCCACCCGGCGGACGGCACTCCAGAGCAGGAACGCCGCCCACGAGGTGAGCCACGCCGCGAGCGCCAGCACCAGCCGATCGACGCGGCGGCGTCGAGCCAGGCTCCACACGCCGGCGAGCGCCAGCGCGATCAGGGGCAGGCCGAACGCCCCTCGCGTTTGCCGGGCCGCGCCCGAAAACCCGAGTTGCAGCGGCGGGGCCTGGCGGTCAGCCCCCGTCGATCCGGCTGGAGGGGCGCCGGGAACCGCGCGGCCGCCTGCGCCCAGCACGGCGGCGATCTCCGCCTTCGCCGCGGCGACATGCGGCCGGTAGACGTCCACGAAGTGCGCGTAGTAGAGGACGGCGGCCAGCAGGACGGCCAGCGCGGCAGCCGCCGCGATGCCCGCCGCCGCCCTGCGCCCGGTCCCCTTCAGGAGACCGTGCGTCAGCAGCGCGAGCACCAGCAGCGTCGGCAGCAGGACGGTGAACGTCCCGACGTGCGACAGGAACGCGAGCGCGGTGATGACCGTGAGCCCCGCCACCTGCGCGGCCCGCCTGCCGGCGAAGGCCCATCCGGCCGCTGCCGCCATGGCGGCCATCGCCGCCGACTGCCCGAAATGGTTCGTCAGGTTCGCGTTGCCGACCACGGCGAACGGGAGCGGAGCCAGGTGATAGAGCGCCACGGCGGCGACGCCGAGCCACCGGTCGCCCCAGTGGCGCACGATGAGGGGATAGAGGAGCAGGACCGCCGCGGCTTCTGAGGCACAGACGACAAGCCGGAGGAGCGTGACGTGGTCCGAGACGAAGAGGGCCCACGGGGCCGCGAACACGTAGAGCCCCACGGCGTACGGAAACGGCGTCGCGCTCGTGGACAGTTGCGTGAAGAACAGCCGGCCCGCGAGCACCATGTCGAGCCTGTGGGCGTGGAACAGCGCATCGACGATCGTCTTGTCGGGGTGGAGCAGGAAGACCAGCTTGAGATAGAGCGCGCAGGCCGAAACCCCCACCGCGGCTTTCGCGGCCAGGCTGAGCGGACGCCTCAGCACCCGGGCTGCCAGCACCGGGAACAGGCAGAACGCCGCCATCAGCGCCGCCAGAGCGAAGGCGGGCGGCCGGGTGAGCTCGTGCGCCGCGGTGCCGGTCGCGAGCGAGAACGACTGCGCGACGGCCACGAAGAGGCCGAGGCCCGCGGCAACGGCCGCGGGCAGCCCCGCCAGGCCGAGCGCCAGCGCGACGAGCGCCGCTGCCGCGGCCGCCCGCGCCACGACGGGACCCGCAAGCCGCGCCCGCGCCCCGGGCGCCGGGTCGCACCGGAGCCCCTCGAACACCAGCCCCAGTTGTCTCTGATCCTGCGGGCCGGGCACGAACGTGGGGGACACGGCGATCGTGAAGTCGAGACCCGGGCGGGCGCGGTCCGGCGGCACCGTGAAGTCGAGCGACGCGCGGGGCTCGATGACCTGCCTGTCGAGCAGAATCCGCCCGCCCGACTCCACCCGCACGGCGGCGGGTCCTGCCGATGGGGGGCGCCAATTGACGACGGCGGCGCGGCACTCCCAGGCGATGCGGCGATCGACGAGGTCGAGCCGGACGCGGACCTGCTCGCCGCTCCACGCGAAGTAGTCCCTGCCCTGCCGCTCGGGCTGGTAGAAGCCCGTCACGAACGCGGGCAGCCCCCTGGCCATCTCGACCCTGACCGAGGCGTGGCGCTGGTGTACCAGGACGGCGGAGGCCGCCCCGGCCAGAGCCGCCACCAGCACGATCGCGGCCATCGCCGCCGGCGGGAGCGGCATCGACCAGGACCGGTGGACCGAAAGGCATGGAGACGTCATGACCGCGGCGAACCGCATCGTACACGGGATCGGCGCCCGGTGGCCATCCGGCCCGCCGCGAGACGGGACGCCTCGCGCGTCGAATGCGGGCCGACCTGGACCACGGGCTGCTATGATCGGGGGGGCCGCCAGGAACGGAGAGAGACGATGACCATGCTTGCCGATGTCAACGCACGAATCACGCAGGCGATGAAGGCGCACGAGCCCTCGGCGCTCTCGACGATGCGCATGCTCAAGGCGGCCCTGACGAGCCGGGAGGTCCAGAAGGGGCACGCGCTCGACGACACCGAGTCGGTGCAGGTCCTGGCGAGCCTCATCAAGCAGCACCGCGACTCGATCGAGCAGTTCCAGAAAGGCGGCCGTCAGGATCTCGTCGACAAGGAGCAGGCGGAACTCGCGCTGCTCGAAACGCTGATGCCGCCTCCGGTCAGCGGGGCGGACATCGACGAGGCGGTGGCCAGGGCCATTGCGGAAACCGGCGCGACGTCGACGAAGGACATGGGCCGGGTGATGAAGGCCGCCATGGCGGCTCTGGCAGGCAAGGGCGTCGACGGCAAGACCGTGAACGACTCCGTCAGGAAACAGCTGGCGTCGTAACCCGTTCCGCGTCTCCATTCAGACGTTGGCCGAGGGTCGAGTAGCCCTCCGACACGAGCACCAGCAGAGCGTCGCGGGCAATGCGCAGGGCCTGCAGCTCTCCCGCGTGGGCCGCCCTCGCCTGCAAGCGCTCGACGAGGAACGCCGCGTCCATCAGGGTCATCCTGCCGTCCGGGTCCGAGCCGTTCTGGGTCGACGACATCCGAACACTCCATCCATCAAGCAGTTCGGTGGCACTGTGCCATCCGTGATACAGGCGCGCAAGCGACATACTGCGCCACGGGGGCCGTGGCGCGATTTGGCGTGCGGAACAGGAGGGCCCGGCGGGCAGGAGGGTCGGCCGGGCATCGGCAGACGACGTCGCGTCAAATTTTTGTCGGCTGTTGAGCGCTCATTGGAGAATCCCGCTCGGGGTCGCAGGCCGGGGTCCAAACCAACCTGTCCTCTCCATCGTCTAAGTTGGTGAAGGTTCGAGACTCTCCTCTCTCCTCTCAACGGGCACCCGCCACCCCGACTGGCGGGTGCCCACTCTCTTGATGGGCCTCTGCAGTGTGGTACTCTGGCACTTCCAGATGCCCGCAGAGCCGCCCACGACCGGTAGCCCGCCGCCTCCCGGCACCTCGTCGCAACTCACCAAGTCGGCGGGCGTCATCGGCGCGGCGACGATGGGCAGCCGCATCCTCGGCCTGGTCCGCGACCAGGTGCTGGCGTTCCTCTTCGGCGCCGGCGACCAGATGGACGCGTACAACATCGCGTTCCGCATCCCGAACCTCGTGCGCGACCTCTTCGCCGAAGGCGCGATGAGCGCGGCCTTCGTGCCCACCTTCACGCGGACGCTGACGAAGGACGGGCGCGAGCCCGCCTGGCGCCTTGGAAACCTCGTGGTGAACACCCTGCTGATCGTGACGGGCGCCATCGTGGTGCTCGGCATCGTGTTCGCCGCGCCGCTCAGCACGCTTTTCGCGAGCGCGTACGCGGCGGTGCCGGGCAAGCTGGAGTTGACCGCCTTCCTGACGCGCATCATGTTCCCCTTCCTGCTGCTGGTGGCCGTCGCGGCCGCGCTGATGGGGATGCTGAACTCGCTGCACCGCTTCTTCGTCCCGGCCGTGTCGCCGGCGATGTTCAACGTCGGGTCGATCGTCTGCACGATCGGGCTGGCCCCCGTCATGCCCCTGCTGGGCCTGCCCGTCATCGTCGCGCCGGCGATCGGGGTGCTGGTCGGCGGGTTCCTGCAGATGGCCGTGCAGTGGCCGGCCCTCCATCGCGAGGGCTACCGGTACCGGCCCGCGCTGGACTTCCACGACGAGGGGTTGCGCCGCGTCCTCATCCTGATGGGGCCGGGCGTCGTCGGGCTGGCGGCCGTCCAGATCAACCTGCTGGTCAACAGCATCCTCGCGACGGGCGAAGGCACCGGCGCGGTGTCGGCGCTGAGCTACGCCTTCCGCGTCATGTACATGCCCATCGGGATCTTCGGCGTGTCGATCGCGACGGCGGTGGTGCCGACGCTGAGCCGGCACGCCGCGAGGAACGACGCCGCCGGCATGCGCGAGACGGTGTCGGCCGGGTTGCGGCTGATGCTGATGATGAACGTGCCGGCCACGATCGGGCTGATCGCGCTCTCGACGCCCATCGTGGCGCTGATCTTCGAGCACGGGCAGTTCTCGGCCGCCGACACCGCGGCGACCGCCGCCGCGCTGGCCTTCTACGCGCCCGGGCTGGTCGGATACTCCGCGGTGAAGATCGCGGTGCCGTCGTTCTACGCGATCCACGACAGCCGGACGCCCGTCCTCGTGTCGGTGGCGACGGTCGTCCTGAACGTCGCGCTCAACCTCGCGCTGGTCCGCACGATCGGCTTCAAGGGGCTGGCGCTCGGGACCGCCGTCAGCGCGGTCTTCAACGCGACGGTGCTGCTCTGGATCCTGCGATCGAGGCTCGGCGGGATCGACGGGCGGCGGATCGCCTCCTCGTTCGCGCGGATCGGCGCCGCGTCGCTGGTCATGGGAGCGGCGGCGTGGGCGACGGACGCGGCAATCGCGTCCCGGCTGCCTTCACGCGACGTGGGCGTGCTCGCGCTCCGGGTCGTGGCGGCCATCGGCGTCGCCCTCGTCGTGCTCGACCTAGCGGCGCGGGCGCTTCACGCCCGCGAGTTCAGCGAGGCCCGCAACCTGGTGCTGGCGAGGATCCGCCCGTCACGGAGGGCGTCGTAGGTGGCGGGCCGATCCGACATCAACCCGGTCGTGTACCGGCTGGCAGGCACGCACGGCATCGCGGACGCCTACAGCAATCTCTTCTCGCCGCTGCTCCCCGCGATCATCCCGCGTTTGAATTTGTCCCTCGCGGCCGCGGGCCTCCTGGTGATGCTGTACCAACTGGCCGGGTCGGTGTCGCAACTCGCCTTCGGCTCGGTGGCGGATCGCTGGAAGCCGCGCGTGTTCCTCGTGGCGGGGCCGATCCTCTCGGTCAGCATGCTGAGCCTCGTCGGCGTCGCATGGAGCCCCGCGACGCTGGCCGCGGTCCTCGTGGTGGGAGGCCTGGGCGGCGCCGCGTTCCATCCCACGGCGGCGGCGGTCGTCCACCGGATGGGCGGCAGCCGGCGCGGTCTGGCCATGGCCATCCACATCACCGGCGGCTCGATCGGGTATGCGATCGGGCCGCTCCTCTTCGCGCCCTACGTGGGGCAGTTCGGCCTGACGTGGACGCCGCTGCTCGCCGTGCCGGGCCTGGCGCTGCTGGCGCTGGTCGTCAGGGGCATGCCGGCCCTGCGGCCGCTGGCGAGCGGCACGTCGGGGGGCTTTCGGGGCCTGCGCCCCCACGCGAAGCCGCTCTTCCTGCTGTGGCTCATCGTCGTCCTGCGCACCACGACCGCGCTCAGCATCGCGACCTTCGTCCCGGTCATGCTGACCGGCCGCGGGTGGTCCGTGGGTCTGGCCGGCGTCGCGCTCTCCGTCTACCTGACGGCCGGGAGCCTCGGAGGGTTCGCGGGCGGGCCGCTGGCCGACCGGTTCGGCCCGAAGCGGGTGATCGCCGCGTCGCTGCTCGTCGCCACTCCCCTGCTCGCGGCGGCGACCCTGCTGCACGACTGGCCGCTCGTGGTCGTGCTGGCCCTGGGGGGATTCTTCCTCCAGTCCACGCTGCCCGTGAACGTCTCGTTCGCGCAGCAGATCGCGCCCGAGGGGGCCGCGACCGTGTCGTCGCTCATGCTCGGGGTCGCCTGGGGCATCGGCGGGCTGATGGCCCCGGTCGTCGGATCGGCGGCCGACCGGTTCGGCATCGGCCCGACGCTGACCGCGGTGGCGTTCCTGCCCCTCGTCGCGTCCGCGTTCGCCGCGCCGCTGCCGTCGAGGGCCGAGCCGCCTTCAGCCGGAGAGACGGCATGAGGCCGGCGCCGCCCGGGTTCTCGTACAGCATCGGCCCCGGCCCGATGACGCCGGGCGTCCGCGCCCTGATCGTCGTGACGACCGCCGGCTACCTTCTCGCGCTCGCGGCGCCGGGCCTCCTGACCTGGCTGGGCCTCGTGCCGGCGCTCGTCGTGGAACGCGGGTGGATCTGGCAGCTCGCCACGTACCTGTTCCAGCACGGCGGGCTGTTCCACCTGCTGTTCAACATGCTGGCGCTCTGGATGTTCGGCGTCGACCTGGAACGGCGCTGGGGCACGCTTGCGTTCGCGCGCTACTACGCCATCACGGGCATCGGCGCCGGGCTGACGACCCTCGTGGTGTCGCTGCTGCCTTTCGGGTTCGCGCAGGCGATCTACGGCTCGGTGACCGTTGGCGCGTCCGGAGCCATCTACGGGTTGCTCGTCGCCTACGCCCTCGCGTACCCGCACCGGCCGATCTACCTCTACTTCCTGTTTCCGATCCCGGCGCGCGTCTTCGTCCTGATCGTGGGCGCGATCGCGTTCCTGTCGTCCATCTCGGAGACGCGCGGAGGCATCGCCCACGCGACGCACCTCGGAGGCCTCGTCGTCGGCTACCTGTACCTGCGCGGCCGCGGCGGCGGGATCGGATCGACGCTGCGCTCGCAGTGGCTCCGCTGGCGGCTGGCGCGCCTCAGGAAGCGGTTCGACGTCCACGACGGCGGACGGGCCCGGGACGGCGGCCGTCGGGGCGACGGCGGCCCCTGGGTGCACTGAGTTGCGACGTCGCGCTTCGACTTCCGGTTACAGCAGGCCGCGCACGTAGCCGCCGTCCACCGTGATGGTCGTCCCGGTGATCGAGCGCCCCCGGTCCGACGCCAGGAACACCACCGCGTCGGCCAGGTCCTCCGGCTCCGCCATCCGGCCGAGAGGGATCTCCTGTGCGTTCCGCCTCTGGACCGCCTCGACCGGCACGCCTTCCCGCGAGGCCGCGGCTTCCGCCAGCTCGACGACGCGCTCGGTGCGCGTGTAGCCGGGGGCGACGCAGTTCACGAGGATGTTGTCGCGCGCCAGCTCGGCCGCGAGGGTCTTCGCGAACCCGGTGACCGCCGGCCTCAGGGCGTTCGACAGCATCAGCCCCGGAATCGGCTGCTTCGCGGACACCGACGTGATGTGAATGATCCGCCCGCCTCCCGCGCGCCGCAGGTGCGGCACGGCCGCCGCGCACAGGCGCACCGTGCTCAGGAGGACGAGGTTCACCGCCTCCCCCCAGTCCGCGTCCGTGAGCGCCCCGAAGAGCCCGGCCTTCGGCCCGCCGGAGTTCGTGACGAGGATGTCCAGCCGCGAGAACCGGCGGACGGTCTCCTCGACGATCGACTCGATGTCGGCGTGGCGCGACACGTCGGCGATGAGGGGCAGCACCTCGGCGCCGGTCTCCGCGCGGATCTCGCCGGCGGCCGCGTCGAGGGCCGGCTGGTTTCTGGCGCAGATGGCCACCGCCGCGCCCTCGGCCGCGAGCCCCCGCGCGACGGCCTTCCCGATCCCGCGGCTCGCCGCGCACACCAGCGCCACCCTGCCCGTCAGTGCTGTCT
>CAZBIP010000010.1:28366-36341 GCA_964491885.1 uncultured Vicinamibacterales bacterium
TGCCTGCGGCCGTCCCGGCAGGATTCGGCATGCACACGACAAACACGGCCCCCGAGGCCGCCGGCGCTCCCGGGCCGCCCGTCGATCCTTCTCCCGAGACCCTGCTCCGGGCCTACCGGATCATGTATCTCTCCCGGAAGATGGACGACAAGGAGATCCAACTCAAGAACCAGAGCCAGATCTACTTCCAGATCAGCGGCGCCGGGCACGAGGCCATTCTCACCGCGGCCGGCCTGCACCTGCGGCCCGGCTACGACTGGTTCTTCCCGTACTACCGCGACCGCGCGCTGTGCCTCGCGCTCGGGGTCACGCCGTATGAGATGTTCCTGCAGGCCGTGGGCGCGGCGGACGACCCGGCGTCCCGCGGGCGCCAGATGCCGTCACACTGGGGCCATCGCGCGCACCACGTCGTGTCCCAGGGCAGCCCGACCGGTTCGCAGTGCCTGCACGCCGTCGGCTGCGCCGAGGCGGGCCTGCTCTACGAGCGGCTCCCGGGCATCGACGGCCGCGAGACCCGGTTCGAAAAGGACGAGGTCGCCTACGTCTCCCTCGGCGAAGGCACGACGAGCGAGGGCGAGTTCTGGGAGTCGCTGAACACCGCGTGCACGCGCCGCCTGCCCGTCGTCTACCTCGTCGAGGACAACGGCTGGGCGATCTCGGTCCCGGTCGAGGTGCAGACCCCCGGCGGCAGCATCTCCGAGCTGCTGCGGGCGTTTCCCCATCTGCTGGTCGTCCGAGCGGACGGCACCGACTACCTCGACAGCGACCGGGCGATGCGCGAGGCGATCGCCTACGCCAGGGCGCGCATGGGCCCGGCGCTCGTCCATGCGAACGTCGTCCGGCCCTACTCGCACTCGCTTTCGGACGACGAACGGCTGTACAAGACGGAGGCCGAGCGCGAGGCCGAACGGCGACGCGATCCGCTCGCACGGATGTCCGACTTCCTGCTCTCCCGCGGCCTGGCCGCCGGGAAGGCGCTCGAGGCGATCCGGTCGGGCGTCGAACGGGAGATAGACGAGGCGGCCGCGCGCGCGCTGAAGGCGGAGCGGCCCGCCGCCGGCACGGCCGCGCTCTGGGTCTTCTCGCCGGACGTCGATCCGTCCTCGGACGCGTTCTCGGCCCCGGCCCGGCCGGAAGGCAGACCCGACACGATGGTGGCGGCGATCAACCGCACGCTGAAGGACGAAATGGCGCGGAACCCGCGCATGGTGGTGTTCGGGCAGGACGTGGCCGACTGCAGCCGTGAGGCGAGCCTCGAGGAAGTCCAGGGCAAGGGCGGGGTCTTCAAGGTCACCCACGGCCTCCAGCGCCAGTTCGGCAGCGACCGCGTCTTCAACACGCCCCTCGCCGAGGCGAACATCGTCGGGCGCGCCGTCGGCATGGCGATCCGCGGCCTGAAGCCCGTCGTCGAGATCCAGTTCTTCGACTACATCTGGCCCGCGATGCAGCAACTGCGGAACGAGATGTCGATGATGCGCTACCGCTCGGGGAACACGTGGTCGTGCCCGATGGTCGTGCGCGTGCCGATCGGCGGCTACCTGCGGGGCGGCGCGCCGTACCACAGCCAGTCGGGCGTCAGCATCTTCGCGCACAGCCCCGGGATCCGCCTCGTCTTCCCGTCGAACGCCCAGGACGCCGCCGGCCTGCTCCGGACGTCGATCCGCTGCGACGACCCGGTCCTCTTCTTCGAGCACAAGCACCTGTACCGGCAGACCTACAACAAGGGCGAGTACCCGGGTCCGGACTACACGATCCCCTTCGGACGCGCCGCGGTCAGACGCGAAGGCACCGACGTCGTCGTCCTCACGTGGGGCGCGCTGGTGCAGCGCTCGCTCCTCGCGGCGCAGCAGGCCGAGAAGGAGGGGATCAGCGCCGCGGTCCTGGACCTGCGGACGCTCGTGCCGTGCGACTGGGAGGCGATCGGGGCGTGGGTCTCGCGCACGAGCCGGGTCGTCGTGGCGCACGAGGACCAGTTGACGTGCGGCTTCGGCGCCGAGATCGCCGCCCGCATCGCGCAGGACCACTTCCACGACCTGGACGCACCGGTGCGGCGCGTGGCGGCCCTCGACACGCCCGTGGCGTACAGCCCCATCCTCGAGGAGGCCATCCTGCCGGGCCCGGCGAAACTGCTCGAGGCCATCAGGGAGACGGCCAGGTACTGAACTCGGGACGAGGCTTGCCCGCCGAAGCCGGCCTTTCGGCGAAGGCGGGGGTTCGGGATTCGGCAGGCTCCGGCCCGCCGTCATTCCTCTCCGGGAGGATCTGCGGGCACCCGCCTCCGTCCCGCCATCCGCGTGATCGCGACGCCGCTCAGGATCGCCGCAGCCCCCGCGACCTTCGGGACGGTGAGCGATTCGCCCAGCACCACGATCGCCACGGCCATCGCGACGAGCGGGATGAAGTTCGAGTAGGCAGACGTCCGGACGTTGCCGATCCGCTGCACGGACGTGTACCAGATCAGGTAGGCCAGGTCGATCGCGAGCAGCGCCGACAGGACGAGCGCGGCCCACGCCCACGCCGGGACGAGGCCCCAGTCCACGCCCATCACGTCAGGCAGCGAGGCGGACACCAGCAGCGACGTGCCGAACAGCATCGTCAGGCCGGTGACCGTGAGGGGGGAGTACCGGGTCAGCAGCGCGCGCGCGCCGACGGTGTAGACGGCCCAGCAGCCGACGGCCCCCATCGTGAAGAGGTCTCCCGCGAGTGACGCGCCGCCGAACCCCGCTCCCAGCCCGACGACGAGATAGACGCCGGTCAGGGAGAGCAGGATGCCGGCCCACTGCGGCCGCGCGATCCGCTCGTGCCCGGCGAGCGCGCTCGCGATCGACACGGCGACGGGCGAACAGCCGATGATGAGCGAGCTGTTCGACACCGAGGTCCGCGCGATGCCGGACATGAAGAAGACCTGGTAGACGAAATGGCCGGCGGTCCCGATCGCCGCGAGCCGGAGCCAGTCACGGCGCGGCATGCGCGGAATGCCGGTCCAGGCCAGGGCCGCGGCGATCGCGGCGGACGCCACCGCCATCCGCGCCGCGTTGAAGGCCTGGGGAGGGATTTCCCGGAGCGCCGCCTTGATGACCGAGTAGTTGGCGCCCCAGATGAAGACCATCAGGAGCAGCAGGACGTCGGACGACGACAGGGAGAGCCAGCGGCGCACGCGCTCCCTCCGCGCCGGCCAGGGGGCCGACGCCGGACCAGGGGGCGGAAGCGGGCCGGGACGACGCGGGCTCATCCCGGCCCCCTGCCTCCACTCGGGCGGCGGCTAGCCGCCGAACGGCTTGATGAAGAACAGGATCAGCGAGATCAGCAGCACGTAGATCACGAGCGACTCGATCAGGACGAGGCCCAGGATCAGGTTGCCGCGGATGTCGTTGGCCGCCGCGGGATTGCGCGCGATGCCCTCGACCGCCGCGCTCAGGCCCTTGGCCTGGGACAGGGCGCCGAACGCCGCCGCGATGGCGAGCGCGAAGCCCGCGGTGATGATGGACCAGCGCACCAGTTCGACGCCGGTGGAGGCCGCCGCCGTCTCCTGCGCGAAGGCCGGGGTCGCCAGGCCGAAGGTCAACAGGACGAAGGTGAACACCAGAGCGAAACGCATCTTCACGACCACAGCCTCCTCGGTTGGTTTCGACGACTCGACGTCAGGCCGCCACGCCCTCTGCGTGGGCGGCCGGTGCGTGCGCGTGCGCGTCCTCGTGACCGTGCTCCGCCGCCACGGCGCTGCTCAGGTAGATCATCGTCAGCATGACGAAGATGAACGCCTGCAGGCTCCCGGTGATGATGCCCAGGAACATCATGGGCAGCGGCACGATGAACGGCACGATGCTGAACAGGATCAGGATGACCAGTTCCTCCCCGAAGATGTTGCCGAACAGCCGCAGCGACAGCGACAACACGCGCGAGAGATGGCTGATGATCTCGATCGGGAGCATGATCGGCGCGATGAACGCCGGAGCGCCGGGGGGCATCGCGAAGTGCTTCAGGTACGCCAGCAGCCCCTGCTCCCTGACGCCCTGGATGTGGTAGTAGACCCACACCGTCAGGGCGCAGCCGAGCGTCACGTTGATGCTGCTCGTGGGCGCCATGAAGCCCGGCACCAGCCCGATCAGGTTGCCGAACAGGATGAACGCGCCCACCGCCGCGACCAGGGGCAGGTACGCGCGGCCCTTGGGGCCGACGATGTCTTCGAGCATCCCGCCGAGGGCGCCGACCGCGTCCTCGAACACGATCTGCAGCTTCCCGGGGTTCTCGACGCTCAGCCGCGATCGGAGCACGAACGCCAGCGCGACGAGGACCAGCACGATCAGGTAGCTCATCACCAGGAAGTTCGGGATCGGGTGCGACGGGTCGGCCGCCTGGATGCCGAAGAGCCCCAGGAACCAGTTCACCAGCGAGCCGAACGCGGCGTTGGCCGCCTGCACGATCCACAGTTCGTGTTCGAGCTTTTCCATGTCGATCCGATCCGACCCCGGGGAGCGATTCGCCGTCTGCCGGCCCGCAGAAGGGCCACGCAAATATAGAAGGATATCGTATGCCGGGGGCCCGGTAAAGCCGCTCTCACCGTCCCGTCAGCCCCCGGGGGAACCTGGACGCGGCCCGGCCCGAAGGAGCCTGAGGGCCTCCAGGCCGATGGCCGCGACTGGCGCGGAAACCCCGGCGAACAGGCCGAGCGGATGGGCCTGGAGGGGCACCAGCACGGCCCAGGCCGCCGCGCCGATGACCGCGTAGCGGCCGACGTACTTGGCCGCGGTCCACGCCACGCGGACCCGGGGGAAGCCCGTGCCGGGCGAGGCCTCGCTCGCCACGGCGGTCTTCCGGACGAGCGCCGTGACGCCGTCCCTGATGGCGAGGTAACTGACCGCCATCAGCCCCGCGCCGGCCACGACACCCAGCGCGCCGTCCAGCCGGCCGCGCTGGAGCGCGAACGCCGCGGCCGCGAAGACCGCGCACGCGATCGCCGAATCGCGCTGGACGCGCCGGAGCGACGGGTCCGTTTCGTGCGTGCGGGCCATGGCGCAGAGACCCGGCGGCCTCACTCGTCGTCGCCGCGCAGTTCCCCGTCGGTCGGCCCGCGGCCGGCCGGCGGCGCCGGAGCCGCAGACGCCGATCGCCCGGCGGGGTACGCCCGGGACACGATCCGGTACACGTTGAGGACGCCGGCCGCGAGGCCGAAGAAGAAGAACACGATCGTGAACAGGGGCCTCGTCCCCATCCAGCGATCGAGGACCGAGCCGAACCAGAATCCGAGCACGAGCGCCAGCACGAACGCCAGGCCGACCGTGCTGAGCGAACCCGCGGCCCTCAACGCGTCGCCGCCGCCTTTGCCCGGGAAGAACGCCATGGCACCGCCGCCGTCAGTATCGTGCATCCGAACGCCGGCATCAAGACGATCGCGCCGTCGCCTTCATGCCGTCCCGTCGTCCCATTCTCCGCTTGTTTGCGGCGTGCGCGAACGCTAGTATCGTGAGTCGATTCGATCGCGAGGAGGTGAGGGTTCCCGTCGATGAGTGTTCCGGATCGGTTCGAGACGTGGCGCCCGGTGGTTTCGGTCTTCATCCCGTACTACGACAAGGACGGACGGCTCGAAAGCCCCGAGTACGATCTCCCGGGATTCCGCGCCGAACTGGACGGGTGGTTCGCCGCGCTCGGCTACGAGTGGCGGTGGGTGCCGGTCACGATCGGGAATCTCGCCTCCGTCATCGAGGAACTCGGCGGGCCGCTCGCCGACGGCCGCTGCCTCGTCATGAACCTGTGCGACGGCAACGAACTCGACGGCTCGCCCGGCGTGTCGGTGGTCAAGGCGCTGGAGCGCGCGGCGATTCCGTTCACGGGCAGCGCCTCGCCCTTCTACGAGATCACGACCTACAAGGCGCCGTTGAAGGACCGCCTGATCGAACGGGGCGTGCCGACCCCGCCCTTCGTGCGCCTGCGGGACCTCCCCCGGGACATCGCGAGGCTCGAGGCCGAGGTCGGCTACCCGGCGTTCGTCAAGCCCGAGGTCTCGGCGGGCAGCGGCGGGATCGGGCTGACGTCCCTCGTGCACGATGCCGCTGGCGTGGAGGCGCGGGTGGCGTACCTGCTCGCCACGGAGGACGCGGAGTTCTACCGCCAGTCGGGGATCTTCGCCGAGGCGTTCATCGACGGGCCGGAGTTCACGGTGCTCGTCGTCGGCGATCGGAACGCTCCGGGGGGCGCCCGCGCGTACCCGCCCGCCCAGCGGCTGTTCCACTCGGCGCTCCCGGCGCACGAGCGCTTCCTGAGCTACGACCGCTACTGGTCGGAGTTCAAGTACGAGCCGCGCCTGCCCGAAGGCGAGCCGTTCTACCGGTTCGGGAAGGCGCCGGCGCGCCTGCGCGGCCGCCTGGCCGACCTTGCCGTCCGGGCCTTCCTCGCGGCCGACGGGACCGGCTACGGCCGCGTGGACATCCGGCTGGAGGCGCGGACCGATCAGCTGTTCGTGCTCGAGGTGAACTCGAATTGCGGCCTGACCGGCGACAAGGAGACGTCCGTCGGCGAGATCCTGCTCCAGGCGGAGATCCCGGCGACCCGCCTCGTGTCCGAAGTCCTGCGTGACGCCTACGATCGGGCCGTGGCGAACGGCCATCCCCGCAGCGCCTGACCCATGAAGATCTGCGTCCTCCAGCCGTCGTACGAAGGGTCGGCCTGCGACTACCGTCACTACGACCCGCCGCGGGATCTGTCGCCGCTCCTGCCCGAGCACGAGTTCCACCACGCCTTCCTCGACAAGGTGTCCACCTACGCCCAGCTGAAAGCGCTCTCGCGTCAGGGCTTCGACATCTTCGTCAACCTCTGCGAGGGCTACCCCGACACGGACGTCCCCGGGATCGACGTCGTGATCGCGCTGGAACAGCTGAGGCTGCCGTTCACCGGGCCGCCGAGCTCGCTCTACGACCAGCCGAAGGACGTGATGAAGCTCGTGGCCGTCTCGGCCGGCGTCGAGGTTCCGCGCTGGGTCCTGGCGCGCACCGAGGCCGACGTCGCGGAGGCCGCGGCGACGATGCGCTTTCCGCTCTTCGTCAAGCCGGCAGGCTACGGCGACAGCATGGGCATCGACGAGCGGTCGCTGGCGGCCACGCCGGCCGGGCTGAAGCGGCAGGCGGGAAAGCGCCTGCGCGAGTACGGCGCCCTGCTCGTCGAGGAGTTCGTGGACGGCCGCGAATTCACGGTCCTCGCCTACGGCGCGCCGGACCCGTCCCAGCCGCCCGTGGCGCTGAGGCCGTTCGAGTTCGTGTTCCCGCCTGGCCCGCGCTTCAAGACGTACAAGCTCAAGGTCACGCAGTTCCACCCGGAGTGCAACGTGCCGTGCGCGGACGACGCCCTGGCCGCCCGCCTCGAGGACGCCGCCGTCCGGATCTTCGCGGGGTTCTCGGGCGAGGGCTACGTGCGGCTGGACTTCAGGGTCACGGCGGACGGGACGATCTATTTCCTCGAGACCAACTTCACCTGCTCGGTGTTCTACCCCGAGGGTTTCCAGGGCTCGGCCGACTACATCCTCGCCCACGACGGCCTCGGGCAGTCCGGCTTCCTGCGCGCCATCATCGCCGAGGGGCTCGCGCGCCACGCGCGCCGTCAGTTGCCCTACGTCGTGCGGCAGAACGGCACGGGCTTCGCGATGTACGCCGCCCGGGACCTCCCCGCCGGCTCCGTCGTGTTCGAAGGCGAGGGCCGCGCCCAGCGCATCGTCACCCGTTCGCACGTCGAGCGCACGTGGTCGCGGCCCGACCGCGAGGTGTTCTACCGTTACGCCTACCCCATCGGCCCGGACGTGTTCGTGATGTGGGACCGGGAGCCCGCGGGCTGGGCCCCGCAGAACCACTCGTGCGACCCGAACACCGCGTTCCTGGGCCTGAACCTGACGGCCGTGCGCGACATCCGCGCCGGCGAGGAGTTGACCGTCGATTACGCCACGTTCTACGACGGCCACATGACGCCGTTCGACTGCTCGTGCGGCAGC
>CAZBIP010000011.1:0-18784 GCA_964491885.1 uncultured Vicinamibacterales bacterium
GCCGCCGCCGAGAACGCCACGTGCGCCCGGTAGCGGACTTCCGTCGGGCCTTCCGCCCCTTCCGGCCCCTGGATGATGTCCGTGGGCTTGAGCGCCCCGCCCATCGTCTTGCCGATGGCCTCGTCGATCCGCTTCAGGTCGTAGGTGAGGTCGATCTCGATGGACGACGTCCCGGACGAGACGACGCCGAACATGTCCCCCTGGTGGATCAGGGTGTTCTTGATCTTCTTCAGCAACTCGCGAACCCGGCCGGTGTTCTTGAAATCCAGGTGGAGGTCGTCGATGAACAGGATGAAGATCCGCCCGGACGCGTCGTTCATGGGACGCGCGGGCGGCAGGATGATCCCCTCCGGCGGCGCCGCCGGCGGCGGCAACGCCAGGTTCGAGACGCGGCCGCCGTGCACCAGGACAAGCGACGAGATGTCCTGCAACACGCCGTCCTCGTAGAGCTCGAACTCCTCCCGCTTGAGATCGGCCACGAATTGCCCGCGGGCGTCCCTGGCGATGACGTCGCTCGTCACCAGGTCCACCGTCACGCGGAACGTCGGGTTCTGGGTGCCCTGCGCCGCCCCGGGCACCGCGCCGGGCTGCGGCTGCCCCGCCGGCACTCCGGGTGCCTGGGCCAGGAGCGCCGACCCGGAAAGGAGGAGCAAGGCCACCACGGGCCAGCGGACACGGTCACGAAACATGGGCCATCCTCGTCTCTGACGACAGGTTCATTCTACCCCAGCCGGGCCGCGGCCGGCACGCAGGCTCCGCCCCTGGGGCGGTCTCGTCCCCCTCGATGTTTCGACGCCCGCGGCGCCCGTCCGGTCGTGTCAGCGCTTCTTCGCGGCCCGCGTGCTGGTCCTGGACGAGACGGCTTTCGGGCGGGCCGACTTGGGCGCGGTTCTCGACGCCGGCTTCGGGGCCGGCTTCTTCTTCACCGCGGGCCGCTTCTGGCGAGACGGGCGGGTAGTGGAGGCGTCGGCCGCGTCGGCCGCTTTGCGGGCCTCGGCCGCCAACGCTCGGGCGGCCCGGAGCTTCTCGGAGAGCGGCCATTTCTGAATCAGGGTCCACCGCAACTGGTCGCCGATCGAGTGGTAGGTGTGGAGTTCCGTGACGCCGACGTGCAGGTCGGCGCACAACCGCCGGGCAACCGTGGCGGTGCTCGCCGGCACGTAGAGGGCGAACTCGACGGGCAGGCGCCCGAGGCGCACCCACTGGGCCATCGCCTCGAGCTGGTTGACCGATTCGCTCGTCTCCACCTCGACGACGCCCATCAGCTTCCGCCCGGAGCCGAGCGAGGTCAGGACGAGGTCCGGGAGGGGCACGTCGGCGCCGGTGCCGACAGGCGCGGTCTCGTCGCTTCCGACGTTGATGCCGACCGTGAAACGCCGCTTGTAGCGAAGCTGGAGAAGGCGGATGACCCGGTCGTGCTCGAGTTGTTCGCGCACCGGTCTCACGAGAATCGGACTCAAGGCGTCCTCCTCCGGCAGGAAGCTTGCTCGAAAGCGCCTGAGTGTAACACGAAACCCCTGCGGCCGGGCGGCGTCCACGGCCGGTTTCGCTCGCATCCGAGGCCTCGCCCGCCCGTGCGGCGAGGGCAGATCCGTGCACCGCCCGGCAAGACTCTACCGTTTTCGCGCAGTCGTGCCGATACCCCCGGTTGGAGTTGATCATGCCATCGCTCATCCCTCCCGCGCCGGCTCCCCTGAGTACGCAGCCCCACGTGCTGCTCGTCGAAGATCAGGAACGAGCCGCTCACGGCCTGCAGGAACTGCTGACGCTGCAGGGGTTCCGCGTGACCTGCGCGGCCGACGGCCCCACGGGGCTCGCCGCGGCGCGCACCACCGCCTTCGACGCGGTGGTCCTCGACGTCCGGCTCCCGGGGATGGACGGCTTCGAGGTGTGCCGCGCCCTGCGCCAGGACGCCGCCACCCGGCAGGTGCCCGTCATCATGCTGACGGGCCTCGGAGACACGCCGTCCAAGCTCCAGGGGTTCGACACCGGGGCCGACGACTACCTCGTGAAACCCGTTCCGGCGCGTGAACTGGGCGCCCGGCTGAAGAAGCTCATCTCGGGCCGCCGCGAGACGGCCGCGCAGCTCCACGACCAGCGCGTCATGGCCATCGGCGCCATCGCCGGCGCCATCGGCGAGGAGATCAACGGGCCCCTGGCCGCCGCGCTCGGCACGCTGGATCTCGCCATGCTCCGCCCCGGCGTGTCCGGAGACCTCCGCCGGGACCTCGCCCTCTGCCGCTCGCACCTCTGGGAGATCGCCAGCACCATCTCGCAGATTGTCGACGCGGGCCTCCCAGGCGCCGCGACGGACGCTGATAGAATGGTGCATTACGCGCCCGAGGGACACGCCTAGCACCGTCCGGCCCGGCGTCTCGCGTCACCTCCGGCTTCGCACGGAGCGCCCATGACACGCCGCCGCCTGACTGCCCTGCTCGCGCTCGCCCTGTCCGCCTTCATCGCGCCGGCTCTCGCCGCCGCCGACCCTCCCGTCCCGAAAACGACGGCCGCTGTGCTGGCGCGCATCAAGGCGGCCGACACCGACCAGTTCGCCGTGTCGGAAGAGGACGGCCGCTTCCTCCGGTTCCTGGTCGTTTCGAAGGGCGTGCAGCGGGCCCTCGAGATCGGAGGGGCCAACGGCTACTCGGCCATCTGGATCGGGCTCGGCCTGCGCGAAACGGGCGGCCGGCTCGTCACCATCGAGTTCGACGCCGCGCGGGCGAAGGACGCGGTGGCGAACATCCGCGCCGCAGGCCTCTCCGACGTCGTGACGGTCATCTCCGGCGACGCGTTCGCCGCGATCCCGCGGCAGACCGGCACGTTCGACTTCGTCTTTCTCGACGCCTGGAAGAAGGACTACCAGCGCTTCTTCGACCTGGTCTTCCCGCGCCTGGACGCCGGCGGGTTCTTCGTCGCGCACAACGTCGTGAACAAGGCGTCCGAAATGGGCGACTTCCTGACGACGCTCCGGACGCACCCGCGGCTGAGGTCGGCGATCGTGTCACCCTCCGGCGAGGGCGTGTCGGTGTCGGTGAAACGCTGAGCAGGCGCGGCGCCGCTGCGGTAGAATGAAGGCCCCTGGGGCCGGTAGCTCAGTGGTAGAGCATCGCACTTTTAATGCGGTGGTCGTGGGTTCGATCCCCACCCGGCTCACCAGCCTTCGCTCACGTCTGGCTTCCATTGCTCTCCTCCGTGAGCTTCGGCTAGGCAGGCGAGCTGCTGGCCGCCTTCGGGTTGCTCCCTTCCTCCCTCTTCTGCCTCTAACTGGTCAAACCACTGTGTGCTATTCTCACCTCCCAGGAGTGTGATCCCATGAAGAAGTGCCTCGCCCTCGCGCTGCTGCTCGCCCTGGCCGTCCCGGCCGCCGCCCAGGACGTGCTCGTCCGGGTCAAGACGCACAGCGACGCGATGTCCGTCGGCGGGCAGACGCAGCCGGCGCGCGACGACGCGACCGAACAGTGGTACGCGGCCGGCAAGACCGCCCAGAACGGCAAGGACGCGGGCTTCATCGTGGACCTCGATAAGAGCGTCGCTTACATGGTGAACCACCGTGACAAGTCGTACGTCGCGGCGCCGCTGCCGATGGACATCACGAAGATCCTCCCGCCCGAAGTCCAGCAGATGGCGCCCATGCTGCAGATGACCGCCGCCGTGGCGGCGACCGCCGAGACGAGGACGATCGGCAAGTGGCCGTGCACGGGGTACGACGTCACCCTCACCGTCATGGGCATGCCCATGACGATGCGCGTGTGGGCATCCACCGAGGTCCCCGCCGCGCTGGTGGACTTCGCGGCGAAGGTCATGCCGGCCTTCCTGCAGGGGCAGATGCGGCTGACGGACGACTCGGTGAAGGAGTTCGCGAAGATTCGCGGTTTCCAGATCGCGACCGAACTCACGGCCGACATCATGGGCGCCCGGATGCGGACGACGACCGAGGCGGTGGAGATTCTCGAGAAGGCCGCGCCGGCCGGCACCTTCGAGCCGCCGGCGGGCTACACGAAGAAGGCGACGCTCAGCATGCAGGACCTGCAGCGCCGGTAACCCGCAAGGAGGTGCACGTGCCCGCGCCAACGCTCGATCGCGACAAGGTGGTCTTCCGGCGCACCAACGCCCGGAAGGGCCGTCACATCTCCGTCACTCCAGAGAACAGCGCGACCCGCCACCTGAGCTACGGGCGAATCATCCTCGACCCGGAGGTGCCGGCCGCGGCCTTCAACGCGGGCGGCGACGAGGTCGGCCTGGTGTGCTTTACCGGGAAGGCGACGGTGACCGTGGACGGCCGGCCATTCCCGCTCCAGCGCTACGACGCGATGTACCTCCCGCGCGACTCGCGCGTGGAGGTCCGGACGGACGCGGCGGTCGATATCGCGGAATTCCGCGCGCCCGTCGAGCATCAGTACCCGTTGAAGCACGTCCCCTACTCCGAGGTGCTCGCCAATCCCGGCCTGCACTTCCGGGCCGGCGAGCCGGGCTACGCGCGGACGCTGAACATGCTCCTCGCCAAGAACGTGGAGGCGGGGCGGCTGATGGCCGGCGTCACCTGGTCGGACCCGGGCAACTGGACCAGCTGGCCCCCGCACGAGCATTCTGAGCTCGCCGAGGAGCTGTACGTCTACTACGACATGCCGCCGGAGGCCTTCGGCATCCAGCTCGTCTACACCGACCGCCTCGAGCCGGAGCGCATCGAGATGGTCCGCGACGGCGACGTGATCATCATGCCCAAAGGGTTCCACCCGAACGTGTCGATCCCCGGCTACGCGATCTCGTTCCTGTGGATCATGGCCGCCGAGCGCGAAGGCGAAGACCGCAGGTTCGGCGTCGTCAACGTCCACCCGGACTTCTCGACGGCGTCTTCGGGCCTGGACAAGGGCCGCTGAGGGTGATCGCCGTGGCGAACCAGTTCAGGCTGGACGGCAAGCGCGCGCTCGTGACGGGCGCGACGGCGGGCATGGGACGCGCGTTCGCCCTGGCGCTGGCCGAGGCGGGCGCGGACGTCGTCGTGCACGAGCGGTCCGTGCCGCCCGACGAGACGGCGGCAGCCGTGGCGGCTCTCGGCCGCCGCGCTGCGACGGTCGTCGGGGACTTGAGCGATCCGAAAGCGCCGTCCGCGATCGTGCGCGACGCCGAGGCCGCCATCGGTCCGATCGATCTCCTCTTCAACAACGCCGGCACGATCCGGCGGGCGCCGGCGGCGGAACACCCCGACGAGGACTGGGACCTGGTGCTCGCCGTGGACCTCTCGAGCGCGTTCCGGATGAGCCGCGAAGTGGGCCGGCGGCTCATCGCGCGGCAGGCGCCGGGGAAGATCGTCAACACCTGCTCCCTGCTCTCCTTCCAGGGCGGCATCCTGGTGCCGTCGTACGCGGCGGCGAAGGGCGGCCTCGCGCAGCTCACCAAGGCGCTGGCCAACGAGTGGGCGGTGCACCGCATCAACGTCAACGGCATCGCGCCCGGCTACATCGCCACGGACAACACGGCGCCGCTGCGGGCGGACTCGGTCCGCAGCAAGGCCATCCTCGACCGCATCCCCGCCGGCCGGTGGGGCGAGCCGGCTGACGTCGCAGGCGCGGCCGTCTTCCTCGCGTCGCCGGCCGGCGACTACGTGACCGGGCACATCCTCGTGGTGGACGGCGGCTGGCTGGCGCGCTGACGCGGAGGTTCCCATGGGACAGCAGCGGGCGGAAACCGTCGCGCGCATCGAGGCGTGCGGCGTCGTGGCGGTGATCCGGATCCAGGACCCGACGAAATTGAGGGGCGTCGTCGACGCCCTCGCCTCCGGCGGCGTCAGGACGCTCGAAGTGACGATGACCGTGCCGCGCGCGATCGAACTGATCGCGGAAATCGCGCCGACGCTGCCGGAAGGGTTCGTCATGGGCGCGGGGACCGTCGTCGATCCGGACACCGCCCGCGCCGCCATCGACGCCGGTGCGCGCTACATCGTCGGGCCCGTGCTCAGGCCTGCGGTGATCGAGGCGTGCCATGAGCGCGATGTGGCCGTGCTGCCCGGCTGCTTCTCCCCCACCGAGATCCTCACGGCGTGGGACCTCGGTGCGGACATCGTCAAGGTGTTTCCGGCCACGGCCCTCGGTCCGTCGTACATCAAGGACATCCGCGGTCCCCTGCCTCAGGTGAAACTCATGCCGACAGGCGGCGTCAGCCTGGAGAATGCGGGAGACTGGATCCGCGCGGGCGCCGTCGCGATCGGCGTCGGGACGGCCATCGTGGACGCGAAGTTCGTCGCCGCGGGCGACTTCGCCGCGATCGGCCGGCGCGCCGCCCAGTTCGTCGAGGCCGTGCGGGCTGCCCGGGAGAAGGCGTCATGACGAACGCGCTCAAGGCTGTCACGTTCGGCGAGATCATGTTGCGGTTGAGCCCGCCGGGGTTCGAGCGTTTCTTCCAGTCGCCGGTGCTCCAGGCGACGTTCGGAGGCGGTGAGGCCAACGTGGCCGTCAGCCTCGCGCAGTTCGGCCTCGAGAGTCAGTACGTGACGCGGGTTCCGGCGAACCCGATTGGCGACGGGGCCGTCCGGGCCCTGCGTGCCGAGGGCGTCCGGACGGACTGGGTGCTGCGGGGCGGCAGCCGGCTGGGCGTTTACTTCGCGGAAACCGGCGCCAGCCAGCGCGCCTCGACCGTCGTCTACGACCGGGCCGGAGCCGCCGTCGCCGATCTCAAGCCGGGCGACGTCCCGTGGGCAGACGTCCTGAATGGAGCCGCGTGGTTCCATGTCACCGGAATTACCCCGGCCCTCGGTCCCGGCGTGGCCGAGGCGACGCGCGAGGCGCTGGCAGCCGCCCGCGCAGCCGGCGCGCGCATCAGCCTCGACCTGAATTACCGCGCCAAACTGTGGAGCAAGGAGCGCGCGCAGTCGGTGATGCGGCCGCTCACCTCCATGGTGGACGTCGTCATCGCGAACGAGGAGGACATCCAGGCCTGCCTCGGACTCGAGGTGCGTGGCGCTGACGTGACCGCCGGGCAGCTCGACGTCAGCGGCTACCGCGAGGTGGCGGCCAGGGTCGTGAAGGAGTTCGGCGTCGCGCAGGTCGCCATCACGCTGCGCGAGAGCCACTCGGCCAGCCGGAACGGGTGGAGCGCGGTGCTCTACGACGGCGCCAGCGGAGGCTTCTTCGAGGGCCCGCGCTACGACGTCACGATCGTGGATCGCATCGGCGGAGGCGACAGCTTCGCTGCCGGCCTGATCTACGGGCTGGCCACCGGGCAGGCGGCGGAATCCGCGCTGCGGTTCGCCATCGGCGCCAGCGCGCTGAAGCAGACCATCCCGGGCGACTTCAACCGCGTCAGCGCGGCCGAAGTCGCGCGTCTCGTCCAGGGCGACCAGAGCGGCCGCGTGCAGCGCTGAGGAGCGGCGGCGCGGCGCTTGATCGACCGGCCCCGCGCCGTCATGCGGGCAGCAAGGCGGCGTCCGGGTTGCCCGGCTCGGCCACCACATAGGCGTACAGGAACGAATCCAGGATCAGGCCTTCCTTCACGACGCTGCCCCGCATTCGGGCCTCGCACGTGAACCCCGCCTTTTCGAGCACGCGCGCCGACGCCGGGTTCCATTCGAACGGCACGGCGTAGATCCGGGTCAGTCCGTGGGCGGCGATCGCGTGCCTGGTCAGTGCCTTGACGGCGTCCGTGGTGATGCCCCGCCCCCAGAACGCCTCGCCGAGCCAGTATCCCATCTCGGCCGACACGCGCTCGACGTTCTCGCGCAGCGTGATGCCAATGCTTCCGACGGCCTCACCCCCGACCGTGATCGCAAAGCGGGTCGGTGGCACCAGGTCCAGAGCATGCTCGATGAAGGCGCGGGCGTCGGCCTCGGTGTAGGGGTTCGGAAAACCATCACGGAGGTTCCGGCCTATCCTCGCGTTGTCGGCGTGGAGGGCCACGGATGGGCTGTCCGAGCGGCGCCACGACCGGACCACGCACGTGGGCGTCGGCAGCCAGAGGCCACCTTCCTCGCGGCTGACGGATTCGTCAAGTTCGCCGCGCAACGTGCGGGCACGCTCGTACGCCGACGAGGAGTCCGGGTAGGCCTCCTGCCGGAGCACGGATTCTCCGCGCAGGACAGTCAGCCCGACGACGCCGCAGCCAGGACTCAAGAGGCACTCGATGTCTCCTCCCGCGGCGGTGATCTTCCACAGCGACCTGGGAACCTGAACGCTCACGCTCGCATCTTACGCCCGCGCGCCGCGGGATGGCGAGCACTGAGGGGGGTGTGGTACTATCATATGTTCGTCGGCCACGCCGTTTGCGGGCCGGCGATCGCCTCCCGCCGTTCGCGTCCCCGTCGTCCAGGGGTTAGGACGTGGCCCTTTCAAGGCCAAAACACGGGTTCGAATCCCGTCGGGGACGCCAGCCTTCGCTCACGTCCAACCTGCGCACCTTCTTCCGTGAGCTTCGGCTGGCAGGCCAGCCCCGCGTCCTGGACTCGCCTCCTTCCTCGGCGAGCTTCGGCTCGGCGCGCTCGCCCTTCGGCGAAGGGCCCCCATGGACTCAGCGCGCCGCACTGGGTAACAACTACGTCGTCAGCGGGTCAAAAAGTTCATCCCGCAGGAGTCGGGAGCGACCGGCGCTCCTGACTCGACCAGCCCCGATCGGTGATCTGCGCGCATTTGCCGGAACGTCCCTGTCGGCGGCTGTTTGGCATATTGTCTGCAAAGCAGTACCGTCACCAGGTTGGCGGTTCCCTGCGTACGCCGACGATGGTTCCCATGCCCGCCTGCCGGGCCGTACGGGATTGCGCGGAGGTCGACGATGTGGAAGCGGGTCGAGGTCGCGCGGCCACCTGACTTGGGTCGCGAAGCGAGAAGTCCGGCGGCGCCCGGAGCGCCGGTTCCGCCGAGTGCCTCTCAATCTCAGTTGCCGGTAACCGAGGTGGTACGCCACATGGACAGAGACGCATTCAGCATCGGCAAGTCGGTCGTCTTCAAGGGTGAGCTCAGCGGCGGCGAAGACCTCCTCGTCGAAGGGACCGTCGAGGGCAAGATCGAACTGCGCGAGCACGTGCTGACGGTCGGCGCGCACGGCAAGATCAAGGCCGAGGTCAACGCGAAGGTCGTGATCGTCCTGGGCGAGGTCGTCGGCAACGTCACGGCCTCCGAGAAGCTCGACATCCGGAACAGCGGATCGGTGGAGGGCGATATCACCGCGCCGGTGGTGTCCATCGCGGAAGGCGCGCATCTGCGTGGGAGCGTCGACATGCAGAAGAAGCCCGCCGCGGCGGCCGCGGCTGCTGTGACCGCGAGGCCCGAGGGCAAACCGGGTCTCCCGCCCGCCGGGCCCGCGTTGCCGGGCGGCCAGCGACCCGCAGGCGCCTAGCTGCCGAGGCGGTTCGAGGCCCTGTGCGCCGCGCGCACGGGCAGCGGCTGCCTGTGCGGAGGCATGGTCTTGCCTGGAGGCGACACGCCGCGGGGTCTGCGCGGGTGGTTCTCGCGCCTGATGCCGGAGCCCCGGACAGACGAGGGTCCGCCCGCCGCCGAGGCGGAGCCTGCTCTGATCGAGGGGCCCGTCATCGTCTCCAGGGCGCTGAAGCACTTCCTCGCGTACCTCGGGACCCAGCCAAGTCCCGTGATCCTTGACCTGGGAGTCTTCTCGGGCTCCAACGTGACGCGGTTCGGCCAGATGCTGAACTGCAAGGTCCTGATCGGCGACCTCTTCACGGACCTCGACCGCTACGCTCGTGAGAGGCGCCAGGACGACCTGCCGTCGTTCCTGTCGAACCGCTTTGGACGGTACGACGGCACCGTGGACGGCGTACTCGTGTGGGACGTGTTCGATTACGTCGATCGCGCGTCCGCGCGGGCGCTTGCGGCGGCCCTCGTGCGGGTGCTGCGGCCCGACGGAGCCCTGATGGGGTTCTTCGGCGACGCAGGCGGTCTGGGCTGCACGAAGTTCGTCCTCGTGGACGATTCGCACCTCAGCCTGCGCCCGCACGAGTCGGCAGTGCCGAGGCAGGTCCCGCTGCAGAACCGCGACATCATCAAGATGTTCGACGGACTGCGCGTGGTCGACTCGTTCCTGCTGCAGAACGGCCGGCGCGAGATGCTCTTCCGCAAAGGCGGCGTCGGCCGGCCCGTCATCTGACGCGCCCGCTCCCGCGGCCCGCCGGGCCGGGAACGGGCGGGGCGCCTCCTTCGTCTACCATTCAATACAGAAGCACATCACCTTGATTCGGTCGACGGGCTCCGCTCTCGGGGGGGCTCGCCGACGACCTCGGAGGACGGTTGTGACGAACGGATGGTCCGCACGTCGTGCGGCTCGACTCTCAGGCCCCGCGACGGCGTTGCTCCTGCTAATCCCTGTCTACGCGGCGGCGCAGGAGCCCGTCGCTGACTTCGATCAACTGGACCGCCGTCTGAGGACCGGAGACACGGTCTGGATCACCGACGGGAGCGGACGCGAGATCAAGGGCACACTCAGTTCGCTCACGCCAACGGCCTTGACAATCGACGCCAGGCGACCTTTGACCGTGCGCGCCGACGACGTGCGGGTGGTCCAGTTGAGGCGGCGCGACTCGTTGAAGAACGGGGCGATCATTGGAGCCGCCGCGGGACTGGCGGCAGGCGGGATCCTGCTCTGGGGCATCTGCCGCCTCGAGGGCGGCAACCCCGGCTGCGGCGCCAGCGAACTCTTCTGGGGGGCGTCGGCCGGCGCCGGCATGGCGCTCGGGATCGCCATCGACCTCGCCCTGCCGGGACGCAAGCGCGTCGTCTACCGCAGTGCCGGCCTGCCCGGGGCTCCCCCGCGCGCGCGGATCTCCATCTCCCCCATCCTCGCCCCCCGGAAGAGCGGCGTGGCGGTGACGGTGTCGTTCTGACGCGCCGCCTCACGGCCGCGGCAACGATGTGCTCGGCGCGAGGTCCCTCAGTCCCTGCCTGACGACGGAGACGATGAGGTCCACTTCGTCGCGCGTGATGTCGAACGCCGGTGTGAAGCGGAGCCCCGTCTCGCCGCCGTGGATCATCTCGATGCCGTGCGTCCGGAGGTACTGCTCGAATCCGCCGTCGCCGAGCACGCGGTAGCGGGCGGGATTGAGCAATGCGCTGACCATCAGGCCGGTGCCTACGACGCGATCGATCGATCCGGGACACTCGCGTCCGAGATCTTCCAGAGCGAGGCGCAGGTCACGGCCCCGGTCGCGGATGTTCGCCCGCAGGTCGTCGGATAGCGAATCGAGGACGGCGCATGCCACCTCCATCGCGCGGGGGTTGCCGGTCATCGTGTTGCCGTACAGGCCCGTCACGTACTCCGAAGCGACATCCGGGAGGAGCGCCACGACGGACAGCGGGAACTGCCCCGCGTTGAGCGCCTTGGAGTACGTCTCCATGTCCGGCGGCGCCGACGACTCGAACCCCGGGTAGTCCACGATGCTGAGGCAGCCCTGCGCCCTCAGCGCGGCCTGGATGGAGTCCACGACCAGCAGCGACCCGGCCGAGGCCGTCAGCGCCCGGGCCGCGTCGTAGTACTCGGGCGTCATGGCGAGCCCCGGAACGCCCTCCCCCATGACGGGCTCGACGAACATCGCCTCAAAGTACACGCCGTCGCGATCGGCATCCGCGAAGATCGTGTTCAGCGCAGACACGTCGTTCAACGGCGCGAAGACGAGGTCGTCGGGACCGCGATACGACGCCAGGTGTTTCGCATAGCCCGCGCGGCAGGACTCGGACAGGCGGGCCGGCCCCTCGGTGCGCCCGTGAAACCCGTCCACGACGGCCAGGCGCCTGACCGCCCTGCCGGCCCAACGCCCCCCGGGGTCGGTATGCGTCCGGGCGTGAATGTCGCTCACGCGGCACGCGAAGGTGACCGCCTCGGACCCGCTGTTGAGGAACACGAACCGCCCGAACGGGCACGCGCCCCGGCTCCGGCCGACTTCGCGCGCGAGGCGCTCCATGAGACGGAACTGGCTGAACGAAGGCGTCATCACGTTCGCCATGGCGTGGGGCTCGGCCATGGCTTCGAGCACTCCGCCAGGGGCGTGTCCCAGGCCGAGCATGCCGTATCCGCCCGAGTCGTGGATGACCGCCCCGTGGGACGTCACGATCCACGGCCCCTCGGCGGCGAGCGGCACGTACGGGTTGATGCTCGGGCCCGGGTAGAAGTTCAGGATCCGCGCCTGGAGCGCGCGGCAGAGGTCGGGCTCGGACAGGCGGAACTGATCGCCGTGCGCCGCCTCCATGGCCCGGCGGCGCCATCGGGCCGCGTCGATCGCCCGCCCGAGACGGGGGTCGCGGGCGGCGAACCGCTCGACCACCGCATCGGGAAGCCCCGTCGTGCGCGCCGCGCCGGCCGCGGCCCTGACGGACTGCAGCGACTCGAGCACCGTCGCGTGATCCATGCCGTCTCCAGCGCCCGCGCCGGCCCCGACTGAAGCCGCGGGGCGCCCCGGGGCGCCAGACATGTATACAGGCATATGCATAACTATTCAATTGTGCCACAGAATCGGCCGGCGCGCACGTCGCCCGCCCCCGCCGCCCCGGGCGCCGGCGCAGCCAGCCCGTGCCTCGTTTCGCGGCATGTTGCCGCCCGCGCGACGGGCCGATAACGGCGTAGAGCGGCCGGGCGGCCGCCGGCGCCGCCCCGCGTCACGTGCGTCCGGGAGGAGCTTCACGCATGCGCGGCATCGACACTCCGGCAGCGGCGGCGCGCATCGCCGCCGCCCTGCTCATCGCCTTCTGGTCGGCTTCCTGCTCGTCCTCGACGAGTTCGCCGTCCTCGCCGTCCCCGCCGAACGGGTCCGTTGCCGTCGAGCCGGCCTCGATCTCGACGATCGAGCAGCAGACGCACGCGAAGGTGAACGCGTACCGCGCGTCGGTCGGCCTCCCGGCCCTCGCATGGAACGACGCGATCGCGGGCATCGCCCGCCGGCACAGCAGCGACATGGCCAGCGGCGCGGCGGCGTTCGGGCACGACGGCTTCACGGGCCGGGTGGGCGCCATCGCGCAGTCCGTCGCGGTGGCCAACGCGTCCGAGAACGTCGCGATGGCGTCCGGCTTCGCCGACCCGGTGGGAGCCGTCGTCCAGGGTTGGCTCGACAGTCCGACGCACAAACCGAACATCGAGGGCGACTTCGCGCTCACCGGTGTCGGCGCCGCCATCTCCGCCAGCGGAGCGGTCTACTTCACCCAGATCTTCGTGAAGCCGAGGTAGGCGGCCGGGCGGGCCTACTGGTTCGTCAGGCGCAGCCGCATGCGGTACCGCACGGGAACGCCGTCGCGCGTCGCGGGGTGAAAGCGCCAGTTCTTGACGGCGCTCAGCATCATGGCCGCGTGGACGCCGGCGGGTTCGGTGACGAGCCGGACGGACTCGACCTCGCCGGCCGCGGAAATGACGACCTCCACCTGGGGAATCTCGCGCGGACTGACCGCGGCCGGCGGCTTCGCGGGCAGCCGCGAGCGATCGAGCCTCGGCGCGACGATGCCCGCGTCCTCGATCGAGTAGACGAGCGAGTCGACGAGGGCCGGTGTCACGGCGTCCCGTACGACATCGGTTTCGACCGGCTCCGGGGCGGTCTGTGGCGCACGCGCGCGTGCACGCCGCGCCACGCCGGACGCTCCCCCGCCCGCGCCGGCCGCTTCGACGGAGACCTCGGCCGGAACCGCCGCCGCGGCCGGCGGTTCCGCCTCCGCCAGGCCGAGCCAGCGCGAGATGGCGTCGATGCCATCGGACGCGGCGGCGCTGACGCGCTGGCTCGCGCCCGCGACGACACGGGCGACAGGCCCCCGGCGCTCAATCGTGCCCGGCGATCCGCTGCCGGGCCAGAGCGAGGCGAGCGCCACCAGGCACACGACGCCCGCCGCCGCACCCGCCGCAGCCTGGAAGCGCCGCTGGCGCCACCACGGCAGCGGCGGCGGCGCAACCGGCCTCGCGAGCGGCTGCGCCGCCCTGAGTTCCGACTGGGCCGGCGGCAGCGCACGGAATCGCTCGACGATCGCCCTCACGTGATCCCGGCGGCCGGGGCGTTCGAAGAACTCGATCCTGGCCGCGAAGACGGGCAACGAGGACACCTTGGCCGCCGGCGAGACCTCTTCGAGGGCGAGCAGGCGCAACTGGACGGGCAGCGTCTCCGCCTCCGCCAGAAGGTTCAGGAGGACCCTGGCGACCGCCGCGACCGGCGCGGGCGTCGGGGGCCCATCGCCAAGCACTTCGACACGGCCATCCTGCGTGAGCACGATGTCCGCCAGTGCGGGCACGCGGAAGCTGGCCCCGGTGGAAGACGCCACGACGGCGTCGCACAACTCCCTCACGACAGCCACCGCCTCGAACCAGGCCACGGGTGTCCGGCGCGCGAGGATCCGTTCGACGTCCGCCGCGTCGGGCTGTCGGTTTCCGGCCGGCGCGCCAAACCCTGACGCCGCAGGCACGGGTCCCCGCCCCCACCCGGCCTCCCCGCCCTGCGGGTCGGCCGCCGCCGCGCGCGTCGGCGCCAGTTCGTCGAGATCCCAGGTCTCGACGTCCACCTCGGCCCCCGCGGGGAAGCTTCTCTCCGCACTCACCGGTCGAATCTCGCGTGGCGGCCTCGGTGCCTGCGCCTCGCGAATGGCCATGCGGTCTCCGGGCACGGTGCCCGATTTCCCGGCGAAACCCGCCGCCCCCACCACGACGGCGTAAGCGCCCGGAACCCCGGAGGCCCTCCACGGCTTGATGGCGCGGGCGACCTTGAGCACGGTGCCGTCTCGCGCGACGAACAGCGCGTCGATGGGCGCGGGGGCGAAGAGCGTGTGCAGGATCCGGCTGGGCGCGAAGATGAGCACGGCATCGGCGTCGAGGGGCGCGCGGCCGCGCAGACCGCGGCGCCGGGATCCGGAGTCCAAAGCCGCCTCGAGGCGCGACGCGAGGACGGCTCCGCTCTCGACGTGCACCAGTTCGAAGCGCCCGGAGGGCTTCCCCGCCAGCGGATCGACGAAGCTCGGCGTCATGTCCGGCACCGGGCTCAGTGTACACCGGGCCGCCGCCGCGCGAACGAGGCCGCCGCGCCCAATTCAAGCTTGACATCCTCCAAGGGGCGCCAATACTTGGCAGACGCGACCCGGCGCTCTGCCGGACGCCTTCGTCGCCGGCCGCCTCGCCGGCGCAGGGCCGCGCAGGAGGGTGCGAGTGGCGCAGACGACTTTCGTGGATTACTACGAACTGCTGCAAGTCAGCCCGAACGCCGACGCCGACACGATCGAGCGGGTCTTCCGGCACCTGGCCAAGAAGGTCCATCCCGACCACCAGGCCTCCACCGACGACGAGCCGTTCAGGCAGCTGGTCGAAGCCCACGCCACGCTGACCGACCCCGAGAAACGAGCGGGCTACGACGTCCGGTACCAGGAGTACTGGAACCGCAAATGGCGGCTGGCCTCGGAGGCGAGCGACGGGACCGCGTTCGGCGACGACCGGGAGGCGCGCGAGCGGCTGCTCTCCCTGCTCTACGTGCAGCGGAGGCGGAACATGGCGTCGCCGGGCATGGGCGAGTACGAAATGGCCCGCCTGCTGCGTACCCCGGTCGAGCTCGTCGAGTTCCACTTGTGGTACCTTCGCTCGAAGGGTTGGATCGAGCGCCTCGAGTCCGGCATGCTGGCCATCAGCGCCCCGGGCGTCGATCAAATCGAGCAGTCCCGCCTGCGGCTCGGCGAGGATCGGCTGCTCGAAGCCCACGGCGACGGCCAGGCCGGGCCGGATACGCAGAACGGATGACGCGGAGCCGCGATTCTGGAGGCACGACGTGAAGCGAGCACTGGTCGCCGGAGCGGGCGGGTTCATCGGGATGCACCTCGTCAAGAAGTTGCGGAGCCTCGGGTACTTCGTCCGCGGCGTGGACATCAAGCGCCACGAGTGGTCGCCGGACGGCGCGGACGAGTTCAAGCTCCTGGACCTCCGGGTGGAGGCGAACTGCCGCGAAGCGCTGACGATCGGCAACGGGACGTTCGACGAGGTGTACCAGCTGGCGGCCGACATGGGCGGCATGGGATTCATCCACTCGGCCGAGACCGAGATCATGCACAACAGCGCCCTCATCAACATCTACATGACCGACCAGGCCGCCCGCCTGGGCGTGCCGCGCTACTTCTTCTCGTCGTCCGTGTGCGTGTACCGCGACATGAAGCCGGGCGAGCCGGAGATGACGGAAGCCGAGGCCGTTCCCGCCCACCCCGACAACGAGTACGGCTGGGAGAAGCTCTACTCCGAGCGCATCGCCGAGGCGTACGAGCGGCGGTACGGCATGCAGGTGCGGATCGCGAGGTTCCAGAACTGTTACGGCCCCGAGGGCACGTGGACCGGGGGCCGCGAGAAGGCCCCGGCGGCGATGTGCCGCAAGATCGCCGAGATCGAGGACGGCGGCACGATCGACGTGTGGGGCGACGGCTCCGCGGTCCGCTCCTACACGTACGTCAGCGACATGGTCGAGGGCATCTACCGGCTGACCCAGTCCGATCTCCACGGCGCCGCGAACATCGGCTGCCCGCAGTACGTGACGGTGGACGAACTGGCGGCCACGGCGGCCAGGGTCGCCGGCAAGTCGATCCGGATCCGCCACGTCGACGGGCCGGTCGGCGTGCAGTCGCGGAACTTCAGCAACGCGCGGATCTACTCGCTGGGCTGGACCGCCAAGGTGGATCTCGAGGCGGGCCTCGCCCTCACCTACCCGTGGATCGCACAGCAGGTCGGCGCCGCCGGGGCCGGCGGCAGGTGACGGGCCCATGCCCCGCACGGTCTTCGTCAGCGGCACGTTCGACCTCCTGCACAGCGGCCACGTCGCGTTCCTGACCGAGGCGGCCGCCTACGGCGACCTGTACGTGTGCGTCGGCAACGACGACTGCGTGTACGGGTTGAAGCGCCGCTACCCGGTGAACACGCAGGACGAGCGGAAGTACATGATCGAGTCCCTGCGCTGCGTCCGGGAGTGCCGGATCAGCCGGGGGACGGGGCTGCTGGACTTCGTGGACGAACTCCGGGACATCAAGCCCGACGTCTTCGTCGTCAACGAGGACGGCGCCCACGAGAGCAAGGCGGCGCTCTGCCGCGAAATGGGCATCGAGTACGTCGTGCTCCGGCGGCTGCCCCACGGGGGCTTGCCTGCCCGAAGCACGACGGCCCTCCGGACGGCGTGCACGATCCCCTTCCGCATCGATCTGGCCGGAGGCTGGCTCGACCAGCCGTTCGTGTCGCGGCACCACCCGGGCGCGGTGCTGACGATCTCGATCGAGCCCACCCACGAGTTCGACAACCGCAGCGGCATGGCCTCCAGCACCCGCAACAAGGCCATCGAGCTGTGGCGAACCGCGCTCCCGCAGGGCAACCGGGAGCAGGTCGCGAAGATCCTGTTCAGTTACGAGAACCCGCCCGGCACGGCGGAAGTCGCCGGCTCCCAGGACTCGATCGGCATCGTCTATCCGGGCCTGAACCGGCTCGACTACAAGGGCGACTACTGGCCCTACGCGATCCAGTCGGTCAGCGACGAGGAGGTTCTTGCCTGGCTGGAGCGCCGGCTGTACCTGGTGCCGATGGGACCCCGGGCCCAGGCGTTCAGTGTCCTCGCCGAGACGCGCGTGAGCGCCGACGGGGCGCGGGCGCTGGCGGATGCGGCTGACGCCTGCTGGCGGGCCATCCTCGCCCGGGACGCCCCGGCGTTCGGCCGGGCGTTCACGGCGTCGTTCGACGCCCAGGTGGCCATGTTCCCCAACATGGTGAACGCCGCCGTGCTGGAACTCATCGACGTCCAGCGCGAGCGCGCCCTCGGCTGGAAGCTGAGCGGAGCCGGCGGGGGCGGGTACCTGATCCTCGTCGCCGAGTCCTACGTGCCGGACGCCATCCAGATCCGCATCCGGCGCCAGTACGCGGTCTTCTGACGCGCAGTGGCTTTGGGGTCAGACCCCGTGGAACGCGGGGCTGACCCCTGGTGAGAGACCGACATGCACAAGCGGTATTGCCTCGCGCTCGACCTGAAAGACGACCCCGGGCTCATCGCCGAGTACGAGGCCCACCACCGCGCGGTGTGGCCGGACGTCGTCGCGAGCATCCGGCAGTCGGGCATCGTGTCGATGGAGATCTACCGCCTGCGCACGCGGCTCGTGATGCTGATGGAGGTGGACGAGACCTTCAGCTTCGATCGGAAGGCGGCGGCGGACGCCGCGAATCCGGCGGTCCAGGCCTGGGAAACGCTGATGTGGAAGTACCAGGAAGCCGTTCCGGGCGGCCCGCCAGGAGCCAAGTGGCAGGTGCTCGACCGCATCTTCGACCTGCCGGCCCCGGCACCCGGATAGCGCGCCCCTGGACCCGGGCGCGGCGGGCATGACGCAGTTCCCGCAGAGCGGTATAGTGTCTCCAGTCCCCCGCCCCCCCTCGGTTCCCGACCTACAGGAGGCAGTGAGATGTCCAGGAAGGTGTTGGTCGCCACGGAGAAGCCGTTCGCGAAGGTCGCGGTCTCCGGCATCACCGGGATATTCCGGGACGCCGGATACGAGTGCGTGCTCCTCGAGAGCTACAAGGACAGGGCCGACTACCTGAAGGCGGTCGCCGACGCGGAGGGCCTGATCGTCCGGAGCGACCTCGTCGACGCCGACGTGCTCGCCGCCGCACCGGCGCTGAAGATCGTGGTCCGGGCCGGCGCCGGCTACGACAACATCGACCTGAAGGCGGCCAGCGCGCGCGGCGTCGTGGCGATGAACACGCCCGGCCAGAACTCGAACGCGGTCGCGGAACTGGTCTTCGGCCTCATGATCACGCTCGCCCGGCGGGGCTTCTCCGGCAAGGACGGCACGGAATTGCGGGGGAAGAGCCTCGGCATCCACGCCTACGGCAA
>CAZBIP010000011.1:18884-34605 GCA_964491885.1 uncultured Vicinamibacterales bacterium
GCAAGGACGGCACGGAATTGCGGGGGAAGAGCCTCGGCATCCACGCCTACGGCAATATCGGCAAGTACGTGGCGGCGATCGGCAAGGGGTTCGGAATGGACGTGCGGGCGTTCGATCCCTTCGTGCCCGCCGCGGCGATCGAAGCGGACGGCGTGAAGCCCGTGCCCTCGGCCGAGGACCTTTACCGCGGCTGCGACTACGTGTCCCTGCACCTGCCCAAGACCAAGGACACCCTCAAGTCGGTCAACTACGCCCTGCTGTCGCTCACGAAGCCGGCGGCGACGCTCGTCAACACGGCGCGCGCGGAGGTCATCGACGAGGCCGGTCTCCTCCAGGTGATGGAGGAGCGCCCCGGCTTCCTCTACGGCGCCGACGTGTCGCCGGAACGCGCGGCGGAGTTCGCCGCGAAGTTCCCGGGGCGCCACGTGTTCACGGCGAAGAAGATGGGCGCGCAGACGGCCGAGGCCAACATCAACGCGGGCCTGGCCGCGGCGCGGCAGGTCGTCGCCTTCTTCGAACGGGGCGACACGACGTTCCGGGTGAACTGACCGTCCGCGCCTACGTCCCTGCCTCCGGAAGCAGCGTGATCCGGACGTAGTTCCTCGTGTCGAGGTACCTGCGGGCGGCGACCTGAATCGCGGGGCCCGTGATCCCGCGGAAGATCGCGGGCTCCCGCGCGATGCCCGCCAGGTCCTCCCCGTTCTCGGCGGCCTCCGCGATCCGCTCGACCACGTACCGGTTTTCCCTGGAGTCGGTCTCGTATTCGCGCTGCAGCGCGTCTCGCACGGTGCGGAGGTAGTACTCCGAGAGGTCGTTCATCTTCAGGCGATCGATCTCGCCGAAGACCCGGCTGACAAGGTCCTCCACCCTCGCGGGCTCGCACGCGAAGTCGATCGAAAGGTCGTACGCGGGAACGGGTACCTTCTCGCTGTCCGCCGTGACCTTCACCCCGTAGGTGCCCGACTGGTCCTCCCGCAGCACGGATCCCAGTTGCCCCTCCAGCACGAGCCCGAGCACCCTGAGCACCACGCGCTCGGAGGGTTCGGACTCGAACGGACCGGTGAACACGAGGCGGACGCGGCTCTTCGGTTCGAGGCCCTTGCGAACGACGCGCCGCACGACGCCGCGAGGCGGCCGGATGCCCGGGTCCTTCCAGGTCTCCTTCCGGCCCGTCGAAGGCAGGGACGCCAGGTAGCGGGCCACGAGCGGCTTCACCGCCTCCAGGTCGACGCTGCCGGCGAACACGAAGGTGAAGCCGCTCGCGTCCGCGAAGCGGTCGCGGAAGAAGCGGATCGACGTGTCGAGGCTCATTTCGCCGAGAACGGCCTCGGTCAGGGGGCGCCTCCGGACGTGGTCCTGCGAGAGCGCCGTGGCGGCGGCGTCGTCGAACAGCCGCTCCGGCGACTCGCGGCGGTTCGCGACAATCGTCTTGAGCTGGCCCTTCAGGACCTCGAAGGCCGTCGCGTCGGCGCGGGGCCGCGTGAAGTGCAGGTGCACCAACTGGAGGATCGTCTCCAGGTCGCGCGCCGAGCCTCCGCCGCCGAGGCCCACGTACGAGTCGTCCACGAACGGAATCACGGTGGCGACCGTGCCCGAGAGCACCTTGTTGAGGGCGACGGCGTCGAAGTCGCCCACGCCCCCGGCCGCGACGACCTGCGCCGACGTCGCGGCGGCCACGTAGTCGGCGTCCGCGGCCAGCGACGTGCCGCCCGGGCTCGTCGCCCGGAACACGACCTCGTCCTGCTTGAACGTGTTCGGATGCAGCAGCACCCGCGCGCCGTTCGAGAGCACCCACTCCGTGATGCCGGCCTCCGGGATGGTCCGTTCGCGCGCGATGGTCCCCGGGGCGGGCAGGCTCTCCATGAGCGCGGCGGCGTGCCCGGCGTCCACGTAGGGCTCGACGCGCTTGGCGGCGACCGACGCGACGATGCCCGCCAGGTCCTTCTCCGAGGGCACGGCGAGGCCGGGGCGGGCCGGCGCCGACACGAAGATGACGCGGTTGTGATCGCCCGTCCACTCGCGCGCCAGCGCGTTCACGTCCGCCAGCGCGATGCCCGGCAGGAACCGCACGTGCGCCTCGTACTCCCACGCGATGCCCGGCAGCGATTCGTCGAGAAGGAAGTTGCGGATGTACTCCTCGGCCAGCGGCTCCGACTCCTCCTTCTCCTTCTCCGACCTCGCCTGTTCGTACGCCCGGAGCAGTCCCCGCTTCTCGCGCTCGAGCTCCGAGGCGGTGAAGCCGTGCCGCGCGACGCGCTCCGACTCCGTGAGCAGCGCGTCGAGGGCGCGCCCGATCTTTTCGGGAGGCGCCAGCGCGGACAGCGTCGCCGCCTCCTTCGTCCGCACGAAGATGCCGCGGTTGACCTCCGCGTCAAGGAACGGCGGGTCCGCCCGGCGGCTCACCTCGCCCAGGCGGGCGTTCAGCATGGCCGCGTACAGGTGATCGATGATGCGGTCGCGGTACGAGAGAACCGTCGAGGGCTCCCGCATGGGCAGCTTGTTGAAGACCGTCACCGACGCCGCCTGCAACTCGGGATCGGTCGCCACCGCGTACCGCGTCCCCGGACGATCGGGCACCGGGTAGAGCGGCCGTGTCTTCGCCAGAAGCGGCGCCGGGATCTTCGAGAACCGCTGCCTGATCATCCGCTCGACCACCGCCGCGTCGAAGTCGCCAACCGCCACGACCGCCATCAGGTCGGGCCGGTACCAGTCGGCGTAGAACTGCTTCAGGCGGTCGTGGGTGAACGACCGGAGCGACTCGGGGGTGCCGATGGGGTTGCGCACGGCATAGCGCGAGCCCTCGAGGACGACGGGGAACAGCGCGTCCTGGAGACGCGTCGCGGCGCCCCTGCCTTGCCGCCATTCCTCGATGATGACGCCCCGCTCCTTGTCGATCTCCCGCGGGTCGAACGTGAGGCCGTGCGCCCAGTCCTCCAGGATCAGGAACGCCCGCTCGAGCGTCTCGGTCCGGTCGGTCGGCACCTTCAGCACGAACGTCGTGTCGTCGAAGCTCGTGAACGCGTTCAGGCTCGGGCCGAACTGCATCCCGATCGACTCCATGAACGCCGTGATTTCACGCCCCGCGAAATGCTTCGTCCCGTTGAACGCCATGTGCTCGACGACATGCGCCAGGCCAAGCTGGTCGTCGTCTTCGAGAATCGACCCTGCATTGACGGCCAGCCGCAGTTCGGCCCTGTTGGCCGGACGCGGATTGCGGCGGACGTAGTAGCGCATCCCGTTGGGCAGCCGCCCGATGGTGATGGCCGGGTCGAGCGGGACCTTCTCGTCCGCCGGGGGCAGCGCGGCCGCAGGGCGGCCCGCGGAGGGCGCGACCGGCGCGCCCGCGGGCGCCTGGGCGAAGGCCACCGTGGCGGTCAGGAGGAGCGCCGCAAGCGCGGCCGCCGCGTGAGCGAGGCGCGTCTGTCTCATAAACCTATCTTAGCTGACCCGCGGCCCGATCCCGGCGCAGGGCCCGATTGCCGCCCATGGCGGCCGGGAGGCGCCGGGGACGCGCCGTGCTACGATGCGCCCGCGCCCCTCGTGACGGAGCCTGCCTCATGCCCACGCCCAGAACGCGCTTCCTGGTCCTCGCGGCCGCGGCCGCCACGCTGGCGGTCCCGGCTGCCTTCTCCTCCAACACCCAGGCTCCGGCGGCCGGCCCTGGGGCGCGGTTTACCCGCTACGTGACGCTCGCCCCCGGCGAGCCCCTCGACGCCATCGTCGACAAGGCGTCTCGGGTCGTGCCGTCTGCGAACCAGCTGGCGTGGCAGCGCCGCGAGTTCATCGGCTTCGCGCACTTCGGGATGAACACCTTCACGGATCGCGAGTGGGGCGACGGCAAGGAGTCGCCGTCCCTCTTCAATCCCTCCGGTTTCGACGCCCGCCAGTGGGCCCGCGTCCTCGCGGGCGCCGGGATGAAGATGCTCATCCTGACCGCGAAGCACCACGACGGCTTCTGCCTGTGGCCGACCGCGACGACCACGCACAGCGTGAAGCACAGCCCGTGGAAGAGCGGCCAGGGCGACGTGGTCGCCGAGGTGGCGCGCGCCTGCCGGGAGGCCGGCCTCGAGTTCGGGATCTACGTCTCGCCGTGGGACCGGAACCACCCGGACTACGGCGACTCCCCGCGCTACGACGAGGTCTTCGTCGCGCAGTTGCGCGAACTGCTGACCGGCTACGGGGAAATCGCCGAGGTCTGGTTCGACGGCGCCAATGGCGAGGGCCCGAACGGCAAGCGGCAGGTGTACGACTGGCCGTCCTACTACCGCGTGGTCCGCGAGCTGCAGCCGAAGGCGGTGATCTTCGGCATGGCGCCGGACGTGCGCTGGGTCGGCACGGAGACCGGGTACGGCCGCGAGACCGAGTGGAGCGTGGTGCCGCTGACCCTCGCGAAGGCGGCGGCGATCCGGCCGGAGTCGCTGCATCCGCTCGACGACGCCTTCGCGCCGAGGGACTTGACGGCCGCGGACCTCGGCAGCCGCGAGGCGATCCGATCCGCATCGCTGCTCGCGTGGTACCCGGCCGAGACGGACGTGTCCATCCGGCCCGGCTGGTTCTACCACGCGGCCCAGGACGCCCGGGTCAAGACGCCGGAGAAGCTCGTGGACATCTACCTGAGTTCCGTCGGTCGCAACGGCGTGCTGCTGCTGAACGTGCCTCCGGACACGCGCGGGCTCATCGCGGACGCGGACGCGAAGAGCCTCGCCGGCATGCGCGGCCTCCTCGACCGGACGTTCGGCGGCGCCGGGCCGCCTGCCGGGCCCGAGCGCCTGGCGACCGCGGGGGGCGATCAGGCGGTCTTCGAGATCCCCGCTCCGACGGCCGGGTTCGACGTCGCAGTGCTCCAGGAGGACATCCGGCTGGGCCAGCGGGTTGAGGCCTTCCGGCTGGACGCGTGCTCGGGAGGCGCGTGCCGCGAGATCGCCCGCGGCACGACCATCGGCCACAAGCGGATCCTGCGCTTCGCTCCCGCGAGCGCCGAGCGCGTGCGGCTCACGATCGAACAGTCCCGCGGCGCGGTGACGATCTCCGGCTTGAGTCTCCACACGATGGCGCGTTGAGCGCCCGACCGTCCTGTCCGAGGCGCTGTCATGAAACGATTCGCGCTCGCCGTCGCGCTGTCCGGCATCGCCGCCCTCGCAGCAACTGCCGCGTTCGAGGCGCCGCCGCCCTCCGCCGGCCAGTCCGGCCGGCACGCCTTCGCCCTCGGTGCCGACGAATTCCTGCTCGACGGGAAGCCGTTCCAGATCCGGGGATGCGAAATCCACCCGGCCAGGGTGCCGGCGGAGTACTGGGCGCACCGGATCAGGATGTCGAAGGCGCTCGGCTGCAACACGATCGCGGTCTACCTGTTCTGGAACTACCACGAGACGAGCGAGGGCACGTTCGACTTCACGAGCGGAAACCGGGACATCGCGCGCTTCATCGCGCTCGCGCAGGCCGAGGGGCTCTGGGTCCTGCTCAGGCCCGGCCCGTACGTGTGCGCGGAGTGGGACTTCGGAGGCCTCCCGGCGTACCTGCTGCGCGACCCGGAGCTGAAAGTGCGCTGCCTGCACCCCACGTACATGACAGCCGTGGAGCGGTACATCGCGCGCCTCGTCCCGGTGGTTCGACCGTTGCTCGTGACGCGGGGCGGACCAATCCTGATGGTGCAGGTCGAGAACGAGTACGGCAGCTACGGCAACGACCGGGCCTACATGACCCGGCTGCGGGACCTTTTCGTGGGCGCCGGGATCGACGTGCCCCTCTATACGGCCGACGGTCCCACTCCCCACATGCTGGAGGCGGGACACCTGCCCGGGGCCGCGGTCGGCCTCGACTCGGGCTCGGACGAGAAGCACTGGGAACTGGCCCGGTCGATCGTGCCCGGCGTGCCCGTGTTCTCGTCCGAGACGTACCCGGGCTGGCTGACCCACTGGGGCGAGGCCTGGGCCAGGCCGAAGCTCGATGCCCTCCTGAAGGAGATGACGTTCCTCCTCTCGAACCGGAAGTCGTTCAACTTCTACGTGGCGCACGGCGGCACCAACTTCGGGTTCACGGCCGGCGCGAATTCGGGAGGCAAGGGTTACGAGCCCGATGTGACGAGCTACGACTACGACGCGCCCATCAGCGAGCAGGGGCGGGCGACGCCGAAGTACCACGCGCTGCGGGACCTGATCGCGTCGTCACTACCGCGGGGCGAGGTGCTGCCGCCCGTGCCCGAGCCCATCCCGGCCGTGGCGGTTCCCGAGTTCCCGATGCGCGCGCACGCCTCCGTCTGGGCCCACTTGCCCGCGCCGGTGCGCTCGGTGCAGCCGCGGACGTTCGAAGCCTACGGTCAGAACCAGGGCCTGGTGCTGTACCGCACGACGCTCGTCGGCCGGAAGTCCGGCAGGCTCGTCATCACGGACCTGCACGACTACGCGCTGATCTTCCTGGACGGCGGCCTCGTCGGCACGCTGGACCGCCGGCTCGGCGAGCAGTCGATCGATCTGCCGGCGTCCACGTCGCGCATGCCCGTTCTCGACATCCTGGTCGAGGGCATGGGACACATCAACTTCGCCCAGGCGATGATCGACCGCAAGGGCATCACCGACCGCGTCACGCTGGCGGGCATGACGCTCATGAACTGGGACGCCTTCCTGCTGCCGCTCGATGCCCCGTGGGTGGCGTCGCTCCGGGAGGGGCCGGTGGATTCGGGCCGGCCGGGCATCTTCTTCCGCGGGACGTTCACCCTGGAGCGACCCGCTGACACCTACCTCGACATGACCGGATACCGGAAGGGCGTCGTCTGGATCAACGGGCACAATCTCGGACGCTTCTGGGACATCGGCCCCCAGCGACGCCTCTACTGCCCGGCCCCGTGGCTCAAGGCCGGCGAGAACGAGGTGGTCGTCTTCGACCTCCATCAGGCCTCGCCGGCCCCGTTGCGCGGGACGGCCTCGCTGGAGTAGCCGGCGATGCGCGGCGTCGAAGAGCGGCGCGCTCACTGGGGCCTGGTGCTGCTGCTCGCGGCCACGGCCACGGCTGCCTATCTCTGCCGCGTCAACGTCTCGGTGGCCGGCGCGCTGATCATGGAGGAGTACGGGCTGTCCCAGGCCCAGATGGGCCGCGTCTTCAGCGCGTTCCTGCTCGGCTACACGCTGTTCATGCTGCCGGGCGGCCTCGTCGCAGACGCGTGGGGCGCGCGTCGCGCCATCTCCCGCCTCGCCTGGGCGTGGGCGGCGCTCACGGCGCTTCATGCCCTGCTCCCCCGCGCGGCACCTGGCGCGAGCGTCCTCCCGGTGCTGGCCGCGCTGGTCGTGTTGCGGTTCACGATGGGCGTCGCGGCCGCACCTACCTATCCGGCCGCCGTGCAGGGGGTGGCCAGATGGATTCCGTCGTGGGCCCACGGACGCGCGAACGGCCTCGTCATCGGCTCGGTCGGACTCGGGTCGGCGATCGCTCCCCCGCTCGTCACCGCCGTTATGCTGCCGTGGGGCTGGCGGGCCGCGATGGTGGCATCCGCCCTGCCAGCGCTGGCGCTCGCCGCCGCCTGGCTCTTCATGCGCGAACCCTCGAGGCGCGAGCCGCGCCGAGACCGGGCCGACACCCTCCTGGCCGCCACGCCCGCCGAATCGCACGCGCAGGCGATGTGGCGCCTCGTCCGCGCGCCGGGTTTCGGCTGGCTGACGCTCAGCTACTCCCTCCAGGGCTACGTCGGCTACATCTTCATCTTCTGGTTCTATCTCTACCTCGTCCAGGTCCGGCACTTCACGCTGGTGGAAGGCGCCGTCTGGAGCAGCCTGCCCTGGGTCCTGTCCGCGCTGTCGATTCCCGCCGGCGGTTGGGTCTCGGACCGGCTCGTCCGTACGGATCTCGGCCCGGTCTGGGGCCGCCGCCTCGTGCCGATTGTGGGGATGGGCGGAGCCGGGGTCTTCATCTCGATTGGCGCGCACACGTCGGCTGCCTGGCTCGCCGCGGCATCGCTGGCCGTGGCCACGGCGCTGGTCCTGAGCGTCGAGGGCCCGTTCTGGACGACGGCCGCCGGCCTCGCCGGGAGCCGGAGCGCGACGGGCGGCGCCATCATGAACACCGGGTGCAACATCGGCGGACTGGTGTCACCGATGCTGACGCCGGTTCTCGGCGAAGCCTTCGGATGGGAGCTGGCGCTGCACGTGGCCGCCGGCCTGTCGGTGGTGGCTGGGCTCGTGTGGCTTCGGATCACGCCGGCCGCGCCGGCCCAGGCACCGTGAGGGCCGCGGGCCTCAGGGGACGAGACGCCACGGCGTCACGGTCACCACGACCCGCTTCCCGCGCCGGATCACCTCGGCGCGCGTCGCGCGGCCGATGCGGTCGCTCCCCAGGAGCGCGAAGAGCGCCGGGGGGTCGGGCACGGGCCGGCCCGCCAGGCTCACGATGATGTCGCCAGCCTCGAGGCGCTGGCCCTTCTGGCGGGTGATCCGCACGACTTCCAGCCCCGTCACGCTGCGCCCGCCGCCCGCCGCGGTCCGTTTCGCGACCGACACGCCGAGCGTCGCGCGCTCCACCCGTCCGGCCGCCAGCAACTCCGGCACGATCGCGCGAACGGTCTCCGCGGGCACGGCGAGGCCGATGTAGGGCGACTCCGAATCGAGCAGGGTGGTGATGCCGATGACGCGCCCGCGCACGTCGACGAGGGGCCCGCCGGAGTTCCCTTCGTGGATGTCGCAATCGGTCTGCAGCAAATCGTAGTGCGGCCGCCCGGGCCCGGTGATCGCCGTCCTGGCCAGGCCGCTCACGACTCCGATGGTGACCGACTCGGGGTAGCGCCCGAGAGGGTTCCCGACCGCCAGGCACACTTCGCCCGGGCGCGCGCGGGACCGGCGCAGGGTCAGGTGGTAGGGCCACTCGCCGTCGAGCTTGAGCACGGCGATGTCGGCGATCTTGTCCACCCCGACGACGCCGGCGAGCGCGGTGCCGCCGCCCTGCAGGGTAATCGTAATGGGGGGCTGCACGTGCTCCACGACGTGCTGGTTCGTGACGATGTGGCCCGAGGCGTCGAGAAAGAAGCCGGAGCCGTTGTTGCCGCCGTCCGGAGTCGGACCGGAGACGGCCACCGTCGCCCGGAGGACCCGCGCCGCCAGGGCCGCGACCTCGCCGCTGAAACGGGCCAGCAGGCCCGCCGCCGGCTTCCTAGGCATCGACGGCCTCCTCGTCGTCGTCGGCGCGGGCCGTCTTCCCGCCGAACTTCCGCGCGAGCACCCCGTCGAACCGGTCGGCGGCGGACGCGAAGCGCTGACAGACATCGACGAACTGCCGGGCGTCGAGGGTATCGGCCGGGATCTCCCAGGCCGCGATGACCAGGTCCTCGAACCGGAACACCCGGAAGCCGAGTTCGGCGGCGTTCAGGTCGTTCAGCGCTTCGAGGACCCGCACCTTCTTCTTCAGGCCCGACACCAGCACCGCAGAGAACTGCAGCATCGGCATCGGGGCGTCGAGGAGCCGGAGCGTGACCTCGGCGCTGCCGCGGGGAAAGCTGTACTCGCCGTCCTCGTCCGGGGCCACGCGGTCGGTCTCGAGCATCGCCGCGAGGTTCCTCTCGATGAAGGGGCGGAGAACGTCGATACGCGACATGCGCCCTCCCCTCACTTCAACGGCAGCACCTGAATCGCGCCGCCGCCGAACCTCCGCGCCAGACCCTCGAGGGTCCTCCCGCCGTACTTGGCCGCCATCGCGTCGATCGCCGCCTGGTTCGGGAGCGTCGCGTCGGCGCCCGCCTTGCACTGCGCGATGTCACCCGTCACCAGCACGATCAGCGACTCCGGCTGCAGGTACTTCTTCGCCACGCGGCGCACGTCCGCGAGCGTGACCTTCCGGTAGCGCGCGAGATACGTGTCGTAATAATCCCTCGGGCGCCGGTCGAACTCGAGGCGCGCGAGGTTCGTCGCGTTGCCCAGCGCCGTCGAGAAGAGCGAGGGGAAGGCGTTCAGCCTCGCCGTCTTCGCGAACGCCAGGTCCTTCTCGCTGACGTCGCCCGCGTGCATCCGCTCGATCTCGTTCATGATGAGCTGCGCCGCGAACGCCACGGTGGCGTTCTTGGTCTGCGTGAAGGCGGCGAACGCACCCGGGTAGTGCAGTTCGGCCCCGACGCTCGAACTGGCGCTGTAGGCCAGCCCCTGGTCGTTCCGCACGATCTGCGTGATGCGCGACGAGAAGGACCCGCCCCCGAGGGTGTAGTTCATCAGGTCCACCGCCGCGTAGTCCGGATCGTCCTGCGTGATCGACAGGCCGCCGATCCGGATGATGCCCTGGTTGGGCGTCGCGCCCAGCGGCTGAATCATGTACACGCCGGGCTTCGCCGCGGCTGCCGTCACGACCGGGTACTGCGGCGCGGCCTTGACCGCCGACGCCGGCCACTTCCCGAACGTCGCCTCGAGGCGCTGCAGGATGTCCGCCCTCTTGAAGTCGCCGGCCACGACGAGGATGGCGTTGTTCGATCCCCAGTAGTGCTTGTGCCACGCCACGACGTCGTCCCGGGTGACGTTGTTGATCGTGGTCTCGGTCGCGTCCGCCGTGATGGGCGACGCGTCGCCGTAGACCAGCCTCTCCCAGGCGTCGCCCGCCACGGTGGACAGGTTCCGGTTCCGGTTGCGCAGCGGCGCGATCATGGCCTGGCGCTCCCGGCGCAGGCGATCCTCCGGGAACGCCGGGTTGGTCAGGATATCGAGCCAGATCTTCAGGCCCTCGTCCAGGTGCCGCATGTGAATCGACAGCGACGTCGGCGAGACGGAGCCCGCGAGGAACTCCATCCGCTCGTTGATCTGGTCGGCCGTCATCGAGGCCGTGCCCCCCGATCGCATGACCGAGGCGGTCAGGCTCTGGATCCCCAGCTTGTCGGCCGGTTCGAGGAAGGACCTGGCTCCTCCCCCTCCCCCGCCGCGCCCCTGGGGCCAGTCCGCCGTCCGTCCCGACAGGCCCAGCCGGCCAGGGAGTCCGGGCGCGGCGGCATCGGCATCGGGACCTGCGCCGCGGCCGCGGCCCATGGCTGACGCTCCGCCGGCGACGGGCGTCAGGAGCGTGGCCTCGAACCACGGAATGGCGTGGTCCTCCGCGACGTAGACGACGAGCCCGTTGGAGAGGGCGGCGCGGTAGTCCACGGCCTTCGGCGGCGTGAACGCCAGCGGCGGAAAAGTGAACTGCTCAGGCCTCGGGCCCTGCGGGGCGCGGGCTGCGGGCGGCTTGACGGCCGCCTTGGAGACGGCCTGGGGCGCGGGCTTGGCGACGGCCGCCTGTTGCGCGGCGGCGGGCGCCGCGAGGCCGAGCGCGGTGACGAGCAGTGGCACCGACAGTTGCTTCAGCATCGGTCCGTCCTCCTGTCAGGACGCGCGGCTACTGCTCGCGCTCCAGGATGCCGGTCACGCAGTTGTCGCGGGTCAGATAGGCCTTCGCCACCCGCATCAGGTCGTCGGGAGTGACCGCCATCCGACGCTTGAACTGTTCGTCGATGTACTGCCAGCGATACGCGGTTTCCATCCGGGCGAGGGACCCGGCGATCCCCGTCCCGGCCAGGCTCTGCAGGTACTGCGCCTCCACGGAATTCTTGATGCGCTCGAGCAGTCGCGGGTCGGCGGGCGCCGACTTGGCGTCCTCGATGAAGCCCCACAACCCCTTCTCGAGTTGATCGAGCGGGGCGGCCAGCGCGCCGCGCACTTCCCGGCCGGTGGCGCTGACACGGAAGGCGCCGTCGTACATCGAGTCGGAGGCCGACGCCATGACCATCGTGGCGTGCTCCTTGGCCTGCACCAGGTCCAGGTACATCCTGCCGGTCCGCGCGCCGAGGACCCGCCCGAGCATGTAGAGCGCCGGCAGGTCCTCGTGCCACAGCGGCGGAACGTGGAACATCAGCGTGACCTGCGGGGTCGTCGCCGCCCTCCCGATCACGCGTTTCTCGATGAAGGGCGGCTTGAACCGCTCGCCGATGCTGCGCCGGTAGTAGCCCGGCGACGGCTCCTCCGTCCGGACGCGGGGCGACGGCCCTTTCGACGGGATGCCGCCGAAGTACTTCGCGACGAGCGCCAGGGTCTTCACGGGATCGAGGTCGCCGGCGAGCACCAGCGTCGCGTTGTCGGGCCGGTAGTACTGTTCGCGGTACTCGATCATCTCCTGCTTCGTCACGCGGCTGATGTCCGACATCCACCCGACCACGGGATTGCTGTACGGGTGCGCCGCGTAGAAGGTCGCGTTGAGCTGTTCCTGGAAGAAGAACCCCGGGGAGTTCTCGCTCATGCGGCGCTCCTCGGTGACCACGTCGCGCTCCGAGTAGAACTCGCGGAACACGGGGTTGACCATGCGGTCGGCCTCGAGGGCCAGGTAGAGCTCGAGGGCGTTCTTGGGCAGCGTCACGTAGTACTGGGTCATCTCCGACCCGGTCGAGGCGTTGATGCCCGTCCCGCCGGCCGCCTGGTACGCCGACCAGATCTCCTCGCTGACGATCGTCTCCTTCTTCTGCCGGTCGATGACCTCGGACACCTGCTTCTTGAGCGCGGCGATCTTCGCCTCGTCGCGCGCGCCGATCCGCGACTCCTCGGCCGCCACCTGCTCCATCAGGGCGTCCACCTGCCGGTTGTACTCGTCGTCCCGGGCAAACGTCCCGGGCTTGATGCCCATGGTCCGGGTGCCCTTGAACATCATGTGCTCGTGGAAATGCGAGATGCCGGTGATGCCCGGCCTCTCGTTCACGGCGCCGACCCGGTACGCGAGGATGCACCGCACGAGGGGCGCGTCCGTGCGCGTGACCATCAGGACCTTCAACCCGTTCGGCAGGACGCGTTCGATCACCTGCCCGGCGAGGCTGACCTCCTGCGCCGCCGCGGGTGACAGCCAGGGGGCCGAGGCCAGGAGCAGGCCGAGACCGGCGATCCGTAGATGTCTCATCTCCACTTCTCCCTGCGTGAGTCCGAGGTCCAGCCGGCGAGCGGGGCGCGGGCCCGCCAAAGGCGCCTCAGAATAGCACGGGGGGCCCGGGCCGGAGCGAGTATGCTGGGGCATGCCCTTCTCGAAGTTCCCGTTCCGCGCGGAAGTGCTGCGAGGCCTCAAGGAACTCGGGTTCCAGCGGCCGACCCCCATCCAGGACCAGGCGATTCCTCCGGCGGCGGCCGGGAAGGACGTGCTCGCCTGCGCCATGACGGGCAGCGGCAAGACCGCGGCGTTTCTGCTCCCCATCCTGCACCGCGTCATGGCGAAACCGCGCGGCACGACCCGCGCGCTGGTGCTGACGCCGACACGCGAGCTTGCCGCCCAGATCCATGCGCACCTCGATGAACTGGCGGTGCACACGCCGGTCACGGGCGCGGCCGTGTACGGCGGCGTCGGCATGGGCCCGCAGGAGCACGCCTTCCGCAGCCGCGTCGACGTGATCGTCGCGACGCCGGGACGCCTGCTCGACCACCTCAAGCATCCCTACGCCCGGTTCGACGCTCTCGAGGTCCTCGTCATCGACGAGGCCGACCGCATGCTCGACATGGGGTTCCTGCCCGACATCCGGCGCATCCTGCGGCAGCTGCCGGCGAAACGCCAGACGCTCTTCTTCAGCGCCACCATGCCCCGCGAAATCGCGACGCTGGCCAGGGAGATGCTCCACGACCCCGTGACCATCAACCTGGAACGGAAGTCCGCGCCCGCCGTCGGCATCACGCAGGCGGTGTACCCGGTCGGCCGCGAGTTGAAGTCGGCGCTCCTCGTCGAACTGCTCACCCGCGGCATCGTGGCGGACGCCATCGTGTTCACGCGCACGAAGCACCGCGCCAACAGGCTGGCCGAGTACCTCGATCGGCACGGCATCTCGACCGCGCGCATCCACGGCAACCGCACCCAGGGCCAGCGCACGTCCGCTCTCGAGGGCTTCAAGGCCGGGCGGCACCGGATCCTCGTGGCGACCGACATCGTCGCGCGCGGCATCGACGTGGAAGCGCTCGGGCACGTGATCAACTTCGACGTGCCCGCGGATCCCGACGCGTACATCCACCGGGTCGGCCGCACGGCGAGGGCCGAAGCCACGGGAGACGCCTTCACGCTGGTCGCGCCCGACGAGGAACAGGACATGCGGGCGATCGAACGCGTGGTCGGCAGGCCGCTGCCCAGGGTGACGCTGCCGGGTTTCGACTACGCGAAGAAGACGAGCGACCGGCTCGAGATCCCGCTGCGGGAGCGCCTCGCCGCGGCCCGCGCCGCCAGGCGCCCGCGCCAGGGCCATCCGGGAACGGCGGCCCGCGGGCGGGCGGGTACGCCCTCCGGGGTGAGACCGTCGGCCATCCAGCAGAAGGAGGCGCGGTTCAGGAGCATCTTGGACCGCCATGCCCCGGCCCCGTCAGGGGGCCGGAGCGGCCCGGCGCCGGCCGGCGCGCGCCGCCGCCACAGGCCGTGAACGGCGGCGCCGTCAGAGCAGGCGTTCGGCGAGGCGGGGGTGGCCCGTGACGGCCTTCATGGCCTGATCCACCCATCCGTCACGGCTCCCCGCATCCAGGCGGCAGTGGGAGATCCGCTTCTCTTCCAGCAGCGTGTCCACCAGCCGATCGATGGATCGCACGAAGAACTCGTCGGTGTCGCGGACGCCGTCCTCGGCGGCCGGCGCCATCATCGGGACCTTGACGAGCACGTCGTACGTCCTCATCCAATGGTCCACGAACCGTTCGATGGCCCGCTGGCGGCCGCACGCGAACATGAGGTAGGCGTAGTTGTCCAGCACGCTGCGGTCGCACACGACGATGTCGTGGACGCTGGCGGAGCGAATCTCCTCGGCGACCTGGGTCATCAGGATCCAGGTCTGGGCGTCCAGGGAGGTCTGCCGGTTGATCGGCAGCGGCGAGAGCCGCGCGACCTCCTTCACCATGTCCGCGTTCAGCCCCTGGCGCTTCAGTCCCGCGGTGAGGTCGTAACAGAGCGTCGTCTTGCCCGTCCCGTGGGTGCCGATGAACGCCAGTTTCATGCGGGCCGCCCCCCGGACTTACCGTGCCGCGCCCTGCCGCCGCGCCGCCTCCCGCTCCACGGCGCGCCACACGCGCATCAGGTTCCCGCCCCAGATCTTCACGATGTCCGGCTCGGAATACCCGCGGCGCACCAGGGCCTCGGTCACGTTCAAGGCCTCCGAGTGGTCGTTGAACCCGGGGATTCCCCCGCCCCCGTCGAAGTCGGTTCCGATGCCGACGTGGTCGATGCCCGCGACCTTGACCGCATGATCGATGTGGTCCACGAAGTGCTTCAGGTCCGCCGCGGGATACTGCTCGTCGATGGCCTCCATCCGCGCGTAGTACAGTTCCCGGCGCTTCTCGGCCTCGGCCCGCTGCTCGGGGGTCTGCGCCGCGGACGCGGTGCCGGGCCCGCCGCCACGCCCACGGCCGAGGCCCAGCTCCTCGCGCACCCGCCTGAGGGCTTCCGCCCGCTCCGGCGTGTCGGCCTTCAGATAGGAGCCGAGCGCGACGATCTGAATCACCCCGCCGTTCTTGGCGAGCGCGCGCAGTTGCTCGTCGTCGAGGTTCCGATCGACGTCGTTCAGCGCCTTGCAGCCCGAGTGCGACGCGATGACCGGGGCCGTCGACAGCCGGATGACGTCCCAGAAGGTGGACGCCGCGGCGTGCGACACGTCCACCATCAGGCCGAGGCGGTTCATCTCCGCGACGACCCGCTCGCCGAACGGGGAGAGCCCGTCGTGCGGCGGCGGGTTGCGATCGCTCGACGAGTCGCCGATCTGGTTGTGCCCGCTGTGCGTCAGCGTGATGTAGCGCGC
>CAZBIP010000012.1:0-23034 GCA_964491885.1 uncultured Vicinamibacterales bacterium
GCGCCGCTCGTTCAGCAGGCCGCCGAACGCGTTTTTCATCGCGCCGGTCATCGTCGTGAAGATGTGGGTCTTCACGGTGGGCAGATGGATGATGTTCTCACCGACGAACCGCTTCGGGATGAGGAAGCCCTTGGGGTAGACCTGGTTGAGGCAGAGGAACTTCTTCGTCAGGTCGCCGACGGCGTCCTCGACGCGGATCCACTCCTCCCCCTCGTAGAGGTGGACGTTGCGCAGGCCGTGGGCCTGGACGACGTCGATCTGCTTGTTCTCGCGCTCGCCGAGGTGCGCGTCGATGACCACGGTGCGGTTGTGGCACGCGTGGACGAGCGACGAATCGTAGCCGTCGGCCTTCAGCGCCCGGATGACGCCGTCGAGCTGCCAGGGGACGGTGGAGCTGCCGGGGAAGAAAAAGTGCCAGGAGATGTTGACCTTCAGCGCCGTGTCCGCGTCCTTCGCGACGACGTCCTGGTACCCGGCCAGGTTCATCAGTTCGTGGTAGTCGCGCAGGACGGTGGACGGGCGCGTGCGGAGGATCGCGACCTTGGATGTGCTCATGACGGTGCCTCTGCCGCCATCTTACTAGAGGACGAGGCGGGCCGGCCGGGCCCCGAATCAGCCGGCTTTGATCGTCTCCAGGCCGTGGGCGTGGGGCCCGTGCTCCCGGCGCCACAGCAGCAGCGAGAACAGGACCGCGAAAAAGCCGAGGCTGGAGAAGATCCACATGCCCGGGCGGTAGCCCCCCGGGTTCGACGCGCTGGCCCCCGCGGCGTCGTTGGCCCAGCCGATGACGAGGTTGAAGCCCGCCAGCCCGACGTTCTGCACCAGCGTCATCAGCCCGTAGGCCGTGCCGAGGCGCTTCTCCTCGACGACGTACGCCACCGACGGCCACATGATCGCGGGGATGAGCGAAAAGGCGATCCCCATCATGGCCATCGGCACGTAGAGCGACACGCCCGTGTAGGCCATCATCAGGTAGACGGGGATCAGCAGCGTCGATCCGACCATCATGAAGAGCGACCGCCGGCCGATCTTGTCGACGAGGAGGCCGAAGAGCGGCGTGCAGATCATCGCGAAGAGCGTGAGCATGCTCGACAGGAACCCGCCCGTCTCGCGCGACACGCCGTGCGCCTCCATGAAGAACTTCACCGCGAAGGTCTGGAACGGGAAGATGCCGGAGTAGAACGTGACGCACAGCGCCACGATGAGGGCGTAGGACCAGCCGAAGCGGAAGATGTCGCGGAAGACCACCTTGTCGGTGGATCCCGCGGAACCCAGGCTGTACTGCTTCGCGGCGCGGGCCTCGAGCACCCAGTACAGGACGGCGCCCGTCACGCAGAACGTGGCGAAACCCGACGCGATGAGCAGCGGCGGGCGCCAGTCGCCGTACGCCCAGCTGGCCCACGAGGGCGAGTTGAGGGCGGCGAAGGATCCCAGCCGCGCGATCGTCAGGTTGACGCCGAACGCGAAGCTCAGCTCCTTGCCCTTGAACCACCGCGCGATGGCCGTCGTCACGGCCACGATCAGCGACTCGGCGCCGAGGCCGAAGATGAGCCGGCCCGCGGCCATGACCGCCAGCGACGGGGCGCTCGCCGTCACCGCCGCGCCGGCGAGGCAGGTGACGCCGAACGCCAGCGTCGCGCGCCGGACGCCGATGCGGTCGACGACGATCCCGCCGACGAGCACCATGAGGATGTTCGGAACGCTGTAGATCGCCTGCAGCAGGCCGATGTTGGTGTCGGTGAAGCCCAGGCGGGCCTTCAGCACGTCGGCCAGGGGGCTGATGCAGTCGTAGACGTAGTAGTTGCCGAACATCGCCAGGCTGATGAACACGAGCACCAGCCAGCGGTACGCGCGGGGCGGCGCGGGGCGGTCGGTCGGCTCGGCGGGTCCGGTCATGGCGTCCTCGGGTCGGGATCATACACCGCCCGGATGAGGCTACAATGCCGACGGCCCGGGCGCCCGGATGGCCGGCGCGGCCGCGGCCGGATCGGATCGGCCATGACACGCACCGGGTTCGACAACGACCGCTACCTCGCCGAGCAGACCGCCGCCATCCGGGAGCGCGTCCGCGACTGCGGCGACAGACTGTACCTCGAGTTCGGCGGGAAGCTGCTGTTCGACTACCACGCGGCGCGCGTGCTCCCCGGGTTCGATCCGAACGTCAAGATGCGCCTGCTGCAGCAGCTCGGCGACGACGTGGAGGTGCTGCTCTGCATCTACGCCGGCGACATCGAGCGCCGCAAGGTGCGGGCCGACTTCGGGATCACCTACGACTCCGACGCGCTGAAGCTCATCGACGATCTGCGGCGCTGGGGCATCGAGGTCTCCGCCGTCGTCATCACGCGGTACGACGAGCAGCCGGCCGCGCGGGTCTTCAAGAACACGCTGGAGCGACAGGGGATCCGGGTGTTCACGCACGGGTTCACGAAGGGCTACCCGACCGACGTCGACACGATCGTGAGCGAGCGCGGCTACGGGGCCAACGCGTTCGTGCCCACGTCCAAGCGCCTCGTGGTCGTCACGGCCCCCGGCCCGGGCAGCGGCAAGCTCGCCACCTGCCTCTCGCAGCTCTACCACGAGCACCTGGCCGGCAGGACCGCGGGGTACGCGAAGTTCGAGACGTTCCCGATCTGGAACCTGCCGCTGAAGCACCCGGTCAACATCGCGTACGAGTCGGCGACGGCCGACCTGCGGGACTTCAACCTCGTGGACCCGTTCCACCTCGAGGCCTACGGCCTGACGGCGGTCAACTACAACCGGGACGTCGAGATCTTCCCCGTCCTCAGGCGGATCCTGGAGCGGATCCTCGGCCGCGCGCCGTACAAGTCGCCCACGGACATGGGCGTGAACCGCGCGGGGTTCGGCATCGTGGACGACGAGGCGGTGCGGGAGGCGGCGCGCCAGGAAACCATCCGCCGCTACTTCCGCGCGTCGTGCGAGTACCTCATGGGCTTCGTCAACGCCGACACCGTGCAGCGCACGGAGCTGCTGATGGAGGAGCTCGGCGTGGCGCCGCGCGACCGCGCCGTCGTGCAGCCGGCGGTGGACGCGGCCCGGCGGGCGCGGGAGAACGGGAAGGGGAACAACGGCATCTACTGCGGCGCGGCGCTGGAACTCCCCGAGGGCGCGATCGTGACCGGCACGAACTCGCCCCTGATGCACGCGGCGTCGAGCCTCGTGCTGAACGCCGTCAAGCACCTCGCCGGCATCCCCGATCCCATCCACCTCCTGTCGCCCTCGGTCATCGGCGCCGTCGCGCACCTGAAGCAGAACGTGCTGTCGTCGGGATCGATCAGCCTGGACCTGGAGGAGACGCTCATCGCGCTGACCGTCGGCGCGGCGACGAACCCGACCGCGCAGCTCGCGATGGAGCGCCTGAAGGGCCTCGCCGGGTGCGACGCCCACATGACGCTCATGCCCTCGCGCGGCGACGCGGCGGGGCTGCGCAAGCTGGGCGTCAACCTCACGACCGAGGCGGTGCTGCCCCGGCGCAACCTGCTCTAGGCAGGCCTGGTGCCACAAGCGGGTCAGGCCGACTCGCCGGTCCAGCAGTAGGTGCAGAGCCGCTCCCGCGGCAGGCCGATGGCGGCCACCATGTCGTCGAGGCGCTGGTACTGCAGCGTCGTCAGCCCGAGGCTGTCGCGGATCCAGTCCACCATGGCGCAGTGGCGCTCGGTCGCCGGGTCCGCGTACTCGTCGAGGCGGGCGTCCGGGCGGCCCTCGAGCGCCTTCACCGCGCGGCGGGCCGCCAGATCCAGTTCCGACTTCGACTGCGAGAAGTTCAGGAAGCGGCAGCCGTACACGAGCGGCGGGCAGGCGGGGCGCATGTGCACTTCCCGCGCCCCCGCGTCGAAGACCCGCCGGACGAGGTCGCGGAGCTGGGTGCCGCGCACGATGGAATCCTCGCAGAAGAGCAGATTGCGGCCCGCGATCAGCTCCCGGATGGGGATCAGCTTCATGCGCGCGACCAGGTCGCGCACCCGCTGCTCCTGCGGCATGAAGGAGCGCGGCCACGTCGGCGTGTACTTGACGAACGGCCGGCGGTACGGGATGCACGCCTCGGCCGCGTAGCCGATCGCCGCCCCGACGCCGGAGTCGGGGATGCCGGCGACGAGGTCCGGGCGCACCGCGTCCGCGCGGGCCAGCGCCTCGCCGCAGCGGTAGCGCGCCACCTCCGTGTTGATGCCCTCGTAGTTCGACGCCGGGTAGCCGTAGTAGATCCACAGGAACGCGCACACCTGCATGCGGTCCCCCGCCGGCGCGAGGGTCTCGCAGCCCTCGGGAGTGACCCGCACGATTTCCCCGGGCCCCAGGTGCCGGTCCACCTCGTAGCCGAGGTTCGGCAGGGCGCAGGTCTCCATCGTCACCGCCCACGCGTCGTCCTTCCGGCCGAGCGTGACCGAGGTGCGGCCCAGGCCGTCCCGCGCCGCGTAGAGGCCGTGATCCGTGAGCAGGAGGATTGAGCAGGAGCCGCGCACGCGCGATTGCACCTCGCGGAGCCCGTCCACCAGGCTCGCCTCGGCGTTGATGATCGTCGCGACGACCTCGGTGGGGTTGAACGCGTTGCCCTTCAGCTCGGAGTAATGCACGGCGCCCGACCGCAGCACCTGCCGGGCGAGGTCCTGCACGTTCTCGATGCGGCCGACCGTCACGATCGCGTACGAGCCGTGGCGCGACGCGATGAGCAGCGGCTGGTCCTCGTTGTCGCTGATGACGCCGATGCCCGACGCCCCGCCGTACTTCGGGAGGTCCTCGTAGAACTTCGAGCGGAACGGCGTGTCCGAGATGTCGTGGATGTTGCGGCGGAACCCGTCCCCGTTGCGCACCACCATCCCGCCCCGGGACGTCCCCAGGTGCGAGTGGTAGTCGGTGCCGTAAAACAGATCCGCGACGCAGTCGTGGCGGCTCGCCACTCCGAAGAACCCGCCCATCGATCCCCCCGGCCCTCAGCGCCGGAGCGCGGCCAGTTCCTTCGCGCTCTCGGCTTCGACGTCCTTGTGGAGGCTGTTCCCCCTCGCGTCCATCGTCACGATGGCCGGGAAGTCCCTGACCTGGAGGTGCCACATCGCCTCGGGCACGCCCAGGTGGAAGAGCGACACGCCGTCGACGCGCTCGATGCAGCGCGCGTAGAACTGCGCGGCGCCGCCGACGGCGTTCAGGTAGACCGCGCCGCGCTCCTTCATGGCCTCGAGGGTCTTCGCGCCCATGCCGCCCTTCCCGATGACCGCGCGCACCCCGAAGTTGCGGATGACGTCCGCCTCGTAGGGCTCCTCGCGGATGCTCGTCGTCGGGCCCGCCGCCTTCATGACCCAGCGGTCGCCGTCCTTCACGGCCACCGGGCCGCAGTGGTAGAGCGCCGCGCCGTTCAGGTCCACCGGGGCGTCGTGCTTCATCAGGTACGCGTGCACCGCGTCCCGGCCGGTGAACATCCGCCCGCTCAGGAGCACCACGTCGCCGACGTTCAGCGCGCGGACCGCGTCCTCGGTCAGCGGGGTCGTCAGGGCGATCTCCTGCCCGGTCCGCGCGTAGCCCTGGTCGGCGGTCATCGGCAGGACCGGGCTCGACGGATCGCGGTACTGCCACTCGACGATCTCGCCGGTCGTGGCATCGAGCACGACGCCGAGCCGGCGGAACGCCCAGCAGTTGTACGCCACCGACACGAAGTAGCTGGCCGGCAGCCGGTTCATCGCCGCGACCTTGCAGCCGATGAGCGTCGTGCGCCCGCGGAAGCCCATGGCGCCGATGCCGAGCCGGTTCACGGTGCCCATGATGTCGGCTTCGAGTTCCGCGAGCACCGGGTCCGGATTGACGTCGTCGAGCGTGCGGTAGAGCTGTTCCTTGGCGTGAAGGTACCCCTGCGCCCGGTCGCTCCCGAGGCACACGCCGATGGCGCCCGGGCTGCAGCCCTTGCCCTGGGCGGCCCACACGGCGTGCAGGATGCACTTGCGCACGCCCTCCAGGTTGCGGTCGGCCCGGCCGAGATGCGCGAGGTCCACGGGCAGCGAGTACTGCGCGCCGCAGTTCTCGCACCCGCCCCCCTTGAGGAGCAGCTTCACCTCGATCTCCTCCCTCGCCCACTGGCGGAAGTGGAACACGGGCGTGCCGGGACCGAGGTTGTTGCCGGAGTTCTTGCCGGTGACGGAGTCGACCGAGTTGGGCCGCAGCTTGCCCAGCCTCGTCGCCTCGGCGACGGCGAGGCGGATCTGGTCGGCCATCCACAGCTCGTCCGACCCGCGGGGAAGGTGAATCTCGAAGATGGGCATGCCGGTGTCCTGGCATATCGGCCCTTCGGCGCCGGCGGCCTCGTCGATGTTGACGTTGATGATCGCAAGCGCCCGCCCCGACCGCGTGTCGGCTGGCTCAAGACCGGTGGCCGCCTTCATGGCGGCGCGCACATCGGGCGGCAAATCGGTCGCCGTCCTGACGACGAGCTCGAGCATGCTCGCGAAGAAATCTGGTAACATCGGCCCGAGTATACCGTGTTTCGCAGGCTCCAGTTAAAGCACTGATGCCATTCAGGATACGCTTGTTCGCCCTCGCGGCCGTCCTGCTGCTGGCCGCCCTCGCGGCAGCCGACGCGCAGACGCGCCCCCGCCACGGCAAGCTCTTCACGCCGCTGGACCTCGGCCTGCTCGAAGGCCCCGACCGCGACCTGTGGCAGATGCCGGACCAGATCATGGACGCCCTCGGCATCGCTGAAGGGTCCGTCGTGGCCGACATCGGCGCCGGCGGAGGGTGGTTCACCATCCGGCTCGCTCGCCGCGTCGGGGCGGGCGGCACGGTGTACGCCGAAGACATTCAGCGGCAGATGCTCGAGGCGACGACCCGCCGCGCCGCGCGTGAGGGCCTCGCGAACGTCCGCGCGGTCCTGGGAACAGCGACGGACCCGCGCCTGCCGCGAGGCGCGCTCGACGCGGTGCTCATCGTCGATACGTACCACGAGCTCGAGGATCCCGACTCGATGCTCCGTAACATCGCCGCGGCCCTGAAGCCGCAGGGCCGCGTGGGTGTCGTGGACTTCAAGATGGACGGCCTGGGTCCGGGGCCGGCGCTCGAGGACCGCGTCGATCCCGACCTCGTCATCCGGGACGCGGAGGCGGCCGGCCTCCAGCTCATCGGCCGCGAGACGTTCCTGCCCTACCAGTTCATGCTGGTGTTCGGCCGGCGCTGAGCGCCGGTCGGGCGCCCGACGCTCCGGCCGCGGCGCGGGGCGGGTATACTGGGATGTTGGCTGCGATGCCTGAAGCGCTGCTGAGCCTCACCTCCGAGCCGCTGGACCCGGCCGACGCCGTCCGCCTCGTGGAGGCGGGGGTCCAGCCGGGGCAGTACGGCGCCGTGGCGGTGTTCGTCGGGTCCGTGCGCGCCGAGAACCTCGGCCGACGGGTCGTCGAGCTGCACTACGAGGCGTACGAGCCGCTGGCCGTCGAGGTGTTCGGCCTGATCGCCGAGGAAGCCGGAGCCGCGTGGGCCGGCGTCAGGCTGGCCATCCGGCAGCGAACCGGGCGTGTCGGCGTCGGCGAGGCCAGCATCGTCATCGCGGCCGCGTCGCCCCACCGGGCGGAGGCGTTCGCCGCGTGCCGGTACGCGATCGAGCGCGTGAAGCAGATCGCGCCAATCTGGAAGCGCGAAGTGCACGAGGACGGCGAGTCGTGGGTCGAGGGCGCCACGGCGAACCCGGCGGATGCGGCAGCCAGGGACGCCGCCTTCAGGCGGGCATGCGGGTAACGGTGCTGTCGTTCGCCCGGCTGCGCGAGATCGTCGGCGACGGCCGCGTCGTTCGCGATGCGCCCGCGGGCGCGACGGTCGAAACCGTGTGGAACGCTTTGGCGGCGGAGTTCCCGGGCGCCGCGCCGTTCCGGCCCGCGCTGGCGGTGGCGGTGAACGCGCGGTTCTCCGCGTTCTCGGCGCCCGTGGCCGACGGCGACGAAGTGGCGTTCCTCCCGCCGGTGGCGGGAGGGTAGGCAGGAGACAGAATTCAGAAGTCAGAATTCGGAAGTCAGAAGCCAGAATGACGGACGTCCCCCCGCAACGTGCTGTCCGGATTCTGAATTCTGACTCCTGACTCCTGACTTCTGACAAGGATCCAGTGATGCTCGACAAGCTGATGTCGGTCGAGAAGAAGTACGACGACCTGCTCGCGCTGCTCGGCGACGCGACGGTCCAGGCCGACCCGCCCCAGTACCGCACGCACGCGAAGGCCCTCTCCGAGATCGAGCCCGTCGTCGACAAGTTCCGCGAGTACAAGGCCGTGGTGTCCGAGATCACCCAGGCCGAAGAACTGGCCCGCAGCCCGGAACTCGACCTGCAGATGCTGGCCGAGGAGGAATTGACCAGGCTCAGGGCGAAGGCCGAGGCGCTCATCGCCGAGATCAAGGTCCTGCTCATCCCGAAGGACCCGAACGACGAGAAGAACGTCGTGCTCGAGATCCGGGCCGGCACCGGCGGCGACGAGGCGGCCCTGTTCGCCGCGGATCTCTTCCGGATGTACACGCGGTTCGCGGAGCGGCAGGGTTGGCGGGTCGACGTGCTGTCGAGCAGCGAGAACGGCGTCGGCGGCCTGAAAGAGGTCATCGCGACCGTCGAAGGCAAGCGCGTGTACGGCCGGCTCAAGTACGAGAGCGGCGTCCACCGTGTGCAGCGCGTGCCGGCCACGGAGGCGAGCGGGCGCATCCACACGTCCACGGCCACCGTCGCGGTGTTGCCGGAGGCCGAGGAGGTGGACGTCCATATCGACGCCAAGGACCTCCGCATCGACACGTTCTGCTCGAGCGGGCCCGGCGGCCAGAGCGTGAACACGACGTACTCGGCCGTGCGCCTCACCCACATCCCCACGGGCCTCGTCGTGTCGCAGCAGGACGAGAAGTCGCAGGTCAAGAACAAGGCGAAGGCGTTGAAGGTGCTGCGCGCGCGCCTTTACGAGATGGAGATGCGGAAGCAGCAGGACGCGATCGCCAAGGACCGCAAGAGCCAGGTGGGCACCGGCGAGCGCTCCGAGAAGATCCGCACCTACAACTACCCGCAGAACCGGGTCACCGACCACCGGGTCAACTTCACCACGCACCGGCTGGCCGACGTCCTGGAGGGCGACGTGGGCGAGTTGATCGACGAGACGGTCACGTTCTTCACCGCGGAGCGGCTGCGGGAAGCGACGGAGGGCGAGGACTCGGCGCCAGGGGCTAGGGGCTAGGCGCCAGGGGCTAGGGACCTGGGGGCTAGGCGCTAGGCGCTAGGCGCTAGGGGCTCGGCGCCAGGGGCTAGGGGCTCGACGCCAGGGGCTAATCGGACAGGGACAAGAGACTGAGCCTGCCTCGCCGAAACTGGCCGACAGGCCGCGCAACGAAGGCGGGGGCTGGGGACTGCAGTTGAGCGCATTCTGAATTCTGAATTCTGACTCCTGAGTTCTGACTCCTGACTCCTGACTTCTGACTACTTCCATGCCCGGCTCCAATACCCTTCACCAACGCCTTCTCGCCGCGCGGCGGAGGCTCGAGCGCGCGGGCATCGCGCCGCAGGAAGCTTCGCTCGACGCGGACGTGCTCGCACGCCACGCGCTCGGCGGGTGGGAACGCGGCCGGCTGCTGGCGGCCATGGGTGACGCGTGTCCCGCCGGGTTCGACGCGGACTTCGAACCGCTCCTGGCCCGCCGTGAGCGCCGCGAGCCGTCCGCCTACATCACCGGCTCGCGGGAATTCTGGGAGATCGACATCGAGGTCGGGCCCGGCGTGCTCGTCCCGCGGCCAGAGACCGAGGAACTCGTCGAGGAAGCGCTGGCACGCCTGAGCGACGGTCCCGCGGACCCACGCCTCCCGCGGACGTCCGCGGCGGAGCGCCCGCCGCGCTGCGCCATCGCCGACGTCGGCACGGGCTCCGGTTGCGTGGCCGTCGCGCTGGCGCGCTGGCTTCCGGGCGCCACCGTGACGGCCATCGACGCGTCCCGGGACGCGCTCGCCTTCGCGCGCCGCAACGCGGAGCGACACGGCGTCGCGGATCGCGTGCGCGTCGTGCAGGGCGACCTGCTCGAGGGCCAGGCTGGGCCGTTCGACGCCGTGGTGTCGAACCCGCCCTACGTGCCGTCGAGCGAGTGCCCGGACCTCCAGGCCGAAATCCGCCTCTACGAACCGGTGTCGGCCCTCGACGGCGGCAAGGACGGCCTGGACGTCATCAGGCGACTGGTTCCCGAGGCTGCGGACGGGCTTCGGCCTGGCGGGTGGCTCTTGTTCGAATTCGGCTTCGGCCAGGCGGAGGGCGTGCGCGCGATCATCGCGGCCGAGCCGAGGTTGGAACTAGTGGGGATCAAGCCCGACCTTTCGGGCATCCCTCGTGTGGCCGTGGCTCAGCGTCGTTCGGATCCGGCATGACCGGGACCAGCGCCTAGCCCCCAGCCCCTAGTCCCTGGAGGTCCCGCGTTGAACTGCCTCTTCTGCCGCATCGCCGCCGGCGACGTGCCCGCAAGGCTGATCCACCAGGATGACGAACTCGTCGCCTTCCACGACATTCACCCCCGCGCGCCCGTCCACGTGCTCGTCGTGCCGCGCCGGCACATCTCGACGCTGAACGACCTGGGACCGGGCGACGACGGTCTCGTCGGCGCCATGACGAGGAGGGCGGCGGCAATCGCCAGCGACCTGGGCATCGCCGAACGGGGCTACCGCACCGTGTTCAACTGCAACCGGGACGCGGGACAGACCGTCTTCCACATCCACTTGCACCTGCTCGGCGGCTGGTCCGGCGGCCGGCCGTTCGAATAGCTCGGGCCTTCGCTACTGCACGACGGTCCGCACGTCGAACGCGGGCGCGTGCTCCAGGTGCTTCTTGACGGCGCACTGGTCCGCGGCGCGCACCAGCGCGTCGTGGTACTTCGCGGGGAAGCTGGCCGGCACTTCGATGTCGAGCCCGATCCTCCCGACGAGACCGGTCTTCGCGTCGCGCTCCATGCGCTGGACGATGCGGATGCCGTCGGCGGGAAGTCCGCGCTGCCTGCAGAACCCGAGCACGTAGATGCCGGCGCAGGTGCCGAGGGAGGCCAGGAAGAGCGCGAACGGGGCCGGCGCGGAGCCTTCTCCGCCGCCCTGGGGAGGCTGGTCGGTTCGGATGACGTGGGGGCCGTACTCGGCGTCGACGCGTGCGCCGCCGGGAAACGTGATGATCATGTCCATGTGCTGAAGGATGCGGCGGCGGCGCCGTTGGTGACGGCGGCGCGGCCGGCGGCCGCTCGGCAGATCACTTGCCGGGCGTGGCCCGTCGGAGGAGGTACGTCCCTCCCCCGGTGTCGTCCAGGGCGAAGTCGACGACGCGGAACCCCCTGGCGAACCGGTCGACGAAGATCTCGCGCGACGCCAGGCGCCAGGCGGCCGCAAGTCCGGGTTCCCGCTCGAGCATCTCGTGGTACCGTCCCGGGACGACGACGGCCAGGTCGTCGTCGTCCCGCGCGCGGTCCCAGCCCGCGCACGCGAGCCAGCCGCCGCGTGCCTCGACGGCGTTCAGGCGCGCCACGCCGGCGAAGCCGGGCACGCCGCCCGTCCGCCCCTCGGCGTCGCGGGCGGCGAGGGCCGCCTCGACGCGCGGCGACTTGAGCCGCCACTCGGCCACGAAGCGATCGGTCGGCGCCCCGCGGTGCAGCGGGCTGTCCGACGCGCCGTAGAGATCCACTGCGTACTCGCGCACGACGGCCCCGAGGCGGCGCACGTTCAGGTGCGCGTTGACCGCCGCGAGCGGGTCGAAACTCCACTCGACCAGGTCGAAGCCACGCTCCAGGCAGACGCGCCGCTGCTCGACCTTCAGGGCCCGCCCCAGGCCGGCGGCCCGCTGCGTCGGCCGCACGGCCAGCATGTGCGACCACTGGGCCGGGCGGCCGTCCTTCACCGACGCGAACGAGTAGACGAATCCGGCAAGACGGCCGCCGTCGTACGCCCCGAGGAGAATGCCGCCGCGTTTCAGCGTCGCGACGAACACCGGGATGCCGACGGCGTCGGCCAGGTCGTCGTAGCCCCAGACCTCGGCCTCGAGGGCCGTGACCTCGCGGAATTCGGGGATCGTGCCGAGGGGGCGGATGGTCATCAGGATCGAGACTCAGGATCTCCGAGGAGGAGCGGCGGCAGTTCGGTGAGCGACGTGATGACGGGCACGTCCTCGCAGCCGGGCCCGAGGCCGCTTTGCAGGGGGCTCGACAGCCCGGCCCCGTTCCGTCTGAGGAGCACCGCGCGCATGCCGGCCTGCCTGGCCCCCTCGATGTCGGCCTTCACGCTGTCGCCCACCATGACGGCCGAGGCGGCCGGCACGCCGACGGCCGCGAGGGCGGCCTCGAAGATGGCCGGGTGCGGCTTGAGGTACCCGAGCTGCGCGGACGACACGGCGGCCGCGAAGATGCCGCCGAGCTCGAAGTGGGCCGCGAACTCGTCGAGCGGGCGCTGGGTGTTGGAGATGAGGCCGATCTTCAGGCCTGCCGCCGCCAGTGTTCTCAAGACCGGCTCGGCGTCGTCGTAGAGGAAGAAGTGGCGGCAGACGGCCCACTCGTCGTAGATGTCGCGGGCCGCCGCCTCGGCGCCCGGCCCGGCACCGCCCATGTGCTCGATGATCGCCCGGGTGTAGTCGACGAACAGCCGCGCGTCGTAGTCGTGGGCCTTGACCTCGTCCAGCACCGGCGCGGCCCGCCTCACGGCGTCCCGGAAGCGCGCCGCGTCCACCGTCACGCCGTGCCACGCGCAGAACCGCGCGTACCCCTCGCCCTGGAGCGACGGCCCCGGATAGATGAGCGTGAAGTCGACGTCGAAGAAGACCGCGCGCGTCGCCACGGTGCCGCCCCTCCGGCCGGGCGCCGTCCATTATAGCGACGGCGGCTGGGGCGGCCGGAGTCGAGCGCGTATAATAAAGGTGATCCTCGCGATCCACAGGCTTCAACGTCCAGGGAGGCAACCGATGACCAAGCGCGTCCTGATAGCCGCGTTCCTCGCGGCCGTGATGGCCACCACGATGCTGGTGGCGGCCCCACCCGTGACTCTCATCCTGCGCTCGGGCGACCGCGTGCACGGCGAACTGGTGGATTACGGCGGCGTCGGGTTCACGGTTCGGGTCAACGGGAACCTTCAGCGCCTCGCGCCCGGCGACGTGGCGGCCATCGACTTCGGCGGCGGCTCGGTCACGGCCGCCGAGACGGCGCGGATCCAGGGCGGGCGCGCACTCGTCGTGCTGCGGAACGGTGACAGCTTCTACGGCAGCCTCTATGACATCCGCGGCACCGAGCCGCTGCTCATCATCTTCCGGACGCCCGACGGCGACCGCACCGTGAACGCGTCCGACACGGCGCGCGTCTACTTCGCCTCCTGGACCGGCATGCCGACGAGCGCCGCCGGCACGACCCAGCCGGCGACGGCGGGCCAATTGGGCGCGCTCGAGTTCGCCGTGCCGGCAAGGCCGTGCTGGACGGCCACGACGCTCACCGTGCGCCGCGGCCAGATGGTCGCGTTCGAGGGAGTGGGCGAAGTCCAGTTGAGCGCGGACCCGAACGACGTGGCGGGCGTCGGGGGTTCGAAGCTCGGGCGCGTGCCGTCGAACGCTCCGCTGCGCGGCGCGCTGGCCGGCGCCCTGATCGGGCGCGCCGGGTATTCGCGCGCGTTCGGCATCGGCGATCAGCGGCAGGCGCTGCAGATGCCCGCCGACGGCGTTCTGTTCCTGGGCATCAACGAGGCCGACTGCAACGACAACAGCGGCGAGTTCAGGGTGCGGATCACGTCGGTCCAGTAGGCGGCCGGCGGCCGCGGTCTTCCCTTCCCGGAAGGCCCGGGGCCCGGGCGCGCGTGCGCCGGGCCCCGGGCCTTTCCTGCTTTCGGGCTAGAATACCGAGATCACCATGGCCGACTGGAAGGACACGCTCAATCTCCCGAAGACCACGTTCCCGATGAAGGCCAACCTGCAGGCCGCGGAGCCGCAGATGCTGGCCCGCTGGGACGCCATCGACCTCTACCGCAAGCTGCGCGACCGCCGCCGGGGCGCGCCGGTGTTCATCCTCCACGACGGCCCGCCGTATGCGAACGGCAGCGTGCACCTCGGCACCGCCCTGAACAAGATCCTCAAGGACTTCGTCGTCCGATCGCGGTCGATGGCGGGGTACGACGCCCCGTACGTGCCCGGCTGGGACTGCCATGGCCTGCCGATCGAGCTGAAGCTCCTCAGGGAACTGGGGCCGAAGACGCGCGAGATGAGCGTCGCCGACCTGCGCCGCGCCTGCCGCGAGTACGCCGGCCGGTTCGTGGACGTCCAGCGCGGGCAGTTCAAGCGCCTTGGCGTGCTCGGCGACTGGGACGACCCCTACCTGACGATGGATTACCGCTACCAGGCGGCCATCGTGCGGGCGCTGGGCAAGTTCGTCGAGCGGGGCATGGTCTACAAGGGGAAGAAGCCCGTCCACTGGTGCATTCACTGCCGCACCGCGCTCGCCGAGGCGGAAGTCGAGTACGCGGACCACACGTCGCCGTCGATCTACGTCGAGTTCCCGGCCGGCCCCGCCGGGGCGGCCGAGATCGACGCGCGCGTGCCCGAACTGAGGGGCCGCCACGTGTCGGCGCTCATCTGGACCACGACCCCCTGGACGATCCCGTCGAACCTCGCGCTCGCGTTCCACCCGGACGCCGTCTACGGCGCCTACCCCTTCGGATCGCGGGTCGTCGTCGTCGCGGAGGCGCTGGCCGAGGGCCTGTCCGCGGCGCTCGGCCGGCCGTTCGCGAACCCCCTGGCGCGCGTGCCGGGATCGGTGTTCGGCGGCGTGAAGTTCCGCCATCCGCTCTACGACCGGGACTCGCTGGGCGTGCTGGCCGACTACGTCACGCTCGACACCGGCACGGGGATCGTCCACACGGCCCCGGGGCACGGCGCCGAGGACTTCCAGACGGGCGTGAAGTACGGCCTCGACGTCTACGCGCCGGTGGCGGGCGACGGGCGGTTCACGAGCGACGTCGGGCGCTTCGCGGGGCTCACCGTGTTCGAAGCCAATCCGAAGGTCGCCTCGGCCCTCGATGAGGCCGGGGCGCTCTGGAAATCCGAGGACTTCGTCCACTCGTACCCCCATTGCTGGCGTTGCCACAACCCCGTGATCTTCCTGGCGACGTCGCAGTGGTTCATCGGGATGGACGACACGGGCCTCAGGGCGCTCGCGAGGGCCGAGACCAGCCGCGTGCGATGGGTGCCGGAGTGGGGCGGCGACCGGATGAAGGGCATGGTCGACACGCGGCCCGACTGGTGCATCTCGCGCCAGCGGTCCTGGGGCGTGCCGATTCCGGCGCTCACGTGCCAGGCGTGCGGCGCCGCGTCGCTGACGGTCGGACTGGTGGAGCGCGCGGCTGCCGTCTTCGAGCAGGATGGCGCCGAGGCGTGGTACGAGCGCCCGGTCGCGGACTTCGTGCCCGCGGGCTTCTCGTGCCCGTCCTGCGGCGGGACGGCGTTCGAGCGCGAGAAGGACATCCTCGACGTGTGGTTCGACTCGGGTTCGAGCCACGAGGCCGTGCTGGCCGTCCACCCCGAACTGCGCTGGCCGGCGGACCTCTACCTCGAGGGTACCGACCAGTACCGCGGCTGGTTCCAGAGCTCGATGCTGGTCGCGCTCGGCACGCGGGGCCGGGCGCCCTACGACCAGGTGGTCAGCCACGGCATGGTCGTCACCGAGGAAGGCACGAAGATGTCGAAGTCCCTCGGGAACGACGTGCCGCCCGAGGAGGTCATCCGGAAGAGCGGCGCCGAGATCCTGCGCCTCTGGGTCGCCAGCGTGGACTTCACGGAGGAGCTGCGGTTCGGGCCGGAGATCCTGGCCCGGGTCGTCGAAGCCTACCGGAAGCTGCGGAACACGATGCGCATCCTCGCGGCGAACCTCGCCGACTTCGACCCGGCGTCGGACATGGTGCCGCCGCTCGTGATGGACGAGGTGGACCGTTTCGCGATGGCCCGCTACGGCGAGTTCGCCTCGAAGGTCATCGCGGCGTACGAGCAGTACGACTACCCGGCGATCTTCCAGGCGGTGAACGCCTTCGCCGCCGTCGACCTCAGCGCGTTCTACGTGGACGTGTCGAAGGATCGGCTCTACACGCTCGCGCCCGGCTCGCGCGAACGCCGCTCGGCGCAGACCGCCATGTTCGCCATCGCCGACGGCCTGGCGAGGCTCATCGCGCCGATCCTCCCGGTCCTGGCCGAGGAGTACTGGGCGTGCCTGCCGGGCGGGCGCGAGGAGTCGGTGCACCTGGCCGAGTTCCCGAAACGGCTGGAGCTGTTCCAGGACGCGGAACTCGTGTCGCGCTGGTCGCGGCTGCTGAAGCTGCGCGCGGCCGTCAACGCCGAACTCGAGCGTCTCAGGCAGGCGAAGGTGATCGGCCAGTCGCTCGAGGCGGTCGTCCACCTCGGCGCGACCGGGGCCGCGGCCGACCTCATCGCCGCGCACCGCGACCAGTTGCCCGGCCTGTTCATCGCGTCGCAGGTGGACCTCGACGCGGACCCTCCGGCCGACGGCGCGGAGCCGGCGGAGGGCGCCGTGTACCGCGAGGGAGACGGCAGCGCCGTGCACATCGTGGCGGCGCGGGCGGGCGGCGTGAAGTGCGACCGCTGCTGGCGCTACGTGCCGGCGGTGTCGGGCGCGCCCGGGCGCGAGGGCGTGTGCCCGCGCTGCGAGGACGCGCTCGGGGCCGCGCGATGAGCGCCGGGCCGGGCCCCGGGCCGGCCGTCGAGTCCGCCCGCGTGACGTCCGGCGGCCATCGGCTGGAAGCGACCCTCGTCGCGGCAATCGTCGTGGCCGACCAGGTGACCAAGGCGCTGGTGCGCCGGGAGATCCCGCTGCACGACAGCGTCCCGGTCGTCCCCGGCGTCCTGAACCTGGTGCACGTGCGCAACACCGGCGCGGCGTTCGGGTTCCTGAACGACGTGCACTTCCCCGGCAAGACCGCCGCCGTGGCGCTCCTGGCCACCGGCGCGCTCATCGCCATCGCGTTCTACGCCGCGCGCGTGTCGTCGCACGAGCGCCTGGCGCGCCTCGGTCTCGCCCTGATCATCGGCGGGGCGCTCGGCAACCTCGTCGACCGCCTCTTCATCGGCTCGGTCGTGGACTTCGTCGACGTCGTCATCGGGACCTGGCACTTCTGGGCGTTCAACGTCGCGGACGCGGCCATCACCGTGGGCGTCGCCGCGATGCTCGCCGACATGATGGGGATCAACAGGCATGCTCCCACGGCTCTTTGAGATCGGCCCGTTCACGGTCTACAGCTACGGCGTGCTCCTCGCCTCGGCGTACCTGCTGGCGCTCTACTTCACCGTCCGCCGCGCGCGCCGGTTCGGCCTCGACGCCGACCGCGTCCTCGACCTCGGCATCTACATCATCATCGCCGCCCTCATCGGCGCCAAGGCGCTGCTCTTCGTCGTGGACTTCGACCACTTCCGGCAGCACCCGGAGGAGATCGGGACGCTGGTGCGCACCGGCGGCGTCTTCTACGGCGGCCTCATCGTCGCGTTCGGCGTGGGCTTCTGGTACATGCGGAAGCACCACCTGCCCGTCTGGCCGGTCGCCGACGCGATCGCCCCGGGCCTGGCCCTCGGCCACGTGGTCGGCCGCTTCGGGTGCCTGCTCGCCGGCTGCTGCTACGGCAGGCCGACGACGATGCCGTGGGGTATCACGTTCACGAACCCGCTGGCCGCGACCAACGTCGGAACCCCGCTCCACGTGGCGCTCCACCCGACGCAGATGTACGACGCCGGCGCCGAGTTCCTGATCCTGGTCTTCCTGCTGGCCACGGAGAAGTACTGGCGCAAGCGCGCCGGCTGGACGTGGTGGATCTACATCCTGCTGTACGGCGTCTCGCGGTTCGTCATCGAGACGTTCCGCGGCGATCCGCGCGGCGCCGTCGTGGGGCTCTCGACGTCGCAGTGGATCTCGCTGGGGCTCGTGCCGCTGGCGGTCGTGATGATCGCGGTGCTCTGGCGGAGGGGGCCTGAGCCCATCCAGGCCGCCGCGTCCGACGCTGCCCCGAAGAAGCGGAAGCGGGCGCGCTGACGGCGGTGGCACCCGAGCACCACGCCTTCCGGGTCGACGCGGACCAGGCCGGCCAGCGGCTGGATCACTTCGTCGTGTCGAGGGTCGCCGGGCCGTCGCGATCGCAGATCCAGCGGCTGATCAAGGATGGCCTCGTGACCGTCGGCGGGCGCGCGGCGAAGGCGAACTACCCCGTCCGCGCGGGCGACGCGGTCGCCGTGGACCTCCCGGAACCCACGCCCGCCGCGCCGCAGCCCGAGGACCTGCCTCTCGACGTCCTCTTCGAGGACGCCGACGTCATCGTCATCAACAAGGCCGCGGGGATGGTCGTGCACCCGGCCCCCGGACACGCCGGCGGGACGCTGGTGAACGCGTTGCTGCACCACGTGGACGACTTGAGCGGCGTCGGCGGCGAACTGCGGCCGGGCATCGTCCACCGCCTCGACCGCGGCACGTCGGGCGTGATGATCGTGGCGAAGCACGACGCGTCGCACCGCGAGCTGGCGCGGCAGTTCCACGACCGCGAGGTGGAGAAGGAGTACGAGGCGCTCGTCTGGGGAGAGGTGCAGCAGGGGCGCCGCATCGACGCCGCCATCGGCCGCGACCCGCACGACCGGACGAAGATGTCGCAGCGCGCCCGGTACGCCAGGTCGGCGGCCACGCGCGTGACGTTCGCGAGGTTCCTCTTCGGCGTGTCGTTCCTGCGCGTCACGATCGCGACCGGGCGCACGCATCAGATCCGCGTCCACCTCAGCGGCATCGGCCACCCGATCGTCGGGGACCCCGTGTACGGCGGCGTGCGGAAGCAGATGCCGGCGCGCCTCCGCCCCGTGCTCCGGCTCGAGCGCCCGTTCCTCCACGCGAGGCGGCTCGCGTTCACGCATCCGTCCGACCCGGACCGCCGGCTCGAGTTCACGGCGCCGCTGCCTGCCGACCTCCAGGCCGTGCTGGACGAACTCGAGGTGCGCGCGGCCGACCTGGACCGGAGCGCACCGTGACTCGGGACTCGGGACTCGGGACTCGGGATTCGGGATTCGGGGCTCGGCTGGCCGCGCCGAAGCTGGCCCCTCGACTCGCGACCGATCTCGCCCGCTCGGGACAAGCCGGCAGGCCGTTCAACGGAGGCGGCGATTCGGGACTCGGGATTCGGGGTTCGACAGCGCGACCCCGTGCTCATGGCAAGTCCAGGATTCTGAATTCTGGATTCTGAATTCTGGATTCTGACTCCTGACTCCTGTTTGGTGTTCCCCAATGGATGAACCGCGCGCGACCCGCCTCTCGCAAACCGAAGCCTTCCAGGGCCGGATCTTCACGATCACCGTCGACCGGGTGACCCTGCCGAACGGCCGGACCGTCACGCTCGACATGGTCCGCCACCGCGGGTCGGTCGTGCTGATCCCGATGCGGGACGACGGCCACGTCGTGCTGATCCGCCAGTACCGGTACGCTCTCGACCGCTGGATCTGGGAGTTGCCCGCCGGCAGCCTCGACCCGGGCGAGGACCCCGTCGCGGCGGCCGCGCGGGAATGCGAAGAGGAGATCGGCCTCGTGCCGGCGCGCGTGGAGTTCGCGGGCTCGTGGTACCCGACGCCCGGGTTCTGCACCGAGGTCATGAACTACTACCGCCTGACCGGCCTGCGCGAGCCGGACCCGGACGGGCCGCGCGCGCACCTGGACCCCGACGAGGACATCCGCGTGCACGTGTTCACGCTCGACGAGGCGCGCGAGATGGTGCGCCGCGGCGACATCGTCGACCTGAAGACCGCCTGGGGCCTGACGCTCGTCTGAGCGCGGGCCGGCGAACTCGCGCCCGCCCCTCTGCCGCCGTGGTCCGCTCATGCCGCGGCTCGCGGCCGGCAACGTGCCATAATGGGCTGATCCGACGCAGTCTGCCGGCCGGAGCGTACGCCGCGTCCGCTGCCCGCGCCGGTGCGTGAAAGGTTCGTGCACTCATGTCCGACGCCATCGTCCCCCGGCATCCCAGGGGCACCAGCGCGCGCGTGCTCCTCACGTCCGTGTTCGGCCCGTACGCGCGGGACGACGAGTTCGGGAGCCGCGCCATCAACCCGATGGAGCTGTACCACAACCAGGTGACGCGGGAGCAGGGCCCGTTCTCGCTGCGGATGTTCCACCGGTCGTGGGGCATCCTCTTCATCCAGCACAACATCTCCGCGCCGTGCGCGGTCCTCGACTTCCCCACCCGCGAACGGTTCATCGAGGAGTTGAAGGCGCAGCGGTACGACATCGTCGGCATCTCGGGCATCATCGTGAACCTCGGCAAGGTGCGCGAGATGTGCCGGCTCGTGCGCGAGCACTCGCCGCACTCGGAGATCGTCGTCGGCGGGCACGTCACGGCGATTCCCGGCATCCAGCACATGATCGACGCCGACCACGTCGTGAAGGGCGAGGGCGTGGCCTGGTTCCGCGCGCACCTGGGCGAGCCGGCCGGCGCGCCGGTCCGGCACCCGGTGATCCCGTCGTCGTTCGGGTTCAGCCTGATGGGGCTGCGCGCGCCGAAGGGCGGCGGATCGCCAGCCGCGACGATCATTCCGTCGGTGGGCTGCCCGATGGGGTGCAACTTCTGCACCACGTCGGCGTTCTTCGGCGGGAAGGGGCACGTGGTCAACTTCTTCGAGAAGGGGCAGGAGCTGTTCCGGGCGATGTGCGACGCCGAGTCGCGGCTGGGCGTGAAATCGTTCTTCATCATGGACGAGAACTTCCTGCTGTACAAGAAACGGGCCCTGGAGCTGCTCGACGAGATGAAGGCGTCGGGCAAGGCCTGGCAGTTGTACGTCTTCTCGTCGGCGAACGCGATCGCGAAGTACTCGATGCGCGAGCTCGTGGAGCTGGGCGTCAGCTGGATCTGGATGGGCCTCGAGTCGGCGCAGAGCGCGTACGGCAAGCTGAAGGGGGCCGACACCAAGGCGCTCACGAAGCAGCTGCAGGCGAACGGCATCGGGGTCCTCGGGTCCACCATCGTCGGGCTCGAGCACCATACGCCCGAGAACATCGCCGGCGAGATCGAGCACGCCGTGGAACACGGCACGGACTTCCACCAGTTCATGCTCTACACGCCGCTGCCCGGCACGCCGCTCTACCGGGAGATCGCCGACGAGGGGCGCCTGCTCCCCGACGTGGATCTGGCGGACGTCCACGGGCAGGACCACTTCAACTTCCAGCACGCGGCCATCCCGCGCGAGCAGTCGAAGACGCTGCTCGACTGGGCGTTCCGGCTCGACTACGAGCGCAACGGGCCCAGCCTCTACCGGATGGCGCGGACCATGATGGAGGGGTGGCGGCGGTACCGGAACGACCCGGACCCGCGCGTGCGGGAGCGGGCCCTCGACTACGCGCGCGACCTGCGCCACGGATACGGTGCGGCGCTCTTCGCCATGGAGAAGTTCCTGCGCCGGTCCAACGCGGACGTCAGCGCGCAGATCAGGCGGCTCCGGAAGGACATGGAACGCGAACTCGGAGGGGTCACGCGGTGGGTGGACCGCCTCGCCGGACCGGTGATGCTCTGGGCCGCCAGGCGCGACGCGCGCCGCTTTCCGAGGGGCCGGACCATCGAGCCGACGACGTTCTTCGAGCGCCGCAACTGGCCGAAACCCGCCTGAGGCGGGCCGCGATCAGGCTCCGAGCTTGATCGCTTCCTCGATCGACGCGGCGTAGATGGCCGCCGTGTCCTCCATGCGCCTGGCGTAGCCGCCGGCGAGCACGATCGCGACCGGGACGTCCGCGTCGCGCGCCGCGGTCAACACCATGAAGTCACGCCCGCGCAGCCCCTCGAGGCTCAGGCGCAGCCCGCCGAGCTGGTCGTCGACGTAGGGGTCGGCGCCCGCGAGGTAGACGATGAGGTCCGGGCGGCTGGCCGTCACCGCCGGCAGCGCCCGCTCCAGGGCGCCGAGGTACTCGTCGTCGCCCGCGCCGTCCGGCAGCCCGACGTCGAGCGAGCCAGGGGGCTTGACCTCCGGATAGTTGTGCTCCTGGTGGATCGAGAACGTGAAGACCGACGGGTCCCCGCCGAAGATGACGGCCGTCCCGTTGCCCTGGTGCACGTCCGCGTCGACGACCGCGGCGCGCCGGATGGCGCCGTCGCGCTGGAGCGCGCGAATGGCGACGGCGACGTCGTTGAACACGCAGAAGCCCTCGCCCCTGTCCGGGAAGGCGTGGTGCAGGCCGCCGCCGATGTTCGCGGCCGCGGCGAGGGGCGGGGCGGCTTGCCGGCGCGCCGCAAGCGCCAGACGCGCCGCGAGCATGGTGCCTCCGGTCACGCGCAGGTACGACTCCTCGACGGACGGGGACCACGGCAACTCGAGCAGCGCCAGGTCCGACGTGCTGAACGCGCCGCGCCTGACCCGCTCGAGGTACTCGCGCGTGTGGACCAGGGCCAGGTCGTCCCAGCTGGCGGGATCGGGTTCGACGACGTCCGACGCGCCGGCGAGGCCGGCCGCGCGGAGCGTGTCCACGACGCGGCGGTACACCTCGGCCTTGAGGATATGGCCGCTGACGTCCGGGCGGTACCGGTCCGAGTAGACGAGTTTCACCGCCGCATCATCCCACGAACGCGGCCGGGCCGGCTTGACCGGCCGCGGCCCCGTCGGGCCCGTCCGGGGGGGACGCCGGCGCGGGCTGGAGCGCGAGGGCCAGGACCTCGTCGACGGCCCTGACGAAGTGGATCGTCATGTCGCGGCGGAGGTCCTCGCCGATGTCCTCCTTGATGTTCTTCTCGTTCTGCCAGGGCAGCGCGACCGTGCGGATGCCCACGCGCCTGGCGGCCAGGACCTTCTCCTTGATGCCGCCGACGGGGAGCACCCGGCCGCTCAGGGTGATCTCGCCGGTCATGGCGAGGTCGCCGCGGACCGGCCGGCCGGTGAGTTCCGACGCGATGGCCGTCACCATGGCGACGCCGGCCGACGGGCCGTCCTTGGGAATCGCGCCCGACGGCACGTGCAGGTGGATCTCGGCGTCCTTGAAGAAGTCGCCCGCCACGCCGTACCGGCCGGCGTTCGCGCGGAACCAGGAGAGCGCGGCCC
>CAZBIP010000012.1:23044-34431 GCA_964491885.1 uncultured Vicinamibacterales bacterium
TTCATCACGTCGCCCAGGTGCCCCGTGAGAGTCAGCGAACCGCCGCCCGGCATCCGCGACGCCTCGATGAAGAGCACCTCGCCGCCGGTCGGCGTCCAGGCCAGCCCGATGGAGACGCCCGGGGCTTTCGTCCGCGCTTCCACTTCCTCGTCGAGGAATCTCGGCGCGCCCAGGAGATCCGCCACGACCGCCGGCGTCAGGGCGACGGGCTCCTCGCGGCCCTCCGCTCTCCGGCGCGCGACCTTCCGGCAGAGCGCCGCGATCTCCCGCTCGAGGTTGCGCACGCCGGCCTCGCGGGTGTAGCCCCGGATGATGGCCCGGATCGCCTCGTCGGAGAACGCGATGTGATCGGCCGTCAGGCCGTGGTTCTGCACCTGCTTCGACACCAGGTGCTCGACGGCGATCCGGAGCTTCTCCTCCTCGGTGTACCCCGGCAGTTCGAGGACCTCCATCCGGTCGCGCAGCGCCGGCGGCACGGGATCGAGGACGTTTGCCGTCGTGATGAAGAGGACCTCCGACAGATCGAAGGGCACGTCGAGATAGTGATCCCGGAACGTGTTGTTCTGCTCGGGATCGAGCACCTCGAGGAGGGCCGACGCCGGGTCGCCCCGGAAGTCGGCGCCGAGCTTGTCGATCTCGTCGAGGATGAACACCGGGTTCTTCGACTCGGCGCGGCGGAGCCCCTGGATGACCTGGCCGGGCAGGGCGCCGATGTAGGTCCGGCGGTGCCCGCGGATCTCCGCTTCGTCGCGCATGCCTCCGAGGGAGACCCGCACGAAGGTCCGGCCCAGGGACGTGGCGATCGACTTGGCCAGGGACGTCTTGCCGACGCCCGGCGGCCCCACGAAGCAGAGGATCGGGCCCTTGACCGCCGGATTGAGCTTGCGGACGGCGAGGTACTCGAGGATCCGGTCCTTCGCCTTCTCGAGGTCGGAGTGATCCGCGTCGAGGATCGTCTTGGTGCGGACGAGGTCGATGACCTCGTCGGTGCGCTTCGCCCACGGCAGGGCCACGAGCCAGTCGATGTAGGTCCGCGCCACCGTGTACTCGGCGGCGGCGACCGGCATCTTCGCCAGCCGGTCGAGTTCGCGGAGCGCCTCTTTCTTGACCGGGTCCGGCATTCCGGCGGCCTCGATCTTCTCCCGCAGCTCCTCGATCTCCTTGGCCTGCTCGTCGCCCTCGCCGAGCTCCCGCTGGATCGCCTTCATCTGCTCCCGCAGGAAGTAGTCGCGCTGGTTCTTCCCGACCTCCGACTGGACCTGCGACTGGATCTTCGATCCGAGTTCCAGGACCTCGAGCTCCTTGATCAGCACGCGGTTGAGCTCGGCCATCCGCTCGCGGAGGTTGAGCGTCTCGAGCATCGCCTGCTTGGCGGCGGTCGTGATGGTGCTCAGGCTCGACGCGATGAAGTCGGTCAGGCGGCCGGGCTCGGTGATGCCGAGCGCCAGCGTCTGGAGGTCGTCCGAGAGCAGCGGCGACAGCGACACGACCTGCTGGAAGTTCGACTTGATGTTGCGCTGCATCGCGTCGATCTCGAGCCGGTCCTCGTCGACGGACGTTTCCTCCGCCCGCCGCACGCGCCCGCGCAGGAAGGGGTCGGACGACACGATCTCGTCGATGTGCACGCGCGCCAGGCCCTGCACGATGAGGCGGAGGCTCCCGTCCGGCAGCTTGAACATCTTGTGGATGTGCGTGGCGGTGCCGACGGGGTACAGGTCCTCCTGCCGCGGCTCCTCGACGGCCGCGTCCCGCTGGGTGCAGACGGCGATCAGCTTGCCGCTCCCGATGGCCTCGTCCACGAGGCGCACCGAGCTGTCGCGGGCCACCGCGAGCGGCATGAACGAGTGCGGGAAGAGCACCGTGTCGCGGAGCGGCAGGATCGGCAGCTCCGCGGGCACCTCGAAGGTCTTCTCGAGGCCCCCGAGGTCCTCCGACCCCGGGGTGTCAGGCAGATCAGTCATGGGCTACCCGTTTCTCGGGAGGCTGGCGGGGCGGCGGCCGCCCCGATCATGCGCGTACGCAGACGCGGGCCCGGGCCACCAGCAGCCGCGGACCCGCCTGAAGAATGCCGCAGTCAGCTGGAGATGTCAAAGAAGAGGGACGACGACCGCTGCGACAGCAGCCGGTCGCGCTGAAGCGCGTTCTCCCGGGCCTGTTCGCAGTCCTTGCAGCGCACCGCGAACGGCAGCGCGCGCAACCGCTGCTCGGAGATGTCCTCGCCGCACTCGTAGCAGTAGCCGTACTCCCCTTCGTCGAGGCGGGACAGCGCCTCGTTGATCCGCGTCAGGGTCTCCGCCTTCATCTGGATGAGCGCGAACTCGATGTCCTCCTGGATGTCCGCCTCGGAGCTCTCGCCCTGGTCGAACACCTCGCTCATCTTGGCGTGCCCGCTCTCGGTGCGGACGTCGCGGATCTTCTCGTGAACCTCACTCATGATTTCACGCCGGCGGTCATCGAGCATGCGCTTGAGATCCGCGTAGCGCTCGCTCGACATCCCCTTGACGTGCTTGACGTTCGTTGCCATGGCGCCTGACGCTCCTTTCGCGTCACCCAGGGGCGACGAGGATCCCGACTGCTGACCCTCGCTTTGCAAAGAATCTGCCATTCTATGGAGCAGGTCGCGGTGTGTCAAGCAATTCGAATATCGCCCACATCCGACCGGGTCCGTCGCCCTTTGAGGCTTTAGACGCCTCATCCGCCGGGAAGGTTCTGCCCGTCTGCCGTAGAATTCCTGCCCTGCCGCAGCCTGTCCTCAGTGTGCCAGCCGTCCTCGTAAGTGTCTCCTGCAGAGTACAGGTGCCAGAACGACACACTGGCGTGGCTAATGAGCACCACTCAAGCGGAGCGCCGACGTCCGTCGTTGACGCCGCGGGTCCAACGTGCCACCCTTTGAGCATGCGCTGCCCGCTTTGTGCGATGAGACCATCCCGGCGCGCCTGCCCGGCCCTGGGGCAGGAGATTTGTTCCGTTTGCTGCGGGACGAAGCGAGAAGTCGAGATCCGCTGCCCCGAAACGTGCCCGTACCTGACGACGGCCCGCGCGCACCCCCCGGCGAGTGTTCGCCGGCAGCGCGACCTGGACATGGACGTCATCCTGCCGGGCCTGGCTGGGCTCTCTGAGGCCAGGCAGCAGCTCTTTCTCTTCTGCCTGACGCTCGTGGACCGCTTCAGGGGCGACGGGCTCGAGGCCGCCACGGACGACGACGTCGCGTCCGCGGCGCACGCGCTGGCGGCCACCTACGAGACCGCGTCCAAGGGGGTCATCTACGAGCACCGCGCGGACGCTCTTCCGGCGCAGCGCATGGCGGACGCGATGCGGGAGGTCTTCGAGGAGTTGGGCCGGAACCGGCCTTCGGGATTCGCCGCGGATGCGGCGGCCGTGCTCCAGCAACTCGAGGATCGCGTGCGGTTCGTCCAGCGCTCGGCGCCGTCGGACCCGAGGGCGTTCCTCGGGCTGGCTGGCCGCCTGTCCGGACTCCTCCGCCCGGCCGGGGGCGGCGCGTCGTCAGACGCCGGAGCGCCTCCTGGCGGCGAGGCGTCGCCGATCATCCTGCCGTAGCGGGCCGCGGCGCGCGTGTCGGTCGAGGGCGGGTTCCGTCAGGGCGCCTGTGCTATCATGAGTGTTTGCGTGCCCGCCGCTGAGGCCGCGTGTGCGGCCGCGGGGACGCCGGGGTGGGGAACCATGGCCAAACGCTGTGAAGTCTGCGGAAAGGGCCCTGTCGTGGGGCGCAAAGTGAGCCACGCGCACAACGTGTCGCCTCGGCGGTTCGAGCCGAACCTCCAGCGCGTCAGGGTGTCGCTCAACGGGGGCGCGAAGTACATGCGGGTCTGCACCCGCTGCCTCCGCTCCAAGAAAGTCGTCAAGGCCGCGTGAGGGATCTGGCCATGCGTCACGCCATCAGCACGAAGGACGCCCCCCAGGCGATCGGGCCGTATTCGCAGGGGGTCCGGGCGGGCAACCTGCTGTTCGTCTCGGGACAGGGGCACGTTGACCCGGCCACGGGGGCGATCGTGGCCGCGGACGACGTCGCCGCGGCGACCCGGCGCGTCATGGACAACATCGGCGCGATCCTGCAGGCCGCGGGCGCGTCGTTCGACCACGTGGTCCGCACGACGGTCTACCTGGCCGACATGGACGACTTCGCGGCGATGAACGCGGCCTACGCCGCGTACTTCTCCGACCCGGCGCCGGCCCGCACGACGATCCAGGCGGCCCGCCTGCCGAAGGACCTCCGCGTCGAAATCGACGTCATCGCGGCCCTGTAGCGGGGCCCTGGGCGGGCCGCGACAGATCCAGCGGCACGGCCCGGGCCCGATCGACCGCGATCACTCCCGGGATCCCCCGCAGCGACTTCATCACCTTCTCCAGGTGCTTCATGTCGCTGATCTCGATGGTCACCCGGATCCATCCCCGCTGCTCGTCGTCGGTGCGGGCCTCGATGTCGACGATGTTCGTGTTGACGGCCGCGATCTTCGCGCTGACGGCGGCCACCATGCCCCGGCGGTCCTGGACCTGGATGCTCAGGCGCACCGTGTACTGGCCCGGCAGCGCGGCCTTGGTCCACTCGACGTCGATGCGGCGTTCGGGATCGTAGAGCAGGCTCGTCACGTTGGGGCAGGTCGCCGAGTGGACCGACACGCCCTTCCCGCGGGTGATGTAGCCGACGATGCGCTCGCCGTGAATCGGGTTGCAGCACCGCGCCCGGACGACCAGCACGTCGTCGGCCCCGCTGACCCTGATGGAGTCGCCGCCCACGAGGCCGATGACCTTCCGCACGGCCGTCGCGACCGCCGACTCCCGCTTCTCCTTGAGTTCGCCGTCGGGGGCGACCTTCGTGAGCACCTGGCGCGCGCCCACCCGCCCGTAGCCGACCGCGGCCAGGAGGTCGAGGCCGGTGGGGACGCCCCACTCCGGCGCGACCGCGTCCAGCCCTTGGCCCTCCACGAGCGCCTTCAGGTTGACGGAGAACCGCCGCCCCTCCTTCTCCAGCAGCTTGCGTCCGATCTCGATGGCCCGCGCCTTCTCCTCGGCGTGCAGGTACGCCTTGATCCGGTTCCGGGCGCGCGTGGTGACGACGAAGTTGAGCCAGTCGCGGCTCGGACGGCGCTTGGCGTTCGTGACGATCTCGACGACGTCCCCGTTCCTCAGGCGCGTCCTGAGGGGCATCATCTTGCCGTTGATGCGCGCGCCGATGCACTGGTGCCCGACGTCCGTGTGGATTGAGTAGGCGAAGTCGATCACGGTGGCGTCGCGCGGCAGCTCCTTGACCTGGCCCTTCGGCGTGAACGTGTATACCTCGTCCGGGTAGAGATCGACCTTCAGGTTCTGGATGAACTCCTGCGGGTCGCGCACCTCCTGCTGCCACTCGAGGGTCTGGCGGAGCCACTGGAAGTAGCGCTCGTCGTTCGCCGCGCCGACGCGCCCCTCCTTGTACTTCCAGTGCGAGGCGATGCCCTCTTCCGCCAGCCGGTGCATCTCCTCGGTGCGGATCTGCACCTCGACGGCGATGCCCTTGGTCGTCATCACCGAGGTGTGCAGCGACTGGTAGCCGTTGGGGCGGGGCGTCGCGATGAAGTCCTTGATCCGGCCCGGGACCGGCGGCCACGCGTGGTGGATGATGCCGAGGGCGGCGTAGCAATCCTTGACCGAATCGGTGATCACGCGGACGGCGAGGAAGTCGTACACCTGCTCCAGGTCGATCTGCTGCCGCCTCAGCTTCAGGTGGATGCTGTACAGGCGCTTGCTGCGCCCGTCGATGTCGATGATCGGGATCTGGGCCTCTTTCAGCTTGGCCGCCATGCTCCGCCGCAGATCGTCGAGCAGGCCCTCGGTGGCCTTGCGCCGCCGCTCGACGCGGAGCTTGAGCGCCTCGTAGGCTTCGGGCTCGAGGTGACGGAACGCGAGGTCCTCGAGCTCGTTCTTGATGCGGCTCATGCCCAGGCGGTTCGCGATGGGCGCGTAGATGTCGAGCGTCTCCTGCGCGGTCCGCACCCGGCGCTCCTCTGGCATCGCCGCGAGCGTGCGCATGTTGTGCAGGCGGTCGGCGAGCTTCACGAGGACGACGCGGATGTCGTCCACCATGGCCAGCAGGATCTTGCGGAAGTTCTCGGCCTGGCGTTCCTCGCTGGAGGAGAACGGGATGGCGCTGATCTTCGTCACGCCCTCGACGAGGTGGGCCACCTCGCGGCCGAACAGTTCCTCGATCTTGCCGACGGTCGTCAGGGTGTCCTCGACCACGTCGTGCAGCAGGCCGGCGATGATCGCGGCCGGGTCGAGCTTCAGGTCGGCGAGGAGGTAGGCGACCTCGAGCGGGTGGACGAGGTAGGGCTGCCCGGACTGCCGGACCTGGCCCTGGTGCGCCAGGGCCGAGAAGACATAGGCCCGCCTCAGCGTTTCGATGTCCGTGCCCGGCATGTACGCCTGGGCGCGGGCCACGAGGTCTTCGAATCGGATCATGACGGTTCGGGCCCGCCCTGAGGCTTCCCGGCTTCATCATAGGGAGCGCGTCCCGGGCGGTCAAGGCAGCCTCCTCGGGCACGGACGCCGCGGCATGTGGCGGCCGACGGCCGTTCCCGTCGTGTTGCTTGACTCACCCTTTTTCGGTTCACTATACTGGCGCGGCTTGGGAAGTGTGTGTTCCTCGGGCCGGATCGGGGTCCCGCCCCGCCGGCTCGAAGGGTGTTGCGCCGTTCCGTGGGCTTCTGAGAGGGCCGTCTCAGGCCGCTTCTATCCGCGCGTCGCGGGAAAGGTAAGGGGGACATCATGTTGAGGGGACTTCGGCGGGTCGGGTCGCTGGCCGCCGTATTGGCGCTCGCTGTGGCGGTGGCTGGCTGCAGCCAGTACGCGAAGCTCCAGGCCAAGCAGTCATTCAAGGAGGCCAACGTCCTGTACGCGCAGCAGGATTACAAGCGGGCGGCCGAGATGTACGAAGAAGCGATCGCCAAGGACCCCTCGCTCTCGGTGGCCTACTTCTACCTCGGCAACAGCTACGACAACCTCTTCAAGCCTTCCCGCAAAGGCGAGGCCGTCAACGACGAGTACCTGACGAAGGCGATCGAGTACTACAAGCTGGCCGGCGAGAAGGAAGCGGACCCGACGCTCCGGAAGCGCTCCTTCGAGTTCCTCGTGGCCGCTTACGGACCGGACAAGCTCAACGATCCGTCCCAGCAGGAACCGATCGTCAACCACATGATCGAGATCGACCCGCAGGACGTGACGAACTACTTCGCGCTGGCCAAGATCCGCGAGGACTCGGGCGACTACGAGAAGGCCGAGGAAGTGCTCCTCCGCGCGAAGGAAGCCCGGCCGAACGACCCGCAGGTCTACCTCCAGATGGCGGGCTTCTACAACCGCCAGGAGGAGTTCGAGAAGACGATCGACGCCCTGAACCAGCGCGCGGCCATCGAGCCGAACAACCCGGAAGCCTTCTACACCATCTCGACGTACTACTGGGACAAGGCCTACCGTGACTTCCGCCTGAAAGACGCCGAGAAGCAGGAATTCGTCACGAAGGGCATCGAGCAGGTCGACAAGGCCCTCCAGTTGAAGGCCGACTACATGGAGGCGCTGACCTACAAGAACCTCCTGCTCCGCCTCCAGGCGAACCTCGAGAAGGACCCGGCCAAGCAGGCGTCGCTGCTGAAGGAAGCGGACCGGCTGCGGGACCAGGCGCTCGAGATGAAGAAGAAGCAGGTGGCGGGCATCAAGTAGCCGCCCGCGCCGCCGCAGGACGGCGAAGGGCCGCCTCGCCCGCGGGCGAGGCGGCCCTTCGCGTGTACGGCTTCGCGGCCCTGCAGGGCCCGCCAGGGCCCGGGAAGAGGCATCCGCTGCCCCGCCGCAGGGTCGGCGGCCCGGCCCTCGAGCCTGAGGAGGGGGCGCCTCCTGAGCCTTGCAACGGCGGAGAGGTCACAGCCCTGACAGGCAGATGTGCGGCCGCCAGTCCTCTGGGTCCGCGGCCCGCTCTCTCGAGCCGGAGAGAGGCCCCTCGCGTGCCCTGCGACGGAAGCCGGGGCACGGACCCGAGGGACTGGGGCGCCTGGACGTCCCGGCAGATGGCGGGCTCTCGGGCCGGAGGAGGGGCTCTTCCCGGGCGTCGCGGCGGCAGAGGGGTCGACGGCCCGGGGAGGCTGAGGGCTTCCCGGCCCAGGGTGGCCCGGCTCCGTCGGCGCGGGCCGCCGCCCTGCCCGCAGGGCCCGTACAAGGCGAAGGGCCGGCGCGCCGCGTTGTCGCGGCGCCTCCGGCCCCTGAGTTCCTGCGCGGCGGGCGGCGCGGGCCGCCCGCGACGGTGATCAGCCCCCGCTGACGCCGGCGGCTGCGCGCATCCCGTCCGTGACGATGCCGACTTTTTCGACGCCCGCGCCCTTCGCGGCGTCGATGACCTCGATGATGTCGCCGTAGCGCAGCGTGCCCGCGGCGACGATGAACATCGTCTTTTCCTTGCGCTGCTCGAAGATGTTGCGCAGGCGCGTCTCGAGATCGGCGACGGTCACGTCCTGCTTGTTCACCGAGATGCGCCGGTCGGCGGTGTATTCGAGCACGATCTGGCTGCTCGTGTCGGCCTGCTGCTGCGCGCCCTTGGTCTCGAGCGGCAGGTTGATGTCGATGCCCTTCTGCGTCAGCGGCAGGGCCGCCATGAAGATGATCAGCAGGACGAGGAGCACGTCGATGAGCGGAGTGACGTTCATGTCCGCGCTGGCGTGCATTTCTGCCGCCTTGACGTTCACCTCGGCGCCGAGATGCTGGTGGTGGTGAGCCATTACTGACCTCCCCCGGCGCGGCCGATCTTCCGCTCGGCGATGAGCCCGATGTTCTCGATGTTCGCTTCACGCAGCCGGTCCATGGCGTTCATGATGGCCGAGTACGGAGCGTCCTCGTCGCCCTTGATGAGGACGACCTTCTCCGTCTTGGTTTCCATGAGCGTCTGGACCTGGTTCCGCAGGTCCGCGTCCTGAACCGGGACGCCGTTGAGATACAGGCGCCTGTCGGAGGTGACCGCCACGACCGTCTGGTCCTGCGTTTCCGGCTTGTCCTCGGTGTTCGACGCCTGCGGCAGCTTCACGCTCACGCCCTGCTGCAGCATCGGGGCGATAAGCATCATGATGATGAGCAGCACCAGCATGACGTCCACGAGAGGCGTGACGTTGATGTCCGCCTTCAGGGCGCCCTTGCTGCCGCCAACATCCATACTCATAGTAGCCGTCTCCTCTGCCTGACTGCCGCGTCACCCGGCGCGGCGGGGCCCGGCCCGCGAGCGGGCCGGGACGCCGCCTGGACGCGCGGGTCTAGGCGGTCTTCTTGATGAAGTAGTCGACGAGCTCCGAGGAGGAGTTGTCCATCTCGACGTTGAAGAACTCGATGCGGCCGGTCAGGTAGTTGTAGAACCAGACCGCCGGGATGGCGACGAGGAGGCCGAGCGCGGTCTCGACGAGGGCTTCCGAGATGCCGGCCGACACCGACCCGAGGCCGCCCGACCCGGTGGCCGCGATGCCCTGGAACGCCGTGATGATGCCGACGACGGTGCCGAGCAGTCCGACGAACGGGGCCGTCGCGCCGATGGTGGCGAGCGAGGCCACGCCGCGCTTCAGGTCGGAGCCGGTCAGGGCCGAGGCACGCTGGATGGCGCGGCGCACGGTGTCCATCATGTCGTCACGGCTGAGGGCGGCGCCGCCGGCCTCGGCCTGGTACTGGTACTCGTTGAGACCGGCCAGCACGACCTTCGCGAGGTGGCTGTAGCGGTAGTCCTTCTTCTGCGAGAGGGCGATGGCTTCCTTCAGGCGGCCTTCCTTGAGGTGCTTCGCCACCTGGGGCGCGTACAGCTTGGACTGCTTGCGGGCCTGCAGGAACGTGTAGAAGCGCTCGATGAACACGCCGAACGAGATCATCGACATGATGAACAGGATGTACGCGATGGCCTTCGCGAAGAATCCCATCTGGTTCCACATCTCAATGAGGTTCATGACTCTCAATCCTCCAGAAATCCAACCGCGTTACTGACTCTTCCAGGACAGCCGGCCCAGCCGACCCCCGGTTCTCGCTCGAACGCCGCAGGCGGACCCGCCTACTGCAGCGTGAAGTTCACGGTGACCGTCATGATGACGGGAACCGGCACGCCGTTGAGCAGCGTCGGCGTGAACACCCACTGGCGCACGGCGTCGAGCGCTGCCTGGTCGAGCAGCGGGATCGAGCGAAGGACGCGCGCATCACTGACTCTTCCGTCCGGACCGATGGTCGCCTCGACGATGACCACGCCCTGCACACGCGCCGACTGCGCGATGCTGGGATACACCGGAGCCACGTTCTTGATCTTCGTCGGCGGCCGGATGTTGCCGCCCACGCGGACGGGCGCCATCGGCGGCGGCGGCGGCGGCGCTTCGGGAAGGCCGCCCACGACGCCGCCCACGACGCCTCCGGGCACGCCGCCTTCCACGCCCCCGGTCACACCGCCTTCGGGGGCCTCAATGCCCGTTTCCGGTCTGATCTCGGCCGGCGCCTCCACGGGTGCGGCGGCCGGATTCACGTCGAGCACGGGCTTCGGGGCCGCGGCCGCGGGTGGCGGCGGCGGGGGCGGCGGCGGCGGCGGCGGCGGCGGGGCCGCGACGAACGCCATCATCGCCGGCGGCGTCGGCAGCACGTCGGCCGCCATCAACGGGATGATGACGATCGCTGCGACGATCAGCGTATGGACGAAAATCGAAAGCGGCAGCGTGTACCACTTCCGACTCCCGAGGGTGAGTGAGGGTTTCACGACCTCCCCGAACATCTCACGTGGCACCGGTCTGTCCTCCTAACCTCTGCGGCGCATACGGTTCGCGAAGCCCTCGGGCAGCCCGGCATGGGGAGCCGCTCGCTCAGGGCTTCGACGTGAGCAAGCGCGGCCACGGGTCCGGCTCTGTGCCGCATGCACGGCCGGCGCGAGCCGAAGAACGAAGGCGGCCGATTATATCGAGAGCGAAAATGCCGTGTCAACGGAGCAGTTCGCGCCCGACCCCGAACACCACCTGACCCATTAGACACCGGATCGGCGAATTCGGCCACCCGGATCGTCCGCGCGCGCGGAACCGGCCGCCATCGCGCGCCTCACGGGGACGCGGGGCCAATCCGCATCGCGTAGAACGAGCGCCACACGAACACCAGCGCCACCGCGACCGAGGCCGCCGCCAGCGAGAGGCTCACGCCCGCGCCCGCGTCCGCCGTCAGCGACACCCCCAGCTCCACCGCCAGCAGGCCGAACAGCGTCGTGAACTTGATGATGGGGTTCATCGCCACCGACGAGGTGTCCTTGAACGGATCGCCGACCGTGTCGCCCACCACCGTCGCGGCGTGCAGGGGCGTCCCCTTCTCCTTCAGCTCGACTTCCACGACCTTCTTCGCGTTGTCCCACGCGCCCC
>CAZBIP010000013.1:0-4555 GCA_964491885.1 uncultured Vicinamibacterales bacterium
GGCTGAACGCCTGGAACCCCCCGCTGTCGGTCAGGATGGGGCCGTCCCAGCCCGTGAATCCGTGCAGACCGCCAAGGCGCGCGACCACCTGCTCGCCGGGCCTGAGCCAGAGGTGGTAAGTGTTGGCCAGAATGATCTCGGCGCCGGCCTCCCGCACGTCCCGGGCGGTGACGCCCTTCACCGCCCCCCGCGTGCCGACGGGCATGAAGGCGGGCGTCTGGACCACGCCGTGGGCGGTGGACATCTCGCCGCGGCGGGCGGCCCCGTCGGTGTGCAGGACGCGGAAGGAGAAGGCTTGAGACATCGTTCGGGACTCGGGACTCGGGGCTTCCGCCTTCGCCAGACGGCCTGCCGGCCGGCTTCGGCGAGACAGGCGGGACTCGGGACGCGCCCGTCGATTCGCTGCACCGATGCCAGCCTCACGGCGCGCCGCCGCGCGAACCCCTCAGCGTCCCGCGACCGCCGCACACGACAGGATATAGTAGTGTCGTGAAGCGCAAACGGGTCGGCGTCATCTTCGGAGGGCGGTCGGGCGAACACGAAGTCTCGGTGCGCTCCGCCACCTCGGTGCTGCGACGGCTCGACCCGGCCCGGTACGACGCGACGGCGATTTACGTCGATCCGCAGGGGCGCTGGACGCTTCCAAGCCGGGCGCCCGACGCGGACACGGACACCGATGCCCGGGAGTACGTGCGCGACCAGACCCGCTCGTTCCGCCGGGACAGCGAGGTCGTGCTGCCGGCCCGGCCGGCCGCGGACGACACCCTGCTGGTGCTGTCGCGCGAGGCCGGCGACGACCAGGCCGCCGGGCTGGCATCGGCATCCGTCAGGCAACTCCATCTGGACGTGGCGTTCCCGGTGCTGCACGGCCCGTACGGGGAGGACGGCACGATCCAGGGCCTCTTCGAACTGGCCAACGTGCCGTACGTCGGCGCCGGGGTGACCGCCTCCGCAGTCGGGATGGACAAGTCCGTGGCGAAGGTCCTGTTCGGCGCGGCCGGGCTCCCCACCCCCCGGTTCCTCATCGTCTCCAGGGACGAGTGGCGCCGCGACCGGGCCGCCGTGCTCGAGCGCGTCGGCGCCCGGATCCCGGGCCGCGTGTTCGTGAAGCCGGCGAGCCTCGGGTCGAGCGTCGGCATCAGCGAGGCCTCGGACGCCGCCGGGCTGGAGGCCGCGCTCGATCTTGCCGTCCAGTTCGATCGGAAGGCGCTCGTCGAAGCCGCGGTGCCCCGGGCGCGCGAGATCGAGGTCGCCGTCCTCGGCAACGACACGCCGGAGGCCTCGGTGCCCGGGGAAATCGTGCCTGCGGAGGGTTCGGTCTTCTACGACTACGACGCCAAGTACCGGAAGGCGTCCGGCCTCCACATCCCGGCCCCGCTGACGCCGGCGCAGACGGCAGCGGTCCGCGCGCTCGCGGTGGGCGCCTACCGGGCGGTGGGTTGCGAGGGCCTCGGCCGGGTGGATTTCCTGCTCGACCGCGACGCCGGCACGTGGTTCGTGAGCGAGATCAACACGATGCCGGGCTTCACGACGATCAGCATGTACCCCAAGCTCTGGGAGGCATCGGGCCTCGGGTACGCCGACCTGCTCGACCGGCTGATCGCGCTGGCGTTCGAGCGGCACGCGGCCAAGCAGGAGCTGCGCACGAGCGTGTCATGACGCCGGCGGGGCGGACCCGTGCCCGGTGGATCGCGCTGGCGGCGGTCTGGCTCGCCGTCCTGCCCGGGCCGGCGCTTCATGCCGCGCCGGTGAAGGGCCTGACCCACGCTCCCCTGTTGGTCCGAGCCTTCGACCTGATCCACGACGCGGATTTCGCCGGCGCCGAGCGGGCGCTCTCTGCCGCCTGCGGACCGGCCCCGGCAGAGGCCTGCGACGTCATCCGCGCGGCAGGCCGGTGGTGGCGCCTCTACCTCGACTTCGACGACCGGTCCCAGGACCAGGCGCTCCTGTCTTACGTAAACGCCGTGATCGCCCGTACGGAGGCCTGGGCCGGCCGGGAACCGGAGCGGGCCGAGGCGTGGCTCTACCTGGGCGCGGCTTACGGCGTGCGCGTCCAGCTTCACGGCCAGCGGATCGAGGTGCTGGCGGCCGCGCGCGACGGCAAGCGCGTCAAGTCGGCGCTCGAACGCGCGCTGGCGCTCGACCCGGACCTGCACGACGCGCACGCGGGCATCGGCGTCTACCGGTATTACGCCGGGGTGGCCCCCTCGATCTTCAAGATTCTGCGGTGGTTCCTCGGGCTGCCCGGCGGCAACCGGGCGGACGGCCTCGCCGGGATGCGCCGCGCCCGCCAGTCCGGCGTGCTGATGCCGTCCGAGGCGACGTACCAGCTGTACCTCGCGAACATCTGGTACGAGAACAAGCCCGATGAGGCGCTCCATCTGCTGGGCGACCTTCGCGGACGGCACCCGGGCAACCCGTTGTTCCTCCTCAACGTCGCCCAGCTGCACGAGTCCTACCTCGGGGACATCCCGTCGGCGCTCGCGGCGTACCAGGGTCTCGTCGAAGGCGCGCGCCGGGGGACGATCGGAGAGCCGGTCCTGGCCGAAACGTGGGGCCGGCTGGGGGCCGCGGCGCAGTGGCACGCGCTCGGAGAGCCGGACCGGGCCATGGAGGAACTCCGCCCGGTCATCGCGCGCCGCCCCGGCCAGCCGTACGGCGCCGTGGCCCTGGCGCAGCTGGCGATGGGACGGGCCGCGGACGCGACGGGCAGGCGCGACGAGGCGGTGGCGGCGTACCGCGCCGCGCAGGCCGCGGCGCCGCCGGGCGACCCGCGGGGCGTCCGCCGCGCCGCGCACCAGGCCCTGGGCCGCGCGCCCGACCGGCGCGAGGCCGACGCCGCGCGGCTGTCCCTCGAGGGCTGGCGCGCGTTCGAGCGCGGGTCGCTGGACGAAGCGCTCGCCAAGCTCGATCGGGCGGTGGAGGCCCGCGCTCAGGACGGCGTCCACCGCTACCGGCGCGGCCGGGTGCACGCGGCCCTCTCTGACCCGGCGCGGGCCCGGGAGGACTTCGAACGCGCGCTGCTGGCGCGGCCCCTGCCGCCCCCGCCCCTCGTGGCCGCCACGTACGAGGCGCTGGGCGCCCTGGCCGAAGCCGCGTCCGATCGCCCCGCCGCCGTCTCGCGCTACGAGGCCGCGGCCCGCGTGCGCGGGGCGTTCCCCGCCACGCGCGACGCCGCGCGCAGCGCCCTGACGCGCCTCCGGTGACGTCGGCTCCCGGCCTGGCGCGGTTCGCCCCTCCCGCGCGGCCGCTCCAGGCTTCGCGCCAGGGGCGATCGTGCCGCGACCGCGACGACGGCCGGGGCGGGCGATCGCGATCGCGATCACTTTCCGCTTGACATCGTTTCGTTCTCATCCATAATCTACAGCTTGTATGAGCCTGGATTGCTCAGCCCAGTGCTTGTGATCGTCCGGCGGCGCTAATCAGCTGAGCGGCCACTTTCCGAGGAGGAACAATGGCGAAGAAGACTGCGAAGAAGGCGACGAAGAAGGCTGCGAAGAAGCGCTAAGCTTCGATGCGCCGAAAACGGGGGTGTCATCACCCCCGTTCTTTTGCCCGCACGCGCCCAATCACCCGGGCGTCGACATAGAGCCGGCCGGCATCATCCGCCGGCCGGACGTGCGATGGAGGAGAGACCGATGGCGAAGAAAGTCGTGAAGAAGGCGGTTGCGAAGAAGGCCGTGGCCAAGAAGCCCGTGGCCAAGAAGGCGGTTGCGAAGAAGGCCGTGGCCAAGAAGCCCGCCAAGAAGGGCTGCAAGACCTGCTGACACCCGACGGCGTCGGCACTCAAAGGGCGCGCCTCCGGCGCGCCCTTCGTCGTGTACGGGCCCGCGGGGCCGCGCCGACCGCGCTACCGGGTGACGAGTTCGACCCCGTCCCACACCCGGACGCGGCGGATCACGTCCCACTGCCGCAACCGATCCACCGCCTCCATCCCCGCGACGACGCGCCCGAAGACCGTGTACTTCGCGTCGAGGTGCGGCTGCGGCGAATGGGTCACGAAGAACTGGCTGCCGCCCGTGTCCGGCCCGTCCAGGGCCATCCCCACCGTGCCGCGCAGGTAGGGCAGCAGGTTGATCTCGTCCCGCAGGGTGTAGCCCGGGCCCCCTTCCCCGTCGCCGCGCACGTCGCCGGCCTGGACGACGAAGTCCGGCACCACCCGGTGCACGGCCATCCCGCTGAAGTACCCGCGGCGCGCGAGCGCCAGGAAGTTCGCCGACGTGAGCGGCGCGTCGAGCACCGCCAGTTCGATCTCGATCGTGCCCGCGTCCGTGTCGAGGAACACGTGCGGCGACACCGCCGGCGCCACGAGTTCCGGCGCGGCGTACGCCTCCGTGCTCCTGCCCGGGGCCGGCCGGATGCGCGCGGCCGCGTCGGAGGCCGGCTCGAGCGTCTTCAGGAGTTCCGCCGCCCTCAGGCGGACCGCCCAGTCCCGGTCCGCCAGCGCCTCGCGCACGACCGGCAGCGCCGGTCCGGCGCCGTACTTCGCCAGGGCGCCGAGCGCCGCGATTCGCGCCTGGTAGGACCCGTCCGCCGAGGCCGCCTGATACGCGGA
>CAZBIP010000013.1:4655-6623 GCA_964491885.1 uncultured Vicinamibacterales bacterium
CCACGACCGCTCTCCGGACGCTCGGATGCGGGTCCTCGTCGAGGCCGGACAGCACCACGAGGAACGTGTCCGGATCGATGTCCCTGACGGCGCGCAGGCTCGCCGCCCGCAGGGAGGGCCACGAATCGCCGGCCGCGTCGAGCAGGGCGTCGAGCGCGGCGGAGTCCCTGAGCGCGCCGAGCGCGCCGACGGCCTCGAGCCTGACGTTCGGATCCTCGTCGCGCCCCTGCAGCACCGCGCGCAGCGCAGGCGCCGCCTGCGCGTCGCCAATCTGGCCGAGCGCCCGGATCGCGCTCACCGCCGGGCGCGGATCGGACCGCCGGGCCTCGACGAGCCGCAGGAGCGCACCGACACCGGCCCGCGCCTTCCGCGCGCCAAGCCCCTTGGCGGCGAACGCCTTCGCCAGGCTGCCGCCCTCTCTCGCGAAGGCCTCCAGCGCCGGCTCGGCGCGCGCGTCGTCGATCCGGGAGAGGGCGAACGCGACCGGCCACCACCGCACGCGGGGCCGGCCCGACTGGTCGAGGGCCACCGCCAGCAGGTCGCCCGCCGCCTTCAGGCGCGTCAGCGCGTAGACACCAAGGCGGAATGCCTCGGCCGCCGGCGGGACCGCCGCGGACCCGTCGTCCCCGGCGAGCGCGGCGACGCTGCCGTCGCCGAGGCTCGCCATCGCCATTGCCGCGATGGCGGGCGCCGACGCCGCGTCCCCGATGAGACCGAGCGCCTCGGCGGCGCGGCCCCGGACGAGCGGGGATCCGTCGCCAAGCGCGGCCCGCAGCGGACCGGCAGCCGAGGGGTCACGGATGAGGCCCAGCGCGAACGCCGCCATCAGCCGTACCTCGGCGTCGGCGTCCGCGCCGAGCACCGCGGCGAGCGGCGCCACTCCCTCCGGGAGTCCGACCCGGCCCACGGCCAGCGCCGCCCGCCGGCGCACGCGCCCCTCGGGGTCGCCGAGCAGCGCCAGCAGGTCGGGGACCGGCGGCGGCGGGGGCGCGGGAGGCCGGCGCTGCCAGAACCTCCGCTTGGCCGGCGGGGCCGGCACGGGCGGAGGCTCGGGCGCGCGGAGGATGCGCTGGTCCTCGAGGCGCAGCATCCAGGCCATCTTCTGCTCGAACGTCGTCGCGGCCGGAGGCGGCGCCTGGGCCCAGGCGGCCCCCCCGGCAAGCGCCATCCCCGCCGTCACCGCCACCGCCAGCACGCACGCACGCGTCATCAGGTCCCGCCGTTCCTCGAGACGATCGGTCGCCACGCCAGCATCTTACCCCGCCTTGCCACGCACTCGGGGCGGTCGGTATACTCGCGGCACCTTGGACTACCGCTACCTGGCGATCGAGGGGCCGGTCGGCGTGGGCAAGACGGCGCTCGCCGAGCGCCTCGCCCTCCGTGTCGACGCGACATCCATCCTGGAAGACGCGGACAACCCGTTCCTGGCGGACTTCTACCAGGACAAGCCCGGCGCGGCGTTCCAGACGCAGCTCTTCTTCCTGCTGAACCGGCACCGCCAGCTGTCCGGCCTGCGCCAGACGGATCTCTTCAGCCAGGTGTCCGTCTGCGACTACCTCTTCGACCGCGACCGCATCTACGCGTACGTGAGCCTCGACGACAACGAGCTCTTCATCTACCAGCGGCTCTACGAGCTCCTGGCCCGGGACATCCCGCCGCCGGACCTCGTCGTGTACCTCCAGGCGCCCACGGACCTGCTCCTCAAGCGCCTCCGCGACCGCGCCCGCGACCCCGAGCTCGCGGCCCGCCGCCTCGATCCCGGGTACGTGAAGGAGCTGAACGAGGCGTATCAGCACTTCTTCTTCCACTACACGGCCACGCCGCTCCTGGTCGTCGAAACGTCCCAGATCGACTTCGGGCGGAGCGACGACGCGGTGGACGAGCTGCTGCGCCAGATCCGCGCGATGGGACGAGGGACGCAGTACTACGTGCCGCGAAAGTAAGAAGTCAGAAGTCAGAAGTCAGAAG
>CAZBIP010000013.1:6723-34380 GCA_964491885.1 uncultured Vicinamibacterales bacterium
AGAAGTCAGAAGTCAGAAGTCAGAAGACAGAAGTCAGGATTCTGACTCCTGACTTCTGACTCCTGGCTCCTGTCTTTTGATACAGTTCTCCCAATGCCCTGGTTCAAGAAAGAGAAGACGCCGATCGCCGCCGGCGCGAAGGCGGGGGCTCGCGTGCCCGAGGGGCTGTGGGTCAAGTGCCCGTCGTGCGCCAAGACCCTGTACCACAAGGACCTGGAGGCGAACCTCCGCGTCTGCCCGTCCTGCGCGCATCACTTCCGGATGACGGCCGCGGACCGGCTCCGCTCCCTCTTCGACGACGGGTGGCAGGAGCACGACGCGGGCCTCGCCTCGACCGACCCGCTTGGCTTCACCGACACGAAGCCGTACCGCGAACGGCTGAGGGTCAGCCAGGCGGCGACGGGCCTGTTCGACGCCGTGATCGTCGGGACCGGCACGCTGGACGGGGTCCCCGCCGTCATCGCCGCGATGGAGTACGGCTTCATCGGCGGCAGCATGGGCGTCGTCGTGGGCGAGAAGATCACGCGGGCCGTGGAGCGGGGCCTCGCGTCGCGCGCGCCCGTGATCGTGGTGTCCTGCTCCGGTGGCGCCCGAATGATGGAGGGGGCCCTGTCGCTGATGCAGATGGCCAAGGTGTCGGCAGCCCTCGCGAGGCTGGATCGCGCCGGCGTGCCGTACATCTCGGTGCTGACGGATCCGACGACCGGCGGCGTCACGGCCAGCTTCGCGATGCTGGGCGACCTGAACGTCGCCGAGCCGAAGGCGCTCATCGGCTTCGCCGGCCCGCGCGTCATCGAGCAGACGATCCGGCAGACGCTCCCGGAGGGCTTCCAGCGGAGCGAGTTCCTCCTGGCCCACGGCATGATCGATCTCATCGTCGATCGGCGGGAGTTGAAGGCCACGCTGGCCAGGGCGCTGCGGTTCATGCATGACGCCGCTTGAGTACCTCTTCGGCCTCGAGTTCCACGGCCGCAAGTTCGGCCTCGAGAACATCCGCGCGATCACGGACGCGATGGGACGGCCGCAGGACGCGAGCCCGTCGGCGGCCGTGGCGGGCACGAACGGCAAAGGGTCGGTCTGCGCGTTCGTGTCGGCGGCGCTGACGGCGGCGGGGCACCGGACGGGCTGCTACACGTCGCCGCATCTCGTGCGCGTGGAAGAACGCTTCGCCATCGACGGCACGCCCGTCGGCGAGGGCGACCTGGCCGCCGTCGTCGAGGACGTCGCCGCGCTCGTCGAGCGGCTCCGGGCGGAGGGCCGCCTGGCCGCGGCGCCGACGTTCTTCGAGGTCGCGACGGCAACGGCGTTCGAGCTGTTCCGGCGCCGGCGCGTGGACGCGGCGGTGCTGGAGGTCGGCCTCGGCGGCCGCCTCGACGCCACGTCGGTCGCGACGCCGACCGTCGGCGCCATCACGAACATCGACTTCGATCACCAGCAGTACCTCGGCGCGACGCTCACCGCCATCGCCGGCGAGAAGGCCGGCATCGTCAAGCCAGGCATGCGCCTCGTCTGCGGCGAGCGGAGGCCCGGGCCGTTCGGGGTCATCGCTGCCGCGTGCGCCGCGCGCGGCGCGGCGCTCATCCCGGCGTGGGAGGGCGTCACGATGTCGGCCACGGCGGATGCCGGCCGGTCCATCGTCGAGATCCGCACGCCGGCCGGCACCTACGGCCCGCTGACGCTCGCGCTCCGGGGCCGCCACCAGGCCGCGAATGCCCTCGTGGCCGTGCGCCTGCTCGAGGCGTGGGACGAGGCGGGCCTCAGCGTCCCCGCGGGGGCCGTCGAGCACGGGCTGCGCGCGGCGCGCTGGGCGGGCCGGCTGGAACTCCTGCGCATGCGGGACGGGCGCAGCGCCCTGGTCGACGCGGCGCACAACGCCGCCGGGGCCGCCGCGCTGGCCGAGTACCTCGGCGAGGCCGTCCCGGGGGGCCAGCCGCTGGTCTTTGCGGCCATGCGCGACAAGGACCACGCGGCGATGCTCCGGCACCTGCTGCCGCACGTGACGGTCCTGGTGTTGACGGCGCCGCCGACGCCGCGAGCGGCGCGCCCGGAAGACCTCGAGGCGGCGGCCCGACACGCCGGGTTCCGCGGGAGGAGCGTCGTCGAGGCCGACCCCGCCCGTGCCCTGGAGGCCGCCTGGGCCGCAGCACCCGACATCACGGTCGCGGGGTCCATCTTCCTGCTCGGCGCGGTGCTCCCGCTCCTCACCGCCGCCGCCGGGCGCTGAGCCGCGGGATCGGGGGCCCGGCGCGGTTGGCCCCTCCTGCTCCGCATGGTAATCTTCGGCTCCGATGAAGCTTGGCGCGTCCCCGGTCCCGTGGCTGGCGCTGGCGGCCCTGCTGCTCGCGTCCGGCGCCGCCGCGCAGGAGGCGCCGACGCAGGCGCTGCCGGGCCTCGACCGGTCGCGGCAGTGGCGGCTCGAGCGGCTCGGCGAGTCGCACTGGAAGCTCACGGGCGACGTCGAGATCGAGCGCGAGGGCCTGACGATCTTCGCCGACGAGGTGGAGCTCTTCACGGACCGCGACCTGCTGACGGCGCGGGGCAACGTCACGCTGACGACCGAGAACCAGCGCATCTCCGCGGAGACCCTGGAGTTCAATACCCGGACCAAGCTCGGCACGTTTCACCACGCCTCCGGCAGCGCGGTCCTTCAGCAGGAGCACGAGCGGCCGGCGGAGAAGAGCGAATTCGGGACCCAGGAGCCCGAGATCTTTTTCTACGGCGAGACGCTGGAAAAGGTCGGCGAGCGGAAGTACCGGATCACGAAGGGCGGGTTCACCACCTGCGTCCAGCCCCGGCCGCGGTGGCAGTTCACGTCGGGCACCGTGGTCCTCAACATCGACCACTACGCGCTCCTCGTGCACTCGGTGATGCGCGTGAAGGGCGTGCCGGTCCTCTACCTGCCGATCGTCTACTACCCCATCAACAAGGAGGACCGCGCGACCGGCCTCCTGCTCCCCGTATACGGCTCGTCGAGCCTCAAGGGGCACACGCTGAGCAACGCGTTCTTCTGGGCCATCGGCCGCAACCGGGACGCCACGATCACGCACGACTGGTTCTCGAAGCGCGGCCACGGGTTCGGCGCCGAGTACCGCTACGTCCGCTCGCGCGCCTCTGCGGGCGAGGCGCGCGTATACCTCCTGCGCGAGAAGCCGGCGAGCTACGTCGACAGCGCGGGCAACCTCGTGGAGGCGGCCGGGTCGCGCAGCTTCGACGCGCGGGGCAGCCTGGCCCAGGAGCTCCCGTGGAAGCTCCGGGCGCGGGCGCGGGTGGACTACTTCTCCGACATCGCGGTGCAGCAGACGTACAACACGAACGTCTACGACGCGTCCCGGCGGCAGCGCAGCTACAGCGGCAGCGTGTCCGGCACGTGGGGCGCGTACAGCGTGGCGGGCTCGATCGACCGCAACGAGTATTTCTTCAACACGACCAGCTCGACCGTGTCCGGGTCGACGCCGCGCGTCACGGTGACCCGGGGCGAGCGGCCCCTCGGGCGGCTGCCCGTGTACTTCGGCGCGACCGGCGAGTATGCCGGCCTTCTCCGGGAGACGCACGCCGGCGAGGCGAGCACGGACACCGGCCTTCGGCGCCTCGACGTCGCGCCCTCGTTCCGGATTCCGTTCCGGAAGTGGGCCTTCCTGACCGTGAACACCGCGGTCGGATGGCGCTACACGCGGTGGAGCGAGAGCCTCGACCCGCTGACGGGGCTGCAGGTCCCGGCGGCGGTGGACCGCACGTACGTCGATCTGCAGACGCGCATCGTGGGCCCGGTGTTCAACCGGATCTGGAACACGCCGGACAGCGGGTACGCCGAGAAGATCAAGCACACGATCGAGCCCTGGGTGAACATCCAGCGGGTCTCGAACTTCGACGAGGCGGGGACGATCGTCCAGCTCGACTCGACCGACTACGTCGTGGGCGGCACGACGCGGATCACCTTCGGATTGAACAACCGCCTGTACGCGAAGCGGAAGGGCGGGGCCGACGCGGGGCGGTCGCGGGAGATCCTCAACCTCACGGCCAGGCAGACCTACTACACGAAGGCCGCCGCGTCCACGGTCGACTCGAACTACTCGACCAGCTACGGCAGCAGCGAGGCCCGGAAGATGTCGGCCGTGTCGCTGGCCGCGCGGGTGTCGCCGAGCGAGGCGCTGAACGCCACGTTCCGCGGCGAGTTCAACCCCTACAAGAGCGCGTTCATGACGCTCGGCGCGGCGGGCACCTACGCGCTCCGCGACGCGGTGACGCTCTCGGCGGGCTGGAGCAAGCGCCGCTTCATCGCCGGGCTGCCCGGGTACGACTACGAGCCGTCGGCGACGCACTACCTGAACGCGGACGCGACGTTCCGCTTCAGCCAGAACCGGTTCGGCGGCTCGCTGTCGGCGAACTACGACATCAAGAACGGCGCGTTCCTGCAGCGGCGCCTGGTCGCCTATTACAATGCGCAGTGCTGCGGCGTCACGGCGTCCTACCAGACGTACGACTTCGGCGGCCTGAGGCCCTCCGCCCTCGCCGAGGACCGCCGGTTCAGCGTCTCCATCTCGCTCGCCGGCATCGGGTCGTTCGCCCCGCCGTTCAGCGGCGGCGGCGTGCGGTAGGGGCGGGCGGAAGGACGGCTCCAGATGACGAAGGTCCTCGTGACCGGCGGCGCGGGATTCATCGGCAGCAACTTCGTGCGCCGCGCCCTGCAGGCGCACCCGGACTGGCACGTCACCACCCTGGACAAGCTGACCTGCTGCGGGCGGCTCGAGAACCTCCACGACGTCCTCGACCACCCGCGTCACACCTTCGTCCTCGGGGACGTCGCCGACGGCGCGGTGAGCGCCCCGCTCGTCAGGGACGCCCACATCGTCGTGCACTTCGCGGCCGAGACCCACGTCGACCGCTCGCTGCAGCACGCCGGCGCCTTCATCCAGACCGACGTGTTCGGCACGTTCGTGCTGCTCGAGGCCGCGCGCCAGGCCGAAGGGCTCCGCCGGTTCGTCCAGATCTCGACCGACGAGGTCTACGGCTCCGTCGCGGCGGGCGCCTCGAAGGAAACCGACGAACTGCGTCCCCGCAATCCCTATTCGGCCAGCAAGGCCGGCGCCGACCGCCTCGCGTACAGCTACTGGGCCACCTACGAGGTGCCGGTCGTGATCACGCGCGCGTCGAACAACTACGGGCCGTACCAGTTCCCGGAGAAGGTCATCCCCCTCTTCATCACGAACGCGCTCGAGGACCGCGAGCTCCCGCTCTACGGCGACGGTCTGCACGTGCGCGACTGGCTCCACGTCGACGACCACTGCGAGGCCATCGACCTGGTGATCGAGCGCGGGGAGGGCGGCGAGGTCTACAACGTGGGCGGGGGCAACGGCGTGTCCAACGCCGAGTTGACGAAGCGCATCCTCCAGCTCGCCGGCAAACCCGACTCGCTCATCCGGTTCGTCGCGGACCGCCAGGGTCACGATCGGCGGTACTGCCTGGACACCGCGAAACTGCGGGGCCTGGGATGGTCGCCGAGGAAGACCTTCGAGGACGGCCTCGCGGCCACGGTGGAGTGGTACCGGGCCAGCCCGTGGTGGTGGCGGCCGATCGTCGGGCAGGACCCCGCGTTCCAGGCCTACTACCGGGCGCAGTACGCGGACCGGGCGGGAGCGTAAGTGCCGACGACGACGACACCCGGACACGCCGCGGCCGACGGCCAGACCGTCCTCGTGACGGGCGCGGCGGGCTTCGCCGGGTCCCATCTGCTGGATCTCCTCGACGCCGACCCGGTCCGCGTGGTGGCGCTCCGCAAGCCCGGCGTCGGCGCGGAGACGCAGGCGCGCTACCCCCGGGCGCAGTGGATCGAGGTCGACCTCCTCGATCGCGACGCCGCGCGGCGGGCCGTCGGCGAGGTCGGGCCGGCGTTCGTCTACCACCTGGCGGGGTCGCCGCACGTGGGCCAGTCCTGGCGCGCCGCCGCGGAGACGCTCGCGGTGAACGCGATGGCCACGCACTACCTGTTCGACGCGCTGAGGGCCGAGGGCCTCCGCAGCCGCGTCGTGGTGCCGAGCTCCGCGTACGTGTACCGCCCCGCGGACCGCCCGCTCGCGGAAGACGACGCCCTCGAAGCGGGCAATCCGTACGCGGTCAGCAAGGTGGCCACCGAACTCGTGGCGGTGAAGGCCGCCGAGGAAGACGGGATTCCGGCGGTGGTGGCGCGCGCGTTCAACCACACCGGCCCGCGGCAGGACCCGTCGTTCTTCGTGCCCGGCATCGCCCGCCAGGTCGCGCTCATCGAGGCGGGCCGCTCGGAGCCGGTGATCCGCGTCGGCAACCTCGAGTCGCAGCGGGACTTCACGGACGTGCGCGACACCGTCCGCGCGTACCGGGCGCTGGCCTGGCACGGCGCGCCCGGCCGCGCGTACAACGTCTGCTCGGGCCGCGCCTACCGCATGCGCGATCTGCTCGATCTCGTGGTGGGGCTCGCCCGCGTCCGCGTCACCGTCGAGCCGGACCCGGCCCGCTTCAGACCCAACGACACGCCGCTGCTCCTCGGGGACCCGTCGCGCATCCGCGGCGAGACGGGATGGGAGCCGGCCATCTCCATCGACCGCACCCTCGGAGACCTGCTCGACTTCTGGCGGCGGGCGGCGTAGCGCCATGCGGGTCCTGGTGACGGGAGGCACAGGATTTCTCGGGCGCGCCATCGTCCGGGCCCTCGTCGCGGCCGGGCACGACGCGGTCGTCTTCGCCCGGCGCGCTTCGTCCGCGGAACTGCCGGGCGAGGCGTTCGACGGGGATGTGCGGGACGCGGGCGCCCTGCTCGCGGCGTCGGAGGGCTGCGAGGCCGTGCTGCACGGCGCGGCCCTCGTCGCCACGTGGCGGCCCGACCGCCGCGCCTTCGACGAGGTGAACGTGGGCGGCCTGCGGGCCGTGATCGACGCCGCCCGGCGGCGCCGTGTGCGCCGCATCGTCTATACCTCGTCGTTCATGGCCCTCGCCCCCGGGGGCCTCGACGCGCCGCCCTCGTGGAACGACTACCAGCGGACGAAGGCCGCGGGAGACGCGCTCGCCGGATCGGAAGCCGGACGGGGCGCGCCGATCGTGCGCCTCTACCCCGGCGTCATCTACGGCCCGGGCCCCGCGACCGAGGGCAACCTGGTCGGCGGCATGATCGCGGACCACCTGCACGGCCGCCTCCCGGGCGTCGTCGGCGCCGGCCGGACCTGGTCGTTCTCGTACATCGACGACGTCGCGGAGGCGCACGTCGCGGCGCTCGAGGCGGGACGGCCGGGCGCCCGGTATCACCTCGGCGGCGAGAACGCGCCCCAGATGCGCGCCTTCGACATCGTGCGTGCGTTGACGGGCCGGCGGCTGCCCCGCCGGATCCCGGACTGGCTGGCGTCTCCAACAGCGCTCGCGTACGAGCTGCGGGCCGCGTGGCTCGGCCGGCCCCCCTTGCTCACGACGGGCACGCTGGAGGTCCTGATGCGCGACTGGCCCATGGGGCACGCGCTGGCGTCGGACGACCTCGGGTACCGCGTGACGCCGCTCGAGGAAGGCATCGCCCGCGTGGTGCGGTCGTTCCAGGACCAGGCGGTCGGGGCGTGAGCATGTCCACCGAGACCGCCCGTCAGCTCGTGCACGCGTCGATGGGCGCCTTCGCGCTCCTGCTGCGCGTGCTGACGTGGTGGCAGGCCGCCCTGTGCGCGGCGGCGGCCGTGCTGTTCAACGTGTTCGTCCTGCCCCGGATCGGCGGCCGCGCGCTCGACCGGCCCGCCGACACCGCTCGCGGCTTTCCGCTGGGGATCGTGCTGTACCCCGTCGCCGTCCTGGCGTTGATTCTCGCGTTCCCCTCCCGCCCGGACATGGCCGCCGCCGCGTGGGGCATCCTCGCGTTCGGCGACGGGGCCGCGACGCTTGCGGGGCGCCGGTGGGGGCGCCACCGCCTCGGGTGGAATCCGGACAAGAGCCTGGAGGGCCTCCTCGCGTTCGTGGCCGCCGGAGGCGCGGCTGGCGTGTTCCTGTCGTGGTGGACGGCGCCCGCGGTGCATCCGGCGCCCGCGATCGGATTCACCCTCGTCGCCGCGGCCGTCGCGGCCCTGGCGGCCGGGCTGGCCGAAACGATCCCGATCCAGCTCGACGACAACGTCACCGTCCCCGCAGTCGCCGGAACCGTGCTGTGGATGTCCGGGCTGGTGAGGGGCGAGGCCTGGCTGGCGGCGAGCGGCGCGGTCGCGGCGCATCTCGCGCCCGCGCTCGCGGTGAACACCGTGGCGGCGGCGGCGGGATGGCTGGCCGGCACGGTCCGCGTGTCGGGCATGCTGGCGGGGTGGGCGATCGGGGTGGCCATCTACGCCTGCCTGGGCCTGGCGGGATGGACGCTGCTCTTCGCGACGTTCCTCGCCGCCGCGGGGACGTCGCGGCTCGGCCTGGCCCGCAAGACCCTGCTCGGGATCGCCGAGGAGCGCGGCGGCCGGCGCGGCGGGGGCAACGCGTTCGCCAACACCGGCCTGGCGGCCATCGCGGCCGTCGCGGCGGTGGCCACCCCATTTCGCCAGGAGGCGGCGCTGGCGTTCGTCGCGGCGCTGGCCGCGGGCGGCGGCGACACCGTCGCCAGCGAGATCGGCAAGGCCTGGGGCCGGACGACGTTTCTTCCGCTCACGCGATCGCGCGTGCGGCCAGGCACGCCCGGCGCGGTGTCGCTCGAGGGCACGGCGGCCGGGCTGATCGGCGCGCTCGTGCTGGCCGCCCTGGGGGCGGGCGTGGGCCTCATCCCGTGGTGGGCGGTCTGGGCCGCCGTGGCCGGGGCCGCGGCCGGCTCCGCGGTCGAGAGCGTGCTCGCGTCCACCCTCGAATCGGCGCGCGTCGTCAACAACGACGTCCTGAACTTCCTCAATACGGCGGCGGGCGCCGCCGTCGCCATCGCGATCACGAGGCTGATGTGAGCGAGACCTCGCGCCTCCGCGCGCTCGTGGATTTCACCCGCCCTTTCACGCTCATCGCCCCGGCGCTCGGCGTCGCCTCGGCCGCCGCGACGGCCATCGGGGCGCATCCCCGCGAGCCCTGGAGCTGGGGCCTGCTGGCGGCGCCGGCCATCGGCACCGTCATGGCGGCGGTGCTGAACGCCGCCTCCAACGGCCTGAACCAGATCTACGACCTGGACATCGACCGCCTCAACAAGCCGAAGCGGCCGCTGCCGAGCGGGCGGCTGTCGCTCCCGGCGGCGTGGGCGGTCACGCTGGCCGGCTTCGCCCTGGCGCTCGTCCTCGCGTGGCTCGTGGCGCCGGGCGGGCGGCACGAGTGTTTCTGGATCGTGCTGGCGGCGGCGCTCATGACGGTCGCCTACTCCGCGCCCCCGCTCCGGACGAAGCGTCTCGGGGTCTGGGCGAACGTCACGATCTGCATCCCGCGGGGCCTGCTGCTGAAGGTCGCCGGCTGGTCCGCGGTGAAGACGGTGTTCGGCCTGGAACCCTGGTATCTCGGATCGATCTTCGCGCTCTTCCTGCTGGGCGCGACGACGACCAAGGATTTCGCCGACATGGAAGGCGACCGGCTGGGCGGCTGCCGCACGCTGCCCCTGCAGTTCGGCGTCACGCGGGCGGCGTGGATGATCGCGCCGTCGTTCGTGCTGCCGTTCCTGCTCATCCCCGCCGGCGCGTGGGGGGGGATCCTCACGGGGAACTTCCTGCTGCTGCAGCTCCTCGGCGGCGTGATGATCGTCTACGGCCTGTACGTCTGCTCCCTGATGCTGCGCCGCCCGGGCGACCTCGCGGTCGAGGAGAACCACGTCTCGTGGGCGCACATGTACCGGATGATGTTCGTGGCCCAGATCGGCTTCGCCCTGGCCTACCTGCTCTGAGGCGGGAGCGGCGCGGCCGGGGCCGCCTGCACGTGACGGAACCGGAAGCGCCGCGGCGGAGGTGAGCACCATGACGAGCGACCCCAGGCGTGACGACAGCCGCGTGATCCGCGCGCCGCGCGGCACCGCGCTGTCCTGCAAGAGCTGGCTCACGGAGGCGGCCTTCCGCATGATCCAGAACAACCTCGATCCCGACGTCGCCGAGAACCCGGCCAGCCTGGTGGTGTACGGCGGCATCGGCCGGGCCGCGCGCAACTGGGCCTGCTTCGACGCCATTCTCGCGTCGCTGAAGGCGCTCGACGATGACGAGACGCTGCTCGTGCAGTCGGGAAAGCCCGTCGGCGTCTTCCGCACGCATGCCGACGCCCCGCGCGTGCTCATCGCGAACTCGAACCTGGTGCCCCGGTGGGCCACGTGGGAGCACTTTCACGAGCTCGACCGGAAGGGCCTCTTCATGTACGGCCAGATGACGGCCGGATCGTGGATCTACATCGGCAGCCAGGGCATCGTGCAGGGCACGTACGAGACGTTCGCGGAGGCGGGGCGCCAGCACTACGGCGGCGACTGGGCGGGCCGGTGGATCCTGACGTCCGGCCTCGGGGGCATGGGCGGCGCGCAGCCGCTCGCGGCCAGCTTCGCGGGCGCCGCGTCCCTCGTCGTCGAGTGCGATCCCGATCGCATCGCCGCGCGCCTGCGGACGAAGTACCTCGACGTCCAGGCGGGCGACCTGGACGACGCGCTGGCGCGCGTGCGGGCGCACTGCCAGCGGCGTGAAGCCGTGTCGGTGGGCCTGCTCGGCAACGCCGCGGAGGTCCTGCCCGAAATCGTGCGCCGCGCGAAGGCCGGCGGGCCGCTGCCGGGCCTCGTGACCGACCAGACGAGCGCGCACGACCTGGTCAACGGCTACCTGCCCATCGGCTGGACCCTCGAGAGATGGAAGGCCGCGAGGGCGGTGCCGTCCGAGCACGACGCCCTGAAGGGCGCCGCGGGCCGGAGTGTCGCCGTGCACGTCAGGGCGATGCTCGAGTTCCAGGCCATGGGCGTGCCGGTCGTGGACTACGGGAACAACATCCGCCAGGCCGCGAAGGACCACGGCGTCGCGGACGCCTTCGCGTTCCCGGGGTTCGTGCCGGCCTACGTGCGGCCGCTCTTCTGCGAAGGCAAGGGGCCCTTCCGCTGGGTCGCGCTGTCGGGCGACCCCGAGGACATCCGCCGCACCGACGAGGCGCTGAAGGCCCTCTTCCCGGCGAACGAGGGGGTGCGGCGATGGCTCGACATGGCCGGCGCCCGGATCAGCTTCCAGGGCCTGCCGTCGCGCATCTGCTGGCTCGGCCTCGGCGAGCGCCACGCGGCGGGCCTGGCCTTCAACGCCATGGTGCGCTCCGGCGAGGTGAAGGCGCCGATCGTGATCGGCCGGGACCATCTCGATGCGGGGTCGGTGGCGAGCCCCAACCGGGAAACCGAGGCGATGGCCGACGGGTCGGACGCGGTGTCGGACTGGCCGCTCCTCAACGCGTTGCTGAACACCGCCAGCGGCGCGACGTGGGTCAGCGTCCACCACGGCGGCGGCGTGGGGATGGGCTACTCGCAGCACGCGGGCCAGGTCGTCGTGTGCGACGGGAGCGAGGCGGCGGACCGGCGGATCGCGCGCGTGCTGTGGAACGACCCGGCATCGGGCGTCATGCGCCACGCGGATGCCGGGTACGACCTGGCCCTCCGATGCGCCGACGCCCGCGGGGTGAAGCTGCCGATGGCGGGGCGCTGAGCGTCGCCCCGCCCGGGACTCAGGCCTGGCCGAGCAGCGCCCGGATGCGCGCCTCAGTGGGCGGGTGCGTGCTGAACAGCGACAGCAGGCCGTGCACGCTGAACGGCTTCACGATGAACATGTGCGCCGTCGCCGGGTTCGCGTCCATCGGGACGCGCTTGGCCGCGTATTCCAGCTTCTTGAGCGCGTCCACCAGGCCGTAGGGGCTGCCCGCGATGGCGGCCCCGCCGGCGTCCGCGCCGAACTCGCGCGACCGGGAAATGGCCGACTGGATCAGCATGGCCGCGACGGGCGCCAGGATGACCGTCGCGAGCAGCGCGATCGGGTTCGATCCGCCCTCGCGATCGTCGCTGCGCCCCCCGCCGAAGAACGCGGCGAACTGCGCCATGCGCGCCAGCATCATGATGGCGGCCGCGATCGTCGCCGCCACGGACCCGACCAGGATGTCGCGGTTCTTGACGTGGGCCAGCTCGTGCGCGATGACGCCTTCGAGCTCCCGCTCGTCCAGCAGCCGGAGGATGCCCTCGGTCGCCGCGACCGCCGCGTGCGAGGGGTTGCGCCCCGTGGCGAACGCGTTCGGCGACGCGTCCGGGATGACATAGACCTTCGGCATCGGCAGCCCGGCGCGCTGGGACAGCCGCTGCGCGATCTGGAAGAGGGGGTGCTCCGGCCCGACCGGCTTCGCGCCGTACATCTTCAGCACGATCTTGTCGGAGAACCAGTACGACGCGAAGTTCATGACCACGGCGAAGCCGAACGCCGTCACCAGGCCGCTCCGGCCGCCGAAGTAGTCGCCCAGCACCAGCAGGAGGCCGCTCATCAAACCGAGCAGCAGCGCCGTCTTCAATGTGTTTCCCATGTCCGTATCCGCCTGATCGGGGACCCGATCCCAGTCTACGCCCTGCGATCCGCCGCAGCAAGCCGGCCACCCGGCCGGCCCGTGCTCATAAGACGCGGGAATCGGGCGCACGGTTACGGGAGCCGCTATAATGCCTCCATGACGATCCGCTGGCCGACGGCACTCGTGACGGCGGCCGTCCTCGCGCTCGCGGCGGCGTCTGCCCGCGCGCAGCCCCCGGTCGCGCGCCCCCAGCCGCCGCCCGCGGCACCGGGCGCGAGAACGCCCGCGCCTGCGCCCGCGGAGACCGCCAGGCCGGAGGCTCCACCCGCGGCGGCCGCGCCGGACACGAGACCGGCCTCGCCCGCCGGGACGACGCCCGCCGCCGCGCCCGACCCCGACGCGGCGCCCGCGCCAGAGCAGCTGAACGCCCCCGTGTTCCCCACCGCCGCGTACCTCGGCTCGTACGACGCGGGGCGCGGCCAGCGATTCCACCTGTTCGGATCGAGCCAGTCCTTCGCGGAGATCGTGCTGTACTACCGGAGCGTGCTGAAGGACAAGGGCGAGCTGGTGTTCGAGGAGCCCGCGACGCACATGTTCGACGTCGGCAGGTTCCGCGAGGACGACGTGGCGTTCCCGCCGGGCGTGACGGTGAAGGACTACGCGGTCGGCGGCTCGCCCGGGCTGCCCAACCCGAAGCCGGGCGGCATGCCGGCCTTCTTCCCGACCGTCATTCAGATCGTCCCGCCGCCGCCCGGCGTCGCGAGCCGCCGCACGCCCTGACGCGGCCTTCGCGGCCGCGCCCGGCCGCCGTCACGCCAGCTTCCGCATGATGAAGCACTTGAGATAGTACGTCTCCGGCACGCCCAGGACGACCGGGTGGTCCCGCGACTGCATGCGCTTCTCGACGACGGCCATCCTGGCCCGCGCGTCCACCGACGCCTCGTACACGATCTGTCCGAAGGCCGCCTCGTCCACGTGGTAGGAGCAGGTGCAGGTGACGAGCGTCCCGCCCGGCGCCAGGAGCTTCATCGCGCGGAGGTTGATTTCCTTGTACCCGGCGCTGGCCCGCTCCACGGCGTCCTTGCTCTTGGCGAACGCCGGCGGGTCCAGCACGATCGTGTCGAACCGCTCGCGCGCCCGCTCCATCTCGCGCAGCGCGTCGAAGACGTTGACGGCGCGCGGTTCGATCGTGGTGATGCCGTTGCGCGCGGCGTTGCGGCCGATCTGCGCGACGGCCTCCTCCGAGACGTCGAGCGCCACGACGCGGTCGCAGCGGTCGGCCAGCTGGAGCGCGAACGCGCCGTGGTAACTGAAGCAGTCGAGCAGCCGTCCCCGGGCGTAGGCGCGGGCCGCCGCGCGGTTCTCGCGCTGGTCGAGGAACAGCCCGGTCTTCTGGCCGTGCCACACGTCCACGTCGTGCTCGATCCGGCCCTCGCGCACGGTCACCGTCGGCGGCACCTCGCCGGCGACGAGCGCCACGGACGAGTCGAGGCCCTCGAACTGGCGGACCCTGACGTCGTTGCGCGTGAGGATGCCGGCCGGATGGAGGAGGTCCGTGAGCAGTCCGACGAGGGGCGCCAACATCCGGTCCGCGCCCTGCGACAGCGTCTGCAGCACCAGGTAGTCCCCGTACCGGTCCACCACGCACGACGGCAGCAGATCGCCCTCGGCGTGCACCAGGCGGTACGCCGTCGCGTCGATGCCGAGCGACCGGCGGAAGGCGATGGCCGCGTCGAGGCGCGACCGCCACAGGCCGGTCCCGGCCGGCGCCTCGCCCACCGTGAGCATCCGCAGCGCGATCTGCGAGCGATCGCTGTAGAGCGCGTGTCCGACGGGGCGGCCGCGCGCGTTCCGGACCAGCACGGTGTCGCCCCCGGCCGCGCGGACGTCGACGACGTCCGTCCGGTAGATCCAGGGATGCCCGCCGCGGACGCGGTCCTCGCCCCGGGGACTGACGACGGCGAGCGGTTCGGGCGGAGGCAGGGTCGTGGGCATGATGGGTGTGCGCGTCGAAGGGCCGCCTGGCCCGGCGCGAGCCCTCCCATCATGCGGAATCCCGCGCGGAAAATCGAGTAGAATCCGGCTGTGCGCATCGCGATCGGTTCGGACCACGCCGGGTTCGCCCTCAAGGAAACCATCAAGTCGCTGCTCGACGAACTGGCCGTTCCCTTCGACGACGTGGGCACCGCGTCGGCGGAGTCGGTGGACTACCCCGACTTCGCGGTGACGGTCGCGCGGGCGGTGGCGGGCGGGCGCGCCGACCGCGGCATCCTCGTCTGCGGCACCGGCATCGGCATGAGCATCGCGGCGAACAAGGTCCGCGGCGTGCGCGCGGCGCTGGCGTGGAACGAGGCCAGCGCGCGGCTCGGCCGCGCCCACAACGACGCCAACGTGCTGGCGCTCGGCGGGCGCACGACGCCGCCCGGCGAGGTGCGGGGCATCGTTCGCGCCTTCCTGACCACCGCGTTCGAGGACGGCCGGCATGACGCGCGGGTGGCGAAGATCGCCCGCATCGAACACGAGGACGCCTGACCATGGACCACAGCCTGTTTGCCCGGGGCTTCCGCCTCCGGGACGTCGACCCCGACATCGCCGAGGCCGTCCGCAACGAGGTGGGACGGCAGGCGGGCGGCCTCGAACTGATCGCGTCCGAGAACTTCGTCAGCCGCGCGGTCCTCGAGGCGGCCGGCTCCGTCCTCACCAACAAGTACGCGGAAGGGTACCCGGGCCGCCGCTACTACGGCGGGTGCGAGTTCGCGGACGTCGTCGAGCGCCTGGCGGTGGATCGGGCGAAGGCGCTGTTCCGCGCGGACCACGCGAACGTGCAGCCCCACTCGGGGGCGCAGGCCAACATGGCCGTCTACTTCACGCTGGTGAAGCCGGGCGACACCGTGCTGGGCATGGACCTCGCGCACGGCGGGCACCTCACGCACGGGCATCCGCTGAACTTCTCGGGCAAGCTGTACACGATCGTCCCGTACGGCGTCCGGCAGGACGACGAGCGGCTCGACTACGACGCGCTCGACCGCCTGGCGGGCGAGCACAAGCCGAAGATGATCATGGTGGGCGCCAGCGCCTACCCCCGGGTCATCGACTTCGCGCGCATCCGCGGCATCGCCGACCGGGTCGGCGCCGCGATGGTCACGGACATGGCGCACATCGCCGGGCTCGTCGCCGGCGGCGTGCACCCCAGCCCCGTCCCCTTCGCCGACTTCGCCACGACCACGACGCACAAGACGCTGCGCGGACCCCGGGCGGGCCTCGTGCTGTGCAAGGAGAAGTGGGCGAAGGACCTCGATCGGTCGGTCTTCCCGGGCGTGCAGGGCGGCCCGCTCATGCACGTCATCGCCGCAAAAGCCGTGTGCTTCCTCGAGGCCGGCCAGCCGGAGTTCGCCGCCTACCAGAAGCAGGTCGTCGCCAACGCGAAGAAGCTGGCCGAGGTGATCGCGTCCCACGGATTCCGCCTGGTGTCGGGCGGCACGGACACGCACCTCCTGCTCGTGGACGTGTTCTCCAAGGGCCTCACCGGCAAGGAGGCGACGACGGCGCTCGGCGCCGCCGGCATCACGGTCAACCAGAACACGATCCCGTTCGATCAGAACCCGCCGCTCAAGGCCAGCGGCATCCGCATCGGCACGCCGGCCGTGACGACCCGGGGCATGGGCGAAGCCGAGATGGCGATCATCGGCGAGCTCGTCGCGCGGGTGCTCGCCTCCCCCGCCGAGGGCCGCGTGCAGGCCATGGTGCGGACCGAAGTGGAAGCCCTGTGCCGGAAGTTCCCGCTGTACGCGGACCTGCTGGATTAGGCGAGAAGGTCGACCGGGTCTTTGCCGACGGCGGCCCGCTCGCGCGGACCGTGCCGGCCTTCGAGCCGCGCCAGGGGCAGCGCGACATGGCCGCGGCGGTGGCCCGCACCTTCGGACGGGGCGGCGTCCTGCTGGCCGAGGCCGGGACCGGAACCGGCAAGACCCTCGCGTACCTGGCGCCGGCGATCCTCAGCGGCCGCCGCGTGCTCGTCTCGACCGGCACCAAGAACCTCCAGGAGCAGATCGTCTTCAAGGACGTCCCGGTCCTGCGCGCGGCGCTCGGCGTCCCCTTCGCCGCGGCGTGCATGAAGGGCCGCGGCAACTACCTCTGCCTGCACCGGTTCGCGGCGTGCCGCGACGAGGTCGAGGCCGGTTCGCCGGCCGACCGCGTGTACCTGCGGATGGTCGACGAGTGGGCGGCCGTCACCGAGACCGGCGACCGCGCCGAACTGGCCGACCTGCCCGAGGACGTGCCGTTCTGGACGGCCATCTGCGCCTCCAACGAGAACTGCCTCGGGACCGGGTGCCCCGAGTACGAGCCGTGCTTCGTCACGCGCATGCGCGAGCGTGCGGCCGCGGCGGACGTGGTCGTCGTCAACCACCACCTGCTGTGCGCGGACGCCGCCGTCCGGCAGGGGTCGTACGGCGAAGTCATCCCCGAGTGCCCGTGCGCCGTCATCGACGAGGCGCACCAGCTCGAGGACGTCGCCACCCAGTATTTCGGCGTGGCGGTCAGCACCTACCGTCTGGAGGAGCTCGTCAGGGACTTCGACCGCATCATGGCGTCCGGGGAAGCCGCCGACGAGAACGGGAACCTGGGCCGGGCGATGAACCGCGTGGACGAGCGGGCGCGGGTCGTGTTCTCGATCGTGGCCGGCCTGCACCCGGCGTCGTCGTCGGCCGGCGCGCCGGCGTCGGCCAGCGAGGAGCGCGTCCGCGTCACGGCCGAGGACCTGGACGCCGCGCAGGAGCCCGGGCTGAAGCTGATCGAGGCGCTCGACGGCGTCGAGGCCGCAATCGTCCTGGCGGGGAACGCGGCGGGCGACCTGGCGTCCATCGGCCGCCGGGCGGCCGAGATCCGCGACGACCTGCGCTTCCTGCTGGCGGCCAACGATCGCGACTACGTGTATGTCCTCGAGCGCCGGGGCCGCGGCGCGTTCCTCCGCGCCTCTCCCATCAACGTGGCGTCGCTGGTCCGCCACCACCTGATCGACCGGTTCGAGGCGGCCGTCCTCACGTCGGCGACGCTCGCGGTCGAAGGGTCGTTCGCGTACGTGCGCGGCCGGCTCGGCCTCGAGCGGTGCGAGGAACTCCTGCTCGCGTCCGAATTCGATTTCGCGGCCCAGGCGCTGCTCTACCTGCCGGCGAGGATGCCGTCGCCGAAGACCGCCGACTTCCCCGCCGCCGTCGCGGCCGAGGTGGCCGAGATCCTCCGGCGGACGAGCGGCCGGGCGTTCGTGCTGTTCACGAGCTATGCCGTGCTCCGCGCCGTGCACGCCGGCATCCAGGGCGTCCTCGAATACCCCGTGCTCGTGCAGGGCTCCGCGCCGAGGTCGGCCCTGCTGGCCCAGTTCCGCTCGACGCCGCACGCGGTGCTGCTGGCCACGTCGAGCTTCTGGCAGGGCGTCGACGTCGTCGGCGAGGCGCTCAGCTGCGTCATCGTCGACCGCCTGCCGTTCGCCTCGCCCGGCGACCCGGTGATCGCGGCCCGGATGGAGGCGATTGCCGCGCGCGGCGGGGACCCGTTCTCGGACTACCAGGTGCCGCTCGCGATTCTGACTCTCCTGCAGGGGCTCGGCCGCCTGATCCGGCACCGCCAGGACCGGGGCGTACTGGCGGTCCTCGACCCCCGCCTGCGGACCATGGCGTACGGGCGCCGCTTCCTCGCTTCGCTCCCCGACGCGCCCGTGACGACGGACCTTGCCGATGTCGGCCGGTTCTTCGCGCCGGCGCCGGCCGCGCCGTGATGCCGGCCGCCGTCGTTTCGGTGTAAACTGTTGATGATCGGCGAACTGCCGGTTGCGAATCGCTTGGATTCATACGTGTCGCTATCTGCCAGAGGAGTGCCAATGTCCCGCCTGATTTCCGGCCGTCACCTGCTCGTGATGGGCCTCGCCGCGTTCGCCCTGTTCCTGTTCGCGACTCCTGGCCTGGCCCAGACCGGGGCCGTGTCGGGCAAGGTGCTGGACGGCGCGGGCAACCCCCTCGAGAAGGCCGTGGTCGTCATCGAGTTCACCGACGGCATCAACCGCAGGTACGAGGTGAAGACCAACAAGAAGGGCGAGTTCATCCAGATCGGCCTCGCGCCGGGCAATTACAAGCTCACGGCGACGTTCCCGAATCTCGGTGAGGCGTCCGAATCGGTGCGGGTGCGCCTGGGCGACCCGACCAAGATCGACCTCGTGCTCGGTGCCGGCACCGGCATGAGCAAGGAGGAGGCGGCCAAGTCGGCGGCCCTCAAGGCGGTCTTCGACGAGGGCGTCGCCCTCAGCCGGGAGAACAAGTACGACGAGGCGATCGCGAAGTTCAACGAGGCCGCCGCCATCATGCCGGGCTGCTTCGACTGCTTCTACAACATCGGGTTCGCGTACTCGCAGAAGAAGGAGTACGACCAGGCCGAGGCAGGGTTCCTGAAGGCGATCGAGCTGAAGAACAATTACGTGGAGGCCTACAACGGGCTGGCCACGGTCTACAACGCCCAGAAGAAGTTCGACAAGGCCGCGGAGGCCAGCCAGAAGGCCGCGGAACTGGCGGCGTCGGCCGGTCCCGGCGCCTCTGGCGCGGGCGCCGTCGAGGCCGAGTACAACCAGGGCGTCATCCTGTGGAACGCCGGCAAGATTCCCGAGGCCGCCGAGCACTTCCAGAAGGCCATCCTCCTGAAGCCGGATCACGCCGACGCGCACTACCAGCTGGGCATGGCGTTCGTGAACCAGGGGAAGCTGACCGAAGCCGTCCCGATGTTCGAGAAGTACCTCGAACTGGCGCCGGATGGCCAGTTTGCGGCCACGGCGAAGGGCGTCCTGTCCAGCCTCAAGAAGTAGCCCGTCATGGTGGACCAGTCGCGACCCGGAACCATCGCGGCAGGTCTCTCGGCGGTTCGACAGCGGCTGGCCCGTTCCCTCGAGCGGGCCGGCCGTTCGTGTTCTGAGGTGCGGATCGTCGCCGTGTCGAAGACCCGTCCGGCCGGCGACGTGCGGGAGGCGGCCGGCGCGGGACAACTGGAGTTCGGGGAGAACCGGGTCCAGGAAGCGCTGGAGAAGATCGCCCAAACGGCCGATATGCCGATCAGGTGGCATCTCGTCGGCCATCTCCAGTCGAACAAGGCGAGGAAGGCCGCGTCGGCGTTCGCGTGGATTCATTCGATCGACAGCGCGGACCTGCTGAAGCGCGTGGACGAGGCGGCGGCGGACGCCGGGTGCAGCCCGGTGGTGCTGGTGCAGGTGGACCTCGCGGGCGAACCGACGAAGCACGGGACTCCTGCCGACGGGTGCCTCCCGATCTTCGAGGCCGCGTCCGCGTGCCGCGCGGCGGGTGTCGCAGGGCTCATGGCGCTGCCGCCGTTCACCGAGGATCCCGAGGAGGCGCGGCCGTACTTCAGGCGCCTGCGGGAACTGCGGGACGAGCTCGCGGGCCGGGGCGTCCCGGCGCCGATGCTCCGCGAGCTGTCGATGGGAATGAGCCACGATTTCGACGTCGCCGTCGAAGAAGGCGCGACCGTGATCCGCGTGGGCACGGCGATCTTCGGCGCGCGGGCGTAGCCGGACGGACGCCGGCTCCAGAGCCGGCCAGGCAGGAGAGGACGATGAACGTCACGCCGCTCGATCTCCGCCAGCAGCAGTTCCGCAGCTCGATGCGCGGCTTCGACAAGGACGAGGTGACCGCGTTCCTCGCCGAGGCGGCGGACGACTACGCGGAGGCGATCCGGGAAGCCGACCGGCTCCGGCAGGAGGTCTCGCGGCTGGAGGGCCTCGTCAGCGAGCACCGCGAGCACGAGCGCAACCTGCGCAACACGCTGATGACGGCGCAGCGCCTCGCCGACGAGATCAGCGACAACGCCCACAAGCAGGCCGCCACGATCATCAAGGACGCCGAGTCGCGGGCCGGACTGATCCTCGAGAAGGCCCAGGCGCGGTACGAGGACGTGCAGCGGGAGATCGACGGCCTCCGCCTCAAGCGGCGCGAGGTGGAGAACTCCGTCGAGTCCGTGATCGCCTCGCTCAAGAACACCCTCGAGTTCGTGCGCGAGCAGGACGCCCGGGACCGCGACGAGAAGATCCTGCTGCACCGCCCGCGCCAGGCCGACGCGCGCGAGGTCATGCCGGGCTGGAGCCAGGACCGCAAGGACGACGGGCCGGTCGTCGTCGAGCGGCACGCCTGACGGTCCGACGGCGCGCGTCCGCCCCCGGCGCGCACGGGAGGTCGCTCCGCCACCATGCCGGAAACCCTCACCATCCGCGGCGCCCGCGTGCTGTTCACGTGCGCCGGAGGCGCGCCGAAGTGCGGGCCGGCCCAGGCCGACGCCCGGCCGATCGAGGGCGCGTCGGTCGTGTCGTCGGGCGGCGCCATCGTCTTCGTCGGGCCGGCCGCCGACGCCGATCGCCTTCACCCCCCCGGCCCCGCCGACACGGTCGTGGAGGCCGACGGCTGCACGGTCGTCCCCGGGTTCGTGGATCCCCATACGCACGCCGTCTTCGGCGGGGACCGGCGCGAAGAACTGAGGCGCCGCCTGGGCGGCGCGACTTACGCCGAGATCGCCGCCGGGGGCGGAGGCATCCTGGCAACGGTCCGGGCCACGCGGGACGCCTCCGAGGACGAGCTCGTCGAGTCGGCGAGGGCGCGCCTCGACCAGATGCTCGCGTGCGGCACGACCACCTGCGAGGTGAAGAGCGGCTACGGGCTCCAGCCGGACGCCGAGCTGAAGATGCTGCGCGCCATCCGGCGCCTGGACGCCGTCCACCCCGTCGATGTCGTCCCGACGTTCATGGGGGCCCACGAGATCCCGGCCGAGCACCGCGCCAACCGCCGCTTCTACGTCGACCAGGTCGTGCGCCAGATGATCCCCGCCGCCGCCCGGGACGGCCTCGCCGAGTGGTGCGACGTCTTCTGCGAAACCGGCGTCTTCACGCCCGAGGAGGCCGCGGAGATCCTGGAGGCCGGGACGCGCCACGGCCTGAAGCCGCGCATCCACGCCGACGAACTGGCCGAGAGCGGCGGCGCGCTGGTGGCCGCCGCGGTGGGAGCGCGCTCGGCGGACCACCTGCTGTACGTGACGCCCCGCGGCATGCACGCGATGAAGCAAGGGGGCGTGGTGGCCACGCTGCTGCCGATCGCCGCCTTCTACCTCAAGATCGGCCGCTTCGCGCCGGCCCGCGAACTCATCGAGGCCGGGGTGCCCGTGGCGCTCGGGACGGACCTCAACCCGGGCGGGGGGTTCTCACCGTCCATGCCGTTCGCCATGGCGCTGGCGTGTTTCGCGATGCGGATGACGGTGGAGGAGGCGCTCGTGGCGTCCACGATCAACGCGGCGTACGCCGTCGATCGCCACGCGCGGGCCGGCAGCCTGGAGCCGGGCAAGGACCTCGACGCCGTCATCCTGGACGGCGACGTCGTCGATCTGCTGAAGGCCGGGGTGCCCGCGATCCGGGCGGTGGTCAAGCGGGGCGCGGTCGTCTGGAGGCGCCAGCCTATCTGACCGGGGCGTGTCCCCCCGGAACGAACCAGCCGTGGACGCTCGTCGTGAAGGTCCAGGGGTAGACCACCCGCGGCAGGACCTCGATCTGCACGGTGTACGCCACGTCGATGTAGAGGTGCGCCGGCGCGGATTGCCGGCGGATGCGGACGTCCTGTCCGGTGACCGGCAGCGCGTACTTCGCGGCCGCTTCCAGCACGGCGGCCCGCACGGCCTGTTCGTCCTGCTCGGGCCCGAACTTCGCGATGTCCTCCACGTCGCTCGAGAAGCGGAACTGCTGCCAGGCGGCCGAGCCGGCATGCCAGGCGGCCCAGGCGATGCAGAAGACGACGGCGAGCCGGAGGAGACGTCCCATGATCAGTGCACCTGACGCAAGAGCCGTGCCCAGCGGGTCTGCGTCAGCGGGTTCATCGACGCGCCAGACCCGTCCCAGGACCAGTAGATCATCAGAGCCCTGCCCTTCAGGTTGCGTATCGGCATGAACCCCCAGTACCGCGAGTCCGCCGAGTTGTCGCGGTTGTCCCCCATGACGAAGAGGGCGCCGGCCGGAACGACGACGGGCCCGTAGTGATCCCGGACGTCTCCAGGCGCGATTTCGAACGATCCGCCCGCGCCCGCCCGGGGCAGGTAGTGCGCGTGCGGGTCCTCGACGGGCCGGCCGTTGACGACGATCCGCCGGTCCTTGAACTCGATCGTCTCGCCGGGCAGCCCGACCACCCGCTTGATGAAGTCGCGCTCGGGGTCCTCGGGGAACTTGAACACGACGACGTCGCCGCGGCGCACGTCCCGGACCGGCAGGATCGCGCGCTCCGCCCTCGAAACCGTCGGCGCGAAGACGAACTTGTTCACCAGCAGCTGGTCGCCGATGAGCAGGTTCGGCTCCATCGACGCCGAGGGGATCTTGAACGCCTGGACGACGAACGTCCGGAAGAACAGCGCGAGGACGACGGCGACGAGAATGGTCTCGAAGTACTCGCGGACGACGGACTTCTTGAACGGCACCGCTACTCCTCCGTACCGATCTTGAGGACGGCGAGGAAGGCGTCCTGCGGGATGTCCACCTTGCCCACCCGCTTCATGCGCTTCTTGCCTTCCTTCTGCTTCTCGAGCAGCTTGCGCTTCCGGGTGATGTCCCCGCCGTAGCACTTCGCCAGCACGTTCTTCCGCAGCGCCTTCACCGACTCCCGGGCGATGATCCGGCTGCCGACGCTGGCCTGGATGGCCACCTCGAACATCTGCCGCGGGATGAGCGCCCGCATCTTCGACGCCAGCGCCCGGCCGCGCGTGTACGCCGCGTCGCGGTGGACGATGACGGACAGCGCGTCCACGGGATCGCCGTTGACGAGGATCTCGAGCTTCTGCAGCGGCGACTCCCAGTAGCCGCTCACGTGGTAGTCGAGCGAGGCGTAGCCGCGCGAGATCGTCTTCAGCCGGTCGTAGAAGTCCAGCACGACCTCGGCGAACGGCAGGTCGTACGTGATGAGGACGCGGTCGCTCGACAGGTACTCGAGCGTCTGCTGGACGCCGCGCTTGTCCTGGCACAGCTGCAGGATGCCCCCGACGTGCTCGGCCGGCGTCAGGATCATCGCCCGGATGACGGGCTCCTCGAACTTCGCGATGCGCCCGGTGTCCGGCAGCTTCGCCGGGCTGTCGATCTCGTGCACCTCCCCGTCGGTGGTCGTGACCCGGTACAGGACGCCCGGGGCCGTCGTCACGAGGTCCTGGTCGAACTCCCGCTCGAGGCGCTCCTGGACGATGTCCATGTGCAGGAGGCCGAGGAACCCGCAGCGGAAACCGAATCCCAGGGCGCTCGACGACTCCGGCTCGTAGAAGAACGACGCGTCGTTGAGCCGGAGCTTCTCGAGGGCGTCGCGCAATTCCGGGTACTGGTGATTCTCCACCGGGTAGAGGCCGGCGAAGACCATCGGCTTCAGCTCGCGGAAGCCGGGGAACGGCTCGCGCGCGGGCCGGGCGGCCTCGGTCACGGTGTCGCCGAGCTTCGCGTCGCTCACCTTCTTGATCGTGGCCGTGATGAAGCCGACCTCGCCGACGCCCAGCTCGTCCACGAACACGGGCTTCGGGGTGAACACCCCGACCTCCTCGACGTCGTACTCCTGGCCCATCGCCATCAGGCGGATCTTCATGTGCCCGCGGAGCACCCCGTCGATGACGCGGACGACGATGACGACGCCGCGGTAGGCGTCGTACCAGGAGTCGAAGATGAGCGCCTTGAGCGGCGCGTCCGCGTCGCCGGCCGGCGGCGGCAGGCGCGCGACCACCGCCTCCAGGACCTCGCGGACGCCCGTGCCGGCCTTGGCGCTCGCGAGGATCGCGTGCGACGGGTCGAGGCCGACGATGTCGGCCAGCTGCCGGCGCGTCTCCTCGGGCTGCGCGCTCGGCAGGTCGATCTTGTTGATGACCGGGATGATCTCCAGGTTGTAGTCGACGGCGTGGTAGGCGTTCGCGAGCGTCTGGGCCTCGACGCCCTGCGAGGCGTCCACCAGGAGCAGCGCGCCCTCGCATGCGGCCAGCGACCGCGTCACCTCGTACGAGAAGTCCACGTGGCCCGGCGTGTCGATGAGGTTCAGGACGTAGCGCTTCCCGTCGAGCGCGTCGTAGGTGAGCCGCACCGGGTGCGCCTTGATGGTGATCCCCCGCTCGCGCTCGAGGTCCATCGAGTCGAGGACCTGCGCCTCGGTCATCTCACGCGGCTGGAGCGCCCCGGTCAGCTCGATGAACCGGTCGGCGAGCGTGGACTTGCCGTGATCGATGTGGGCGATGATCGCGAAGTTCCGGACGTCGAGGTGATCCATCACGGGCTACTTGCGGCTCCCAACGGGCCGGTAGACGAGGCCGACGAGCGTCCCGTAGGCCGCCATCTCCACGAGTGTGTCGACGATCCACGCCGCGGCGAGGGCGCCGGAGACGGGAAGGGTCACGGCGGCCCACACCACCGAGAAGCACGCCAGGAGCAGGCCCACGACGACGCCGTAGCGCAGCCCCTCGAGGGCCCCCGGGCCGCCCTCGTACCCCTTCGCGTAGCCGTAGGCGAAGACGAAGAACCCGCCGAGCGCGGTCCCCAGCCCGATCGCGGCGTGCATCTCGCCCGGGGGGCGGAACAGGCCTGCGTGCCGGGCGTAGAGATCCGCCAGCAGCACGTCGTTGACGAGGGCGCTGAGGCCGAGGTAGGCGATCCACGCCACCACCGCCGACGCCGCGAGCCGGCCGACGTTCACCGCGGATGCCTACTTGCCGCGGGCCACCTGGGTGTTCAGCACGGCCTCGCCGCCGCTGAACTGCTGGATGAACGACATCAGCCCCATGTAGAGGAACCCGCCCTGGAACAGCATGAGGAACGGCAGCGACCCGTACAGGCCGTTCGCCAGCGCGTAGAAGACCGTCGCCGTGAAGTACACGCCCAGGCCGGTCTCGATGAGCGGCTGCAGCGCCGCCCCCTGCATGTACTTCTTGCCGACCCACGCGTCCGACCCGCGCTCGACGCCGTACTTGGGCGTCCGCGCGAAGGCGCTCTGGTGCCCGAGGAGCGCCTCGAGGACGGCCCGCGTGTTGTTGACCGCGAGGCCGATGCCGACCGCCATCAGGACCGGGACGTGCCGCAGCCGCGCCTTCCAGTCGGGGTACAGCTCGCGCTGCGACGCGACGTAGAAGTTCACCACCGACGCCGTCGCCGCGAAGAACAGCGGCACGTCGATGAGCAGCATCTCGTACCAGCCCATGTTGTAGCGGATGACCATCGACGGGAACATGAGCAGCGCGAGCGCCGACATGAGCAGGTAATTGAAGTTCGCCGTCAGGTGCAGGAACGCCTCGGCCTTGACCCCGAACGGCTGGTCCGACTGCAGGATCCGGGGCAGCAGCTTCAGGCAGACCTGGATCGATCCCTTCGCCCAGCGGTGCTGCTGCGACTTGAACGCGTTCATCTCGACCGGCAGCTCGGCCGGGGCCACCAGGTCGGGCAGGAAGAGGAACTTCCACCCCAGCAGCTGCGCCCGGTAGCTGAGATCCAGGTCCTCGGTCAGCGTGTCGTGCTGCCAGCCCCCGGCCGCGGGAATGACCTCCCGCCGCCAGATCCCCGCCGTGCCGTTGAAATTGAAGAAGTGCCCCGCCCGGTTGCGGCCGCCGTGCTCGAGCACGAAGTGCGCGTCGAGCAGGATGGCCTGGACCTCCGTCAGCGTCGAGTAACCGGCGTTGACGTGGCCCCACCGCGCCTGCACCATCGCGATCCGCTCGTCCTGGAAGTAGGGCACGGTGCGCATCAGGAAGTCGCGGCTGGGCACGAAGTCCGCGTCGAAGATCGCCACGAACTCGCCGCGCGCCACCTTCAGCCCGGCGTCCAGAGCCCCGGCCTTGAAGCCGGACCGGTCCACCCGGTGGATGAGCCTGACGTCGAACCCCTGCTCGGCCAGCGCCTCGGCGCCCCGGCGCGCGACCTCGGTGGTCTCGTCCGTCGAGTCGTCCAGGATCTGGATCTCGAGCAGTTCCTTCGGGTAATCGATGCGGGCCGTCGCCTTGAGCAGCCGGTCGACGACGTACATCTCGTTGTAGAGCGGAAGCTGGATGGTGACGGGAGGCAGCGGGCCGCGCCAGGCCGGCGGCGGCCCCGGCGCGCGGTCCTTGTTCTTGTGGTACGCGTAGACGAGGTAGTAGCGGTGCCACCCGTACAGGCCCAGGAGGACCAGCACGAAGAAGTACGACCCGAGGATCAGCGTCTCAAGCAGCGTCATGCTCGCCCAGCCCGTCCGGTGTTGTGCCGAATGGCACAATCATTCATTATAGCTTTCGTTCGCGGCCCCGACAAACGGACCGGACCATCATGATGAATCCTCAGGACTTGCGCGATCTGCTCGAGGGACTTCGCCGCGGCGAGGTGTCCGTGGAATCGGCCCACGCCGCGCTGACCGACCGGTTCCGGGCGCAGCCCTTCGAAGACCTGGGCTTCGCCCGCGTCGATCACCACCGGGCGGCCAGGAAGGGGTTCCCCGAGGTCATCTTCGGCCAGGGCAAAACGCCCGCGGAGGTCGGGGCGATCGCGTCGCGGATCGCCGGGCGCGGGCAGACGCTCCTCGTGACCCGGGCCGCGGCCGCTGCCTACGAGGCCGTCCGGGCCTCGGTCCCGGACGCCGTCTACCACGAGCGGGCCCGGATCATCGAGCGGCGCGCGGGCGAGGTGCCGGCTGGAACGGGCACGGTCCTCGTCGCGGCCGCCGGGACGTCTGACCTGGCGGTGGCCGAGGAGGCGGCCGTCACGGCCGAGGTGATGAACAACCCCGTGGACCGCCTCTACGACGTGGGGGTGGCGGGGCTGCACCGGCTGCTCGCCGCGCGGGAGCGCCTCGAGGCGGCCCGCGTCGTCGTCGTCGTGGCGGGCATGGAAGGCGCGTTGCCGAGCGTCATCGGGGGCCTCGTGTCGGCGCCCGTCATCGCCGTGCCGACGAGCGTCGGGTACGGCGCCAGTTTCGGGGGCGTGGCCGCCCTGCTCGGCATGTTGAACTCGTGCGCGCCGGGCGTGGCGGTGGTGAACATCGACAACGGCTTCGGCGCCGCCTGCCTCGCGAGCGTGATCAACCACCTGTAGCGGCGGCGCGTCCCGGTGCGCATCAACAGCCGGGTCAACGACTTGCAGCCATTTTTGGCTTGACATCCGGCCTCCGAGAACGCATATTGGGAGGTTGCAGCCCTTTGTGTGTACGGCCTGGCCCCGCAGGCCGA
>CAZBIP010000014.1:0-6503 GCA_964491885.1 uncultured Vicinamibacterales bacterium
ACCTCTACATCAACCCGTCGCACAACGTGCCGGGAGACACGACGGCGCGCCAGCGCCTCGACGACGTGCTCGCGGAGTACAAGCGGCGCATTGCCGGGGTCTGAGGGCTGGGATTCTGAATTCTGGATTCTGAATTCTGGATTCTGAATTCTGGATTCTGACTCCTGACTCCTGACTCCTGACTCCTGACTCCTGACTCCTGTCTTTTGATACGATCCCCCCGTGCCGGGCGTCACCGCGACCATCATCACGCGCAACGAGTCGGCCAACGTCGCGGCTGCGCTCGAGTCCGTGCGATGGGCCGACGAGATCGTCGTCGTCGACGCGGAGAGCACGGACGACACGACGGCGATCGCGAGGCGCTTCACGGACCGCGTGGTCGTGCGCGCATGGCCCGGATTCGTCGAGCAGAAGAACTTCGCGGCGGCCCAGGCCTCGCACGACTGGATCTTCTCCCTCGACGCCGACGAGCGCGTCACGCCGGAACTGGCCGCGGAAGTCCGCGCCCTGGTCGCATCGGCGCCTGCGGAAGCGGGGTTCCGCGTGCCCCGCGTGAGCTGGTACCTCGGCCGCTGGGTCCGCTCGACCGATTGGTACCCCGACTACCAGCTCAGGCTCTACGACCGCCGGAAGGCACGGTGGGCCGGACGCTACGTCCACGAGTCCGTGCGGGCCGACGGCGCCGTCGGCCGGCTGCGGGCCGACCTGCAGCACTACCCGTACCGGGACGTGTCGGACCACCTGGCCACGATCGACCGGTACACGACGCTCGCCGCCAGGCAGATGCGCGAGGACGGGCGGCGCGCGGGTGCCGCCCGGATCCTGCTGCATCCCGCGGCGGCCTTCCTGAGGAACTACGTCCTGCGGGGGGGCTTCCGGGACGGCATGGCCGGCCTGATCGTGTCGCTGCTCAACGCGCACTACGTGGGGCTGAAGTTCGTCAAGTTGTGGGAGGAAAGGAAGAAGTCAGAATCCAGAAGTCAGAATTCGGAATGAACTCGCGGTACACACGTGCCGCGCGCCCCTGGGCTCGGCCTGCCGCAACGGCTGGGCTGGCGTCTTGCCTTCTGTATTCTGCATTCTGAATTCTGAATTCTGAATTCTGCGATGTTCTCCCTGCATATCGACTCCGCCCGCACCTGGCGCGGGGGCCAGAACCAGGTCCTCCTCACGGTCCTGGGGCTGCGCGCGCGCGGACATCGCACCGTGCTCGTGGCGCGCCCCGACGGCGAACTGGCGCGCCGGGCGAGCGAGGGGCACGACCTGGTGCTCCTGGCCCCGTCCAGCGAGATGGACTTTGCCGCCGCCTTCCGCCTGGCGCGTGTCGTGCGCGATCTCAGGCCGGACCTGATCCACGCCCACGACCCGCACGCCGTGTCGATGGCCTCGATGGCCCTCTCGACGATGCCCGAGCGCCGCAGGCCGCGGCTCGTCATCGCGCGGCGCGTCGATTTCCATTTGAAGCGGAACGCGTTCTCGCGGTGGAAGTACAACCAGGTGGACGCGGCCATCTGCTCGTCGGACGCGATACGGGAGATGGTCGTCGAGGACGGCTTCGCCGCCGACGCCGCCTTCACCGTCCACGAAGGCGTGCAGGTGGATCGCATCGAGGCGCTGCCGGCCGCGGACGTCTGCCGGGAGCTCTGGCTCCCGCCCGGCTCTCCGACGGTGGGCAACATCGCCGCGCTCGTGCCGCACAAGGGCCAGCGCTATCTCGTCGATGCGGCGACGGCGCTCGTCCGCGCCTTCCCGGACGCGCACGTCCTGATCTTCGGCGAGGGCGAACTGCGCCCGGCGCTCACGAGGCAGATCCGGAACCTCGGCCTCGAGCACCGCGTCCAGCTCGTCGGGTTCCGGGCCGACATCCTCTCGCTGTTGAAGGGGCTGGACGTCTTCGTGATGAGCTCGCTCACGGAAGGCCTCGGCACCTCGATTCTCGACGCGATGGCGGCCGCGAAGCCCGTGGTCGGCACGGCGGCGGGCGGCATCCCGGAGGCCGTCGAGGACGGCGTCACGGGCATCCTGGTGCCGCCGCACAACGCGCCGGCGCTCGCCGGCGCCATCCTCCGGCTGTTGATGGACGAACCCCTCCGGCGGCAGATGGGCCAGGCCGGATTGGAGCGCGTGCGCGCGCGATTCAACGTGGACCGGATGGTCGACGACACGCTCGCCGTCTACGAGCGCGTGGCCGGCACACGCCGCGCAGGGGACAACGGGAGTCCCCTTTCGTCTCCCTGAATCCGCAGAGCCCCCGCATGCCCAGGTGGCACAGCGCGAAGTCGTAGCGCACCGGGTCGGCCGGGTCGACCTGGCGAAGCGCCTCCGTGATCGACGCCGCCATCCGCCATCCGGGCGCGCGATAGGGCGTCAGGCCCAGGCACTGCCCCACCCGCACGACGTGCACGTCCAGCGGGACGATCAGCCGCGATGCCGGCACGCGGGTCCACACGCCGAGATCGACGGCGTCGCGCCGCACCATCCATCGCAGGAACAGGTTCAGGCGCTTGCAGGCGCTGCCGGCTGACGGCAGCGGGAAGAACGCGTGCACGCCGGGCCGCGCGGGGACACGCCCGTAGGCGGCCCGCACGTCGATGGCCCGCGCCCGCGCGCAGAACGACTCGAGGCCGGGCCGGATGTCCGGCGCCGACGCGTCGTCGCCGTCGAGGAAGTACTGCTCGAGCGTGCCCGACTCGTCCAGCATGCGCCGCAGGACGGCCAGGAGCGCCACGATGTCCCGGCCGCGGACCCAGCGGTGCACGAACGGCAGGAACGGCGCCGCGTCACGCCGCGGCTCGAAGGCCCGGACGAACGCCTCGGGCGACGCGCCCATGGGCGCGAGCACGGCGCCGACCGAGGCCGTGATGCTCGCCACGCGGCCGAACGCCAGCCCCGCGGCGACGAACCCCGCGATCTCGCGGTCCGCCGCGGACGCGCAGGGCCTGACGCACTCGAGGGGATCCTCGACGGCGCCCGCCCGGGCGCACGCGCCGTAGAGGCGGTCGAGCGCCGGCTTCAGGGCGGCGAGGCGCGAGGGAGCGATCATCTCCCGGGACGTCAGAACGCCGTGACGGGCCGCCCCTCCCGGCACAGCGGGCAGTCGGCCTCCGGGTGGTTGTCGTTGGCCCGGTACTCGGCCAGCGCGATGTTCGGCACGCCGGGATCCACGACCGATTCCATCCGGTCGTAGATCTCGACCGTGCCGATCACGGTGCCTCCCGCCTCCCGGACGAGGGCGGCGCACCGCGCGAACGTCTGCCCCGTGTTGCGCACGTCGTCCGCCAGCAGGACGCGCTTGCCCGCGATCTGCTGCCGGTAGAACGAGCGCAGGGCGTGACCGCGCTGTGCGTCGGGGGCGAACGGCGCGAAGAGCCGCGCCGGCTGCGTGAGCTGGCGGCGGCTGTCGAGCAGGCCCGCGATGGTGTGCGCCAGCAGCGCCCCCCCGGTCACGGGCCCCGCGACGACGTCGGCGTCCTCCACCATCGACGCCGGCATCAGTTCGATCAAGTCCTGCGCGAAGCGCCAGATCGTCGAGGGGTACCGGAACAGCTGGTGCGGGTTCAGGTAGACGCGGCCGTGATAGCCGTTCCCGTAGTCGAAGTGCCCGTCGAGCATGAGCACTTCGAACCGCTGGAGGTCCTCCAGCGCCTTGTGGCGGATGTCGTCGCGCCGTCCCACGCTACGCCCTCTCCAGGCCGGCGGCCTGAGGCACGTCTGGATTCACGAAGAGCACCCGCCCGCCGACCAGGGTGGCGGCCACGCCGCCGCGCAGCGTCCACCCGTCGAACGGCGTGTTGCGCGACTTCGACTTGAACGACGCCGCCGACACGGTCACCGGCAGGTCCGGCGCGAGGATGGTGATGTCCGCCGGATCGCCGACGGCGAGCCGGCCCCCGGGGACGCCGAGCACGCGAGCCGGGTTGGCCGAGAGCAGCTCGACGAAGCGGGAGAGGCCGACGAGGCCCGCGTGCACCAGCCGGTCCAGCGCCAGAGGCACGGCCGTCTCGAGCCCCACGATGCCGAAGGCGGCGCGGTCGAACTCGACGGTCTTGTCGTCGGCGTGGTGCGGCGCGTGATCGGTCGCGATGACGTCCACCGTGCCGTCCTTGATGCCTTCCAGCAGCGCGTCCCGGTCCGCCGGCTCCCGCAGCGGCGGGTGCATCTTGAGGTTGGTGTCGTACATGAGCGGCGCGAGCAGGCGCTCGTCCGTGAGCGTGAAGTGGTGGGGCGTGACCTCGCACGTGACGCGGACGCCCCGCGCCTTGGCCGCGCGCACGGCGTCCAGCGCTCCGGCCGTGCTGAGGTGCGCGATGTGCGCGCGCCCGCCCGTCAGGGCCGCCAGCACGATGTCGCGGTGCACCATCACCTCCTCGGCCGCGCCGGGGATGCCCCGCAGGCCGAGCTGCGACGCGTGGAACCCTTCGTGCATCACGCCCTCGCCCACCAGCGTCCGGTCCTCGCAGTGGTCGATGACGGGCAGCCCCAGCATGCCGGTGTACTCCAGGGCGCGCCGCATCAGCAGCCCGGTGGCCACGGGCCGCCCGTCGTCCGAGAAGGCCACGCAGCCCGCGAGGCGCATGTCGGCCATCTCGGCCAGCTCCTTGCCCTCCGACCCCTTCGACACGGCGCCGATGGGGTACACCCGGGCGAGGTTCGCCTCGGACGCCTGCTTCAGGATGAAGCGGGTCACGCTGGCGCTGTCGTTCACCGGGCTCGTGTTCGGCATGCACGCGACGGCGGTGAACCCGCCCGCCACGGCCGCCGCCACGCCCGTCGCCACCGTCTCCTTGTGCTCGTAGCCCGGCTCCCGCAGGTGCACGTGCATGTCGATGAGCCCCGGGCAGACCACGAGCGACGGCCCCAGGTCGACGACGGAGGTGGCCGAGGTCTCGCCCGGCGAAATGCTCACGTCCACGTCGGCGATGCGCCCGTCCTCGATCAGCACGTCGCGCGCCGCGTCGATGCCCGACGCGGGATCGACGACCCTCGCGCCCCTAAGCAGCAGTCTCATCGTCGGTCCCTCCAGCGAGCAGGTACAGCACGGCCATGCGGACGGCCACCCCGTTGGCCACCTGGTCGAGGATGACGGACGCCGGGCAGTCCGCCACCTCCGACTCGATCTCGACGCCCCGGTTCATCGGGCCGGGGTGCATGATGATCGCGTCCGGCTTCGCCAGGCGGACGCGCCCGGGGGTCATCCCGAAGACCTGGAAGTACTCGCGCAGCGACGGGAAGAAGCCGCCCTGCATCCGCTCGAGCTGGATGCGCAGCATCATCACCGCGTCGGCGCCCTCCACCGCCTCCTCGACGCGCGTCGTCGGGCGCACGCCCAGCTGCGCGATGCCCGCCGGCATGAGCGTCTGCGGCCCGCACGCCCACACCTCGGCGCCCATCGTCGTCAGCAGGTAGGCGTTGGAGCGGAACACGCGGCTGTGCAGCAGGTCGCCGATGATCGCGACCTTCAGGCCCTTCAGGCGGCCCTTGCGCTCGCGGATCGTGAACGCGTCCAGCAGCCCCTGCGTGGGATGCTCGTGCATCCCGTCGCCCGCGTTCACGATGCCCGCCTGGCAGGTGCGCGCCAGCAGGTGGCACGCGCCGGACGACGCGTGGCGCATGACGATGAGGTCCGGGTTCATCGCCTCCAGGTTCAGCGCCGTGTCGATGAGCGTCTCCCCCTTCACGACGCTCGACGTCGCGATGGCGACGTTGAGCGTGTCGGCGCTCAGGCGCTTCTCCGCCACCTCGAACGAGATCCGCGTGCGCGTCGACGGCTCGTAGAACAGGTTGATGACCGTCTTGCCGCGCAGCGCCGGCACCTTCTTGATCGGCCGCGCCGACACCTCTTTCATCGCCTCGGCCGTGTCGAGGATGAGGGTGATCTCCGCCTCCGTCAGGCCGGCGATGCCGAGCAGATCCTTGCCTCGAAGCCGCTGGGCCTTCTCGCTCATGCTCCCGCTCCTTCGACCTGGTCCAGGGTCACGTCGTCCGCGCCGTCGATCTCCGCCAGCCGCACGCTGACGCTCTCCCGGCGGGACGTGGGTACGTTCTTGCCGACGTAGTCGGCCTTGATCGGCAGCTCGCGGTGGCCGCGGTCCACCAGCACGACCAGCTGGATCGTGCTCGGGCGGCCGAAGTCGATCAGGGCGTCCAGCGCGGCCCGGATCGTCCGGCCGGTGTACAGCACGTCGTCCACGAGGACGATGTGCCGGCCGTCGATGGAAAAGGGGATCTCGGTCCGGCGGACGATGGGCTGCGGCCCGACCGCCGCCTTCATGAGATCGTCGCGGTACAGGGTGATGTCGAGGGCGCCCGTCGGCACGTCGACGCCCGTGATCTCGCGCAGGATCGCCGCGAGGCGCCGGGCAATCGGCACGCCGCGCGTGCGGACGCCGACGAGCGCCAGGTCGCCGACGCCGCGGTTGCGCTCGACGATTTCGTGGGCGATGCGCGTGAGCGTGCGCCCGACGCGCTCGCTGTCCATCAGGATCGGCACGTGGACCTCCTCA
>CAZBIP010000014.1:6603-7775 GCA_964491885.1 uncultured Vicinamibacterales bacterium
GGGGATGTACGTGATCGGCCTTCCCCCCGTGAACTCCGGCGCGAAGATGTCGGTCCGCGCGAAGCCGTCCATGTCGCGGCCCACCGGCAGCCCGAAGAAGTAGAGGATCGTCGGCACCACGTCCGCCAGCGACCCGCGCGGCAGGCGGCCGGGCCGGACGTCCGTGCCGAACGCGAACAGGAACCCGTCCGGCGCCGGCTCGTGCGTGCCGCTCGGCTCCGGGTTGCCGAACGCGCGCTCGAGCAGGCGCTTGCCGACGCTCATCGGCTCCATGCCGAAGCCCGACATGACGATCAGCAGGTCGCCGGGACGGAGGGTGGCCATCGCGCGGCCGACCAGTTCGTCCGCCGCCGCGTAGTGGGTGACGAGGACGGTGCCGTAGCGCTGGATCTCGTCCTCCGACACGTCGCCGAACGCGCTGGGCCTGGCGTAGCGCAGGAAATAGTGCCCGACGTTGTCGAGGCACTCGTACCGCACCGCCTGGAACCGGGTCGGATACCGCGATTCGAGCGTCGCCGCGATGCGCTCGTGGGCGCGGTCGGCGCCGCAGGCCCGGGCGATGAGCTCCCCCATCGGGTCGGAGCGCGCCGGGCCGGCTGGCAGGCCGTCCCGCTGCGCCTCAGCCGTCGCGGCGGCCGCAGCCGCCGCCGCCTCGCGCGGCCAGACGCTGGCGGTGCCTTCAACGTCCACGGCCGCGGCGTGGGTGCGCACGAACCGGTCCGAGACGAGATAGCCGAGCACGTCACGCGCGGGCTGGCTGACGGCCAGGTTGACGGCGCCCACCGCCACGCCCTGCGAGCCGAGCAGGGCCCAGAGGGGGTTCGCGGTGAGATCGCGGCTGTCGTGCACGCGCTCGCGCAGGAACCCGTACTCGACGAGCGCGTGCGAGTAGCAGTAGTCCGGCAGCACCTCCAGCCAGTCGTCGCTCCCGAGCGGCGCGTAGGACGCGGCCGACCGGATTCCGTGCTTGAAGGGCGCCTTCCCCGTCGCCATGGTCGTCCAGGCCGGGCCGGGCTGCGTCGGGCGGACGGTGGCGACGTGCAACGAGGCGCCCCGCTGGAGGAGCTGCTCGAAGTTGGGCAGCCGCCCCTCGGCGGCGGCGGGCGCGATGACGTCGAGCGAAGCGCCTTCGAGCAGGATCGCCACGACGCGAGGCCCGCCGGGCAGACCGG
>CAZBIP010000014.1:7875-16534 GCA_964491885.1 uncultured Vicinamibacterales bacterium
ATGACGTCGGTCGCCACGATCTGCCTGAACACCGTGAGCGCGTAGAAGGCCGCCGTGGCGTGCACGCCGTACGACAGGGCCAGCGTGACGGCCAGGGCCGGGGTGCTCAGGAGCGGGTAGCGCGGGTTGATCTGCAGGACGAGGACCGTCAGGTAGGCGGCGAAGGCCACTCCTCCGATCAGCGAGTTCGTCAGCATCCGCAGATAGCGCACGGCGTGTTCCCCGCTCCCTCGCGCCCATGCTACCGCAAGCCGGGGCAGCCCCAACCTGCAGTTCGAGGCTGGAGTCGGTGGCCTGATGCCGCGAGCATCGTGCGGGGAGAGCTGCATCCGACGAGCGCCCAGCCCCCAGCCCCCGAGCCCCTAGCCCCTAGCCCCTAGCGCCTAGCAGGTATACTTCCCCCATGCCTCCGGTGGACGTCCAGGCCCGGGTGACCGGCAACACGCGCCTCTCTCCGGACTACAACGTGCTCGTGCTCGAGGCACCGGCCATCGCGGCCGCGGCGCTCCCGGGGCAGTTCGTGATGATCCGCACCGGGCCGGGCACGGACCCCCTGCTGCGGCGCCCCTTTTCGATCTTCGAACTCATCGGGGCGGCGGGCGGGCGGCCCGGGGCGTTCTCCGTTCTCTGCAAGCGAATCGGGCCGGGGACCGCCCGCTTGTACGACGTGGACGCCGGCGAGCGCCTGTCCGTGCTCGGTCCGCTCGGCCGGCCTTTCGTCCCCGTCGCGCCTCCGGCGGAGGCGTGGATGGTCGCCGGCGGCGTCGGGCTGGCGCCGTTCGCGGCCCTCACGGACGCCCTCCGCGCGGCGGGAACGCCGTGCCGCCTGTTCTACGGCGGCCGGACGAAGGCCGATCTCTTCTACCTGGACTGGTTCGCGGCGCGGGGCGTCACGCTGGACCTGGCGACCGAGGACGGCTCGCTCGGGTATGCCGGCCGCGTCACGGCGCCCCTCGAAGCCGCCCTGCGGGGACGGTCCGCCGGCCGTCCGGTCACGGTGTACGCCTGCGGGCCCGAGCCGATGCTGGCCTCCGTCGCGGCGCTGGCCGGCGCGAGCGGCTGCCCTTCGCAGATCTCGACGGAGCGCGTCATGGGCTGCGGCCTGGGAGGCTGCTACAGCTGCGTCGTGCGCGCGCGCGACGAGGCCGGGCGCGTGCGGTTCGTGCGCTCGTGCGTCGACGGCCCGGTCTTCGACGGCTCGACCCTGGTGTGGGAGTGATGGTGGATCTCAGCGTCCGCATCGGCACGCTCGTCCTGAAGAACCCGCTCATGAGCGCGAGCGGCTGCTTCGGCTACGGTCTCGAGTACGCCGACCTGGTGGACCTCTCGTCGCTCGGCGCGGTGGTTGTCAAAGGGCTGTTCCTGGAAGAGCGCGAGGGGCACCCGCCGCGGCGGATCGTCGAGACGCCGTCGGGCCTGCTGAACGCCATCGGCCTCCAGGGCATCGGCGTGCGCCGCTTCGTCCGCGAGAAGTTGCCGGAACTCCGCCGGCGAGGGGCCGTCGTGGTCGTGAACGTCTGCGGCACCACGGTCGACGAGTACGTGGAGGTGTCGCGGATCCTCTCGGACGCGGAGGGCGTGGCGGCGCTCGAGCTGAACATCTCGTGCCCGAACGTCAAGGAGGGCGGGATCCAGTTCGGCTGCAACCTGACGAGCGCCGCGTCGGTCGTGGCGGCGGTCCGGAAGGCCACGCGGCTGCCCATCTTCCCGAAGCTGACCCCGAACGTCACGAGCGTGGCGTCGTTCGCGCGCGCGGCCGAGGAGCACGGCGCCGACGCCGTCTCGCTCGTGAACACGTTCCTCGCGATGGTGATTGACGTCGAGACGCGCAGGCCGGTGCTGTCGAACGGCATGGGCGGCCTGAGCGGCCCCGCGATCCGCCCGATCGCGGTCCGCATGGTCTACGAGTGCGCGCAGCAGGTGCGCATCCCGGTCATCGGGATGGGCGGCATCGCCAGCGCCAGGGACGCCCTCGAGTTCCTCATCGCGGGAGCCAGCGCGGTGCAGGTGGGCACGGCGAGCTTCGTCGATCCGTTCATCTGGCCGACGCTCCAGCGCGGGATCGAAGAGTACCTGGCCCGTCACGGGATCGCGCGCGCCGCCGATCTCGTCGGGACCCTGGAGCGCGCCCGGTAGCGGGCCCGGAGGTTGGAGCGATGTTCCCAGCGAACCCCGTGATCGTCGCGCTGGACGTGGACAGCCCGGCGAAAGCGCTCGCCCTCGCGGGCGAATTGCGCGGCGCCGTGGGCGCCGTGAAGGTCGGCAGCCAGCTCTTCACCGCGGCCGGGCCCGACATCGTGCGGCGGCTCGTCGAGGGCGGCCACCGCGTGTTCCTCGATCTCAAGTACCACGACATTCCGAACACCGTCGCCGGCGCGGCCGCCGAGGCGGCCAAGCTCGGCGCGTGGATGATCGACGTCCACGCGAGCGGAGGCCTCGCGATGATGAAAGCCGCGCGCGAGGCCGCGCACGCGAGCGCGGCGCGGGCAGGCGTGGCCCCGCCCCTCGTCATCGCGATCACGGTGCTGACGAGCTTCGACGAGAACACGCTGGCATCCGTCGGCGTCCGGGGCACGGTCATCGACCAGGTGGACGCGCTCTCGTGGCTCGCGCAGGAGGCGGGCGTCGACGGCGTCGTGGCCTCGGCGCACGAGGTGTCGCGCCTGCGCGCGGCCCGCGGCGACGGGTTCGTGCTCGTCACGCCGGGCATCCGGCCCGCCGCCCGGCCGGACGCGCCCAGGACGGACGACCAGGCGCGCACCATGAGCGCCGCGCAGGCCATGTCGGCCGGCGCCAGTTACATCGTGGTCGGGCGTCCGATTATCGCCGCGCCGGATCCGCGCGCGGCTGCCGAGGCCATTGCCGCCGAGACGGGCGCGGCACCGGCCGGCGCCTGAGCGGGCGTCGGCCGGCGGCGGTCCTGCGATCGTTCCGCGGGGCTACTTCGCCAAGATGATGAAGTGGCCTCTCCGGTTCTGCGAGTAGCAGCTCTCCGCTTCCTCGACGCAGAACGGTGACTCCTCGCCCTTGCTGACCGCGGCGACCCGGTCGGCCGCGATGCCAAGGCCGGTGAGGTAGGTCCGCACCGCATTCGCCCGCTTGTCACCCAGCGCGAGGTTGTACTCGTTCGTCCCGCGCGCGTCGCAGTGCCCTTCCACGACGACCTTCGTCGAGGCCCAGCGCTTCAGCCACTCCGCGTTCTGCTGCAGGGCGGTGAGCGCCTCCGGCCGGAGATCGGCCTTGTCGTAGTCGAAGTACACGTCCGCGAGCGGCTGCTCGGCGTTCAGTTCGGCGAGCGTCTTCTTGGCGAAGATCTCGTCCTCGGTGAGTGGCTTCGGCGCCACAGGCGCGGGCGGCGGCGGCGGCGGCGGCGGCGGCGGAGGCGCCGGAGCGGTCGGGGCCGGGGGAGGTGGCGGCGGCGCCGCGACTGGGGCCTTCTTCGCGCATGCGCCCGACACGGCCAGGAACGCGAACAGGGTCACGAAAACGAACGCCGGAGTCAGTCTCTTCATCTGCCAGTTCCCTCCAGGGGCTCAGCGGGACTCTATCCGAACACCGGGGTCAGGCACAATTCTACCCGACCCTGCCGGTATCTCGACGAGGCGTACAATATGCGCGTGGATCTCCTGCTGGAAGCCACCGCCCGCGCCGAGCGCGACCACTTCTGGTTCCGCGGTTTCCGCCGCTTCGTCGCGCCGGCCCTCGAGCAGGCGTCGGCGGGACGGCGCGGCCTGCGCCTGCTCGACTGCGGGTGCGGCACCGGCCACAACCTTCGCAGCCTCCTCTCGCCGTACGGCACGGCCTGGGGCGTCGACCTGACGTGGACCGGCCTCGAGCACGCGCAACGCGCCGGCACGCCGCGCCTCGCGCGGGCCAGCGTGGCCGCGCTGCCCTTCCCGGCGGCCGCGTTCGACGTCGCCACGTCCTTCGAGGTGTTGTACTGCCTGCCGCCCGACACGGAGCGCGCCGCCGTCGCCGAGATGCAGCGCGTGCTGAAGCCGGGGGGCGCGGCCCTGGTGACCGTCGCGGCGATGCCGGTCCTCCGGGGCAACCACTCGGTGCTGGCCAACGAACTCCGCCGCTACAGCCCCGCGAGCCTGCGCGCGCTTGTCGAGGGCGCCGGCTTCCGCGTCGAGCGACTGGCCTACACGCACGCCGTCCTGTTTCCCCTGATGCTGGCGATCCGCGCCATTCAGCGCCTGAGGGGCCTGGCGGCCGAGCACGACGCGCTCGGCGAACTGACGGTTCCGGCCGCGCCGCTCAACGCGCTGCTCGGCGGCCTCCTCGCCGCGGAGGCCGCCGCGTCGAAGGCGGTCCCGATGCCGTTCGGCAGTTCCCTGCTGTGCGTCGCTAGGAAGCCGGAGTGAGCAGCCGCGCGTGATAGATGCGCAGGCCGAGGGCCCGCTGGTCGGCGCCCTGGCCTCGGTCCGCCGGCCGGAAGGCCTGGTCGGTTTCGATCGTGATCGCGCCGCCGGACTCCCGGAGCGCGGCGGCCGGCACGGCGATGACGGACGTGAAATCGTCGCCGGCCTCCAGGCGCCACACGATCTCGCCGCCCGCGCGCCCCTCGATCCGGGACGCCCGCCCGAAGTAACGCCGCGGCGACTCGCCGGCGATCTCAACCCGCACGTCGCGATCCGCCGGCCAGACGTGCAGGACGGCCCGCTGGCTCGCCCACCTCCACGACAAGCCCAGCCGCGGCGTGTGCTCCGGCTCCTGCCAGCCCTCGCCGAAGCCGAGCATCGGCGTCGACGGGTCCTGCAGGTCGAACTGCTCGATGGCCACGATGCCCGTGGCGCGCCCGGCCCCGTCCGTGGCACGGATCTCGAGGACCGACCACGGCGCGCCGCCCGCGAGCGCGCCCGGCGGCAGCGCGACGAACCGGAGGAACGACGGCGCGGATGCAGGCACCGCCCACTGCTCGATCTCCCGGCCATCGACGCTCACGCGCACGACCGCGTCGGGCCCGGCCCCACTGCCGAGGTGCCGGCCCCCGATCATGGCGACGGCCGCGCCGTCGCGCGGCCGCACCCACGCGGTGATGGGGCCGTGGTCGAGTCCGCGTCCGTCCGCCCGGGCCACACCCGCGGTTTCCGGTGTCAGGCTCCACCCCTCGCCCGCAAACCAGCCGGGCTGCGCGATCTCGACCCAGCGCAGGGCGTCCGGCCGGATGCCGCCGAGGTACACGCGGCTCGAGAACGGCCACGCGTACTCGCGGAGCACGCGCTGCGCCCCCGGATCGACGAGCGCCAGGTCCGTCCGGCGCGGGTCGGTGAAGTACCACACCGGGCCGGGCGCGCCCGATCGCCAGCGTTCCACGAGTTCCAGCCACTCGTGCCTGGGCGGTGCGGGCAGCACGGAGGCCCTGCCCAGGCCCTCGGCTTCGACCACCCGCGCAAAGGGATGGTGCATGCCGATCGTCATCCCCGGCGATCGATCGGCGGCGGCCCTCGCGTCGGCGAGCGCGCGGACGACGGGGCTGCCTGCGCGCGAGTAAGTCGCGGCGGCGGGCAGCGACCCGAAGGCGAGCGCGATGGCCAGGCACGCCGCGATTGTCGATCCGCCGATCGGCCGGAGCGCGAAGAGGCCGCGCGCGGCCAGGTAGGCGACCGGCGGCACGAGCGGCAGCGCGTACCGCGTCGTGAACGTCTCCTGGAACGCCAGGTGGAAGACGGCGTACGGCACGTAGGCGGCGACGAGCACCGCGAGCGCGCGGCGCCCGCGGCGCAGCAGGACGACGCCGCCGAGGGCCGCCGCCGCGGCCATCAGCCAGCCGACGCCAGCCCAGTGCCGGATGAACGTGTCGTAGAGCGAAAACGCCAGACGGCGCGCCGTGAAGTTCGTGCCGAGCAGATCCACGCCCGTCCAGTCCTCGCCGGCCTGCCCGGTGAGCGCCACGTAGTACGCGTCGGGCCCGCCGCTGGCCACGGCGAGCGGCACGAGCCACAGGAGCGTCCCGGCGGCGAACCATACCGTGCTCCCGACGAGCGCGGCCCCGGCGCCGCGGCCTGCGCGGTCGAAGACGGCGAGCGCGAGGAGCGGCACCGTCAGCCACGCGCCCTGCGATCGGAAGCCGAAGGCCAGGGCCGACACGAGGGCACCGATGAGCAGCAGGCGCCCGGACGAGGCCGACGCCGAGGCATCGAACGTCCCGGCGCCGCCGGCGAGGGCGTCGCGGCGCCTGATCATCGCCGTCACCAGGATCGCCTGCGCAGCGAGCGACACCGCGAGTCCCGCCGTGTCGCTCATCGGGCGCGACGCGGTCAGCCACGCGAGCGGCCCCAGCAGCGCCATGGCCGTCGCGACGGCCGGCAGCCCGATCCACTCGCCGAAGCGCCCCGGGCTGACGCGGTCCGCCGGAGCCTGCGGCGGAGCGTCGAGCGCTTCGAGGGCCCCGAACAGCCGCAGCAGCGCGAACGCGGACAGCGCGCCGAACAGCGCGCCCCAGATCGCCAGCGCGTGCGGCTCGCTCAGGAAGACGTCGGCGCCCTTCGCCAGCGTCATGTAGATCGGGTAGCCCGGCGGGTGCGGCCGGTGGCGGGCGGGATCGAAATCGCGCAGGCCGAGGGCGAAGTTCACCGAGTCGACGTCCTCGAGCGACGAGGCGAGGAACGGCAGGTGGCCGAAGAGGAAGAAGACCGCCAGCGCGGCCGCGATCCACCACGCCCGGGTGCCCCTGCGGACTGGAGCGAGCCGGTCGATCACCTGGCGCCTCAGACCGGTTGCAGGCGGACGCCTTCGTTCAGGCTTCCGGTCCTGTAGCCCTGCAGATCGAGCGTGACGTACCGGAAGCCGAGGGCCTTCAGCTCGCGCAGGATCGTCTCGCGCGCCACGGGCTCCAGCGCCCGCGCCATCTCGTCGGGCCCGAGCTCGACGCGCGCCACGTCGCCGTGGTGGCGGACGCGGCACTGCCGGAAGCCCAGGCCAATCAGGACGTCCTCGGCGCGCTCGATGGCCGCCAGCTTCTCCGGCGTCACCGCCGAATGGTAGGGGATTCGAGACGACAAGCACGCCGACGCCGGCTCGTCCCACGTCGGCAGGCCGGCACGGCGCGAGAGCTCGCGAATCTCCGCCTTGGTCAGGCCGGCCTCGTCCAGCGGGCTGCGCACCCCCAGTTCGCGCGCGGCCTGGCGCCCGGGCCGGTAGTCGCCGCGGTCGTCGGCGTTCGCCCCATCGGCCACCACGGCGATCCCGCGCTCCGCGGCGAGCGCGGTCAAACGCGTGAACAACTCCCGCTTGCAGTGGTAGCAGCGGTCGGGCTCGTTGGCCGTGTACTCCGGGCTCTCCATCTCGCGGGTGGTCACGAACTCGTGGCGCAGCGAGAAGTCCCTGGCCAGCCGGAGGGCACGGTCGCGGTGGCGAGCGGGCAGGCTGGCGCTTTCGGCCGTCACCGAGAGCGCCCGGTCGCCAAGGACGGCGGTGGCCACCCAGGCGAGGTAGGCGCTGTCGGTGCCGCCGCTGTACGCCACGACCACCGACCCGCAGGCGGCCAGCGCCGCGCGCAGCCCGGCCTCCTTCTCGAGCAGCAGGCGCTCGTCAGGCGCCGGCAGACCCTGGGCAGCCGATCCGGTCACTCGTCGTCCTCGTCGGTCTCTTCCTCGTCTTCGTCGAGGTCGTCCTCGTCGTCCTCCTCGTCCTCGTCGTCCGAGGCGACCTCCAACTCGATGGGATTGAGGCCGACGATCTCCAGCGTGACGCCGCAGTTGTCGCACTCGAGGGTGTCACCGCGATCGACGTCGTACTCGTCGACGTCGATCTCGAACTCGCACTCAGGGCAGATCGCCATACCGCCTCCTCACCGGGCCGGGCGCGGACGGGCCGCGGACTCCTGGGGTCGCGGCCCCGCCGCATCGGCGCAACTGCTGACCCGCCTGCGGTTGTCGCGACAGGAGCCCGGATTATAGCGGCAAGGTCCCCGGGCTGCAACGAACCCGGCGCCCCCCTATCGTCCCGCCCCGGCCCGTCCGATACACTTGCACAGAATGACCCTGACGGGAGCCGCGCACAAGACCGTCGTCATCGCCGATGATACCCCGTTCGTCCGGGACCGGTTCAAGGCCGCGATCGAGCACGCCGGTCACCGGGCGCTGACCGTCCGCAGCGCCGCCGAGCTGCTGGCGCGCGTCAGGGCCGACCTGCCGGAACTCGACCTCGTGGTCGTCGATCTCAGGCTGCCCCACGCGGGCGGCGTGGACCTCGTCCGCTCCATCCGCAAGCTCGACGGCGGGCGGCTGCCGATCCTCGTCTTCAGCGGGACGATCAGCGGCGCGTCCGAGGTCCGCGACCTGGCCAACCTGGGCATCTCCGGCTACGTGAACGAGTACAGCCCGTCGCCGCAGATCCTGCCCTCGCTGGCGCCTCACCTCTTCCCGGACAACTTCAACCGCCGGACCGGGCCGCGCGTCACGCTCGGCATCCCCGTCGCCTACCGGTTCGGGAACACCATCGCCGCCGCTGTCACACTGAACCTCAGCCGCGGCGGTCTCGCGATCCGCACGATGAGCCCGCTCGACACGTCGACCCGCGCGCGCGTCCGCTTCCGCCTGCCGAACGCGAAGCGCGACGTGGACGCCGACACGTCTGTCGCCTGGAGCGACCGGCGCGTCGGGATGGGCATGCAGTTCGAGCGGATCGACGCCGCCGACCAGTCGGCCGTCGA
>CAZBIP010000014.1:16634-17935 GCA_964491885.1 uncultured Vicinamibacterales bacterium
CCGTAGTACAGTTCCCCCCGGAGGCAGGTGATGGAACAGACGGTGTTCACCCCGGGCGAGGTCGCGTTCCGCCTGGCGGCCGTTCTGGCCCTCGTGTTTGCCAACGGGTTCTTCGTGGCCGCCGAGTTCGCCCTGGTCACGGTGCGCAAGACGCGCATCGATCAGCTCATCGCCGAGGGCAGCCGCCTCGCCCGCCCGGTCCGGCGCGCCATCTCCGAGCCGGACAGCTACATCGCGGCCACGCAACTCGCGATCACGATGTCCAGCCTCGGCCTCGGGTGGATCGGCGAGCCCGCCATCGCGTCCGTGATCGAGCCGCTGCTCGGGAGGCTCCCGGTGGCGCTGCGCGCGCCGACGGCGCATTCCATCGCCGTCGCCGTCGCCTTCGCCACCATCACCACGCTCCACATCGTGCTCGGCGAGCTGGCGCCGAAGACCGTCGCCCTGCAGTACGCCGAGCGCACCGCCCTCGTCGTCGGCCGGCCGACCGAGATCTTCATGCGGGTGTTCTGGCCCTTCATCACCGCGCTCAACGGGACCGGCCGGGCCGTCGTCCGCCTGCTGGGCCTGAAGCCGCCGAGCGGCAGCTCGATGGTCCACTCCGAGGAGGAGCTGAAGATGCTCGTGACGGCCAGCCAGGAGGCCGGCGTGCTCGAAGAGGAAGAGGAGCAGATGCTGCACCGCGTCTTCGGGTTCGGCGACCTGACCGCGGGCCAGGTGATGCTGCCCCGAACCGAGATGATCGGCCTCCCGGTGCGCGGCCCGAAACGCGAACTCCTCGAGCGGCTGGGACGGGTGATGCAGCTCGTCGTCCCCGTCTATGGGGCGCACCTCGACGACGTGCTCGGCCAGGTCCGGATGCGCGACCTGCTGGCCGTCGTCACGGCGCCCGGGGACGCGGCCGACCTGACGCCGTTGCTCGAGGACGCGCTGACCGTGCCGGAGACCCTCAAGGCCGACGACCTGCTCACCGAGATGCGCAAGCGGCGGACGCCTCTGGCCATCGTCATCGACGAGTACGGCGGCACGGCGGGCATGGTGACGTTCGAGCGCCTGATGGAGCGCATCGTGGGCGAGATCGGCCCGGCGGACGGCGGCGGCACGCCGTCGATCTCGGTCCTCACGGACGGGTCGGCCATGATCGACGGCCTGGCGCTCACGACCGACGTGAACGTGCAGTTCGCCCTCGGCATCGACGAAGACCTGTACGACACGATTGGCGGCTTCGTCCTCGGCCGCATCGGCCGGCGCCCGCGGCTGGGCGACGTGGTGGAGGTCGGCGGGCGCAAGATCCGGGTGGA
>CAZBIP010000014.1:18035-27599 GCA_964491885.1 uncultured Vicinamibacterales bacterium
TACCATCGAAAACTGGCGTCTTGTCAGGCGCGCCAGGAGTCTGCCGGACCCCCGACCAGCGGGGGCGGCGCGCCTGCCCGTGACCACCATTCTTCTGGAGAACGCAGTGATCGAGGTCCAGCACCTCACGAAACGCTACGGGCGCGTCACGGCCGTCGACGACCTGTCGTTCCAGGTCGAGCGCGGCGAGATCCTCGGCTTCCTCGGCCCGAACGGGGCCGGCAAGACGACGACGATGCGCGTCATCACCGGCTACATGCCGCCGTCCGAGGGCCGCGTCCGCGTCGCCGGGTTCGACACGTTCGACCAGCCCATCGAGGCCAAGCGGCGGACCGGCTACCTGCCTGAGCTGCCGCCGCTCTATCCCGAGATGACCGTCCACGAGTACCTGTCGTTCGTGGCGCGCATCAAGGGTGTTCCGGCCAAAGAGCGGCGCGCGCGCATCGACCGCGTGATGGCCCGCACGTGGATCACCGACGTGAAGGGCCTCCACTGCCGCAAGCTCTCGAAGGGCTACCGCCAGCGCGTCGGGCTGGCGCAGGCCCTGCTGCACGATCCCGACGTGCTCGTGCTCGACGAGCCGACGGCGGGCCTCGACCCGAAGCAGATCATCGAGACCCGCCAGCTCATTCACGAACTGGCCGGCAGCCACACCATTGTCCTGAGCACGCACATCCTGCCGGAGGTCGCCCAGACCTGCCAGCGCGTGGTCATCATCAACAAGGGCAAACTGGTGGCGGTGGACTCTCCCGAGGCGCTGATTGCCCGGCTGCACGGCGCGACGACGATGTACGTGCTGGTGGACGGGGGCGACGCCGAGGCGGACCTGCGGGGCGTGCCGGGCGTGACGCGCGTGGCGGTCGCCGATCGCCACGGTTCGGCAATCGGGTACGAGGTCGAGAGCGCGCGGGGCGGGGACGTCCGCCGCGGCCTGGCCCGCGCGGTCGTGGATCGCGGCCTGGGCCTGCTCGAACTCCGGCCGCTGCGCATGAGCCTCGAGGAGGTCTTCCTCCAGGTGACGACGGAGGAGCCGGGCGGCGGGTCCGCGCCGGCGGAGGGGGCCACGGCATGAACAACGTGCTCGCCATCGCCCAGAAGGAAATCCGGGCCTACTTCTCGTCGCCGATCGCGTACGTCGTGATCGGCTTCTTCACGCTGCTCTTCGGCTACTTCTACGTGGCCATCCTCGACTGGTTCGTGCGCCAGGGCATGCTGGGCGGGATGGGCATGACGGCGTCGCCGATGAGCATCAACCAGCAGTTCGTGCGCCCGCTGCTGCTCAACGTGACCGTCGTGCTGCTCTTCGTCCTGCCGATGATCACGATGCGGACGTACGCCGAGGAGAAGCGCTCGGGCACGATGGAGCTGCTGCTGACGTCGCCGCTCACGGACCTGCAGATCATCCTCGGCAAGTTCCTGGGCGCGCTGGCGCTCTACGCGGCCATGCTCGCCGTCACGCTCGTCTACGTGGGCGTGCTGTTCGCCTTCGGCACCCCCGAGTGGAAGCCCATCGCCGCGGGCTACCTGGGGCTGCTGCTGCTCGGGGCCAGCTTCATCTCGGTCGGCATGCTCATCTCGAGCTTCACGCGCAACCAGATCGTCGCCGGCATGCTCACGTTCGGCGTGTTCCTGCTGCTCTGGGTGATCGACTGGATCGGATCGTTCCTGGGGCCCGCCGGCGAGCGGATCGTCAACTACCTCTCCGTCGTGCGGCACTTCGACGATTTCGCCAAGGGTGTCGTCGACACGACGCACCTCGTCTACTACCTGAGCTTCATCACGTTCGGCCTGTTCCTGACCGCCAAGTCGGTCGACAGCGAGCGGTGGCGGGGATGATGGTCAAGAGCATCGGCGGCATCATCGGCTGGATCGGCACGGCCCTCGTGTTCGCGGCCGTCGCGGTCCGCTTCCTCAAGCCCGAGTGGGATCGCGTCGCGTACTGGGGCGCGTGGGCGGGCCTCGTCTGCGTGCTCGGCTACACGCTGACCCAGTGGCGCGACATCGTCGGCGCGTTCCGCAAGCGCCAGACGCGCCTCGGCACCCTCACCGCGGTGAGCATCCTCATCGTCCTGGGGATCCTCGTCGCGATCAACTGGCTCGGCACGCGGCAGGTCAAACGCTGGGACCTCACGAAGACCGGGCAGTTCACCCTCGCGGATCAGACCGCCACCGTCCTCCGCAAGCTCGACGCGCCGCTGCAGGTGCACGTCTTCGAGAAGAGCCAGGAGATGCAGCGGTTCAAGGACCGGCTGGCCGAGTACGCCGGCGTGTCGAACCGCGTGTCGGTCGAGTACGTCGACCCCGACCTCAAGCCGACCCTCGCGCGCCAGTACGGCGTGCAGTCGTACGGCACCGTGGTGTTCGAGTACAAGGGCCGCACCGAGCGTGTCGTCGGCGAGTCGGAGCAGGACCTGACGAACGGCATCATCAAGGTCGTCAGCGGCGAGAAGAAGACCGTCTACTTCACCCAGGGCCACGGGGAGCGCGACCCCAACAGCTCGGAGCGGGGCGGGTACGGCACGATCAAGAGCGCGCTCGAGCGCGAGAACTACGGCGTGAGCCGCGTGGCGCTCGCCCAGGAGGGCGCGGTGCCGGGCGACGCCACGGCGCTGGTCGTCGCGGGCCCGACCTCCGACCTCCTCGAGACGGAGGCCGCGGCCGTCAAGGCGTACCTCGACAAGGGCGGCAAGCTCTTCCTGCTCGTGGACCCGCCCGACTCGTCGAAGTCGGCGGCGATGCCGCTCATCGAGGGCCTCGCCCGGGACTGGGGCGTCCAGCTCGGCCGCGACGTCGTCGTGGACGCGAGCGGCCTCGGCCAGCTGATCGGGTCCAGCTGGGACACGCCGGTCGCCGTGTCGTACCCGGGACACCCGATCACCGAGCGGTTCGACACGCTGACGGCCTTTCCGCTCGCCCGGTCGGTGTCCACGCCGCCGGCCGGCGCTGACGGCGCCGCCGCGCAGTCCATCGTCGAGACAGGCCAGCGGAGCTGGGCCGAGACCGACGTCGACAGCGTCGCCGCCAAGGACGGCCCGAAGCTCGACGAGGCGATGGGCGACCGCCCCGGTCCCATCGGCGTGGGGGCGGCGGCGACCCGGACCGGAACCCTCCCCGAGAACGCCGGCGCGGACGCGAAGGCCCCGGAGACCCGTGTCGTGGTCATGGGCGACTCCGACTTCGCCGCGAACGTGGCCGTCAACATCGCGGGCAACCGCGACTTCTTCATGAACGCGGTGGGATGGCTGACCCAGCAGGAGAACCTGATCGCGATCCGGCCGAGGGAGCCGGGGGACAGCCGCCTCACCCTGACGAACGACCAGGCGCGCCGGATCGGGTGGTTCGGGCTGCTCGTCCTGCCGGCGGCCATCTTCGCGCTCGGCATCTTCACCTGGTGGCGGAGGCGGTGATGCGCGGCTTCCGATCGACGTTCGTCCTGCTCCTCGTCCTGCTGGGGCTGCTCGGCTACATCTACTTCGTCGAGATGAAGAAGCCGGCGGCCGACCAGGCGGAGCAGAAGCAGAAGGTCTTCAGCGTCGAGGCGGACAAGGTCGAGCGGATCGAGATCAAGGCCGCCTCGGGCGAGCGCTCCGTCCTCAGAAAGACCGACGGCGCCTGGAGCCTGGCCGAACCCGTCGAGGCCAAGGCGGACGAGGGCGAGGCGACGGGCCTCGTCACCAATCTCGCCTCGATGGAGGTCCAGCGCGTGGTGGACGAGAACGCCGCCGACCTGGCGCAGTTCGGCCTCGCCCCGCCCCGCGTCGAGGTGGGATTCCGGAAGGCCGGCGCGGCAGCCGACGAGCGCCTGCTCCTCGGCGATCGGAACGCCACGGGCGGCGAGATTTACGCCAAGCTCGCGGCGTCGAACCGCGTGTTCCTCGTCTCGTCGTTCCTCGAGAGCACGTTCGACAAGACCGCGTTCGCGCTCCGGGACAAGACCATCCTGTCCTTCCCCCGCGACCAGGTGGACGCCCTCGAACTCGCCTCGCCGGAACAGCGTCTCACCTTCTCCAAGAAGCCCGGGCGATGGGTCCTCGAGGGATCCGACACCGTGCGCCTCGACCAGCTGCAGGTCGAGGGCGTCATCGGCCGCCTCCAGACGCTCGCCATGAAGGCCATCACCGCGCAGGACGTCGCCGACCGCGACCTGCCTGCGTACGGCCTCGACAAGCCGGCCGCGACGGCGACGGTCGGTGCGGGGAGCGCGCGGGCCGTGATCGTCGTCGGCAAGGAGGACGGCGCCGGCAGCCGCTACGCGCGCGACCTGGCGAAGCGCATGGTGGTGACGATCGATCCGGGCATCCTCGACGAGTTCAAGAAGAAGGCCGACGAGTTCCGCCCGCGGGACGTGTTCGAGTTCCGCTCCTACACGGCGACCCGCCTCGAAGTGGCCCGGGGCCCGTCCACGGTGGCGTTCGAGAAGACCACCGCCGAGGACGGCACGACGAAGTGGCGCCGGCTCCAGCCCGCGAAGGACGTGGGCACGGCCGACGTGGAGGCGCTGCTCGGCGCCCTCTCGGGGCTGTCCGTCGAACGCTACGTCGATGCCGCGACGAAGACCGGGGCCGAGTCGCCCGCGGCGGTGGTGACCGCGGCGTTCGACGACGGGAAGAAGACCGAGCGTGTCGTCTTCGGCAAGGTGGGAACCGACGTCTTCGCCGTGCGCGAGGGCGAGCCGGGCGGGGCGAAGGTCGACACGGCCAGGTTCGACGAGGCCCTGAAGGCCCTGGACGCCGTGAAGTGACGCGAGGCCTCGCTGCCGCGTGCCTTGCCGCCGGCCTCGCCGCCGGATGTGCCGCGCGCCCGGCGCCCGCTGTCACGCCTCGGACGCCGCCCGAGCCGAAGCGCGGCGTGAAGGCCCTGCGAGCCGACCTGGCGTCGGCATTTCGCGTGCCGGCGCTGCAGGACGCCGTGTGCGGCGTCCTCGTCCGGTCGCTGAAGACGAACGAGACGCTGTACGCGCTCAACCCGCGCACGTTCCTGATGCCCGCCTCGAACATGAAGGTCGTCACGGTGGCGGCCGCCGCCGAGCGCCTCGGCTGGGACTACGCCTTCACGACCACGCTCGTCGCAGCCGGGCCGATCGAAGGCGGCGTGCTGAAGGGCGATCTCGTGATCGTCGGCAGCGGAGACCCGACGATCGGGGGCCGGCCGACGGCGGCGGGCCCGGCCATCGTCGATCGATGGGCGGACGCGATCCGCGCGGCGGGCATCACCGCGATCAACGGCCGGATCGTCGGCAACGACGACGCGTTCGAGGACGAGGGCCTCGGGCCGGGCTGGGCGTGGGACGACCTGGCTTACGGCTACTCGACGCCGGCCGGAGGACTCGGGTACAGCGAGAACTCCGTGAGGCTGACGTTTACGCCGGGGACCGCTGTGGGTGACCCGGTGGCGGTCGCGGCGCAGCCCGAGGGCAGCGGCTTGCAGATCGAGCCGTCGCTGAAGACCGTGGATCGGGACGGGCCGCTCGACATCGACGTGCGGCGGCTTCCCGGGAGTACGAGGCTCGGCGTGACCGGGTCGGTGCCGATCGGGAAGGCGGACGCGTCGCAGACCGTGTCGGTGGACAATCCGACCGAGTTCCTGGCCCGCGCGCTGCGCCAGGCGCTCCTCGGCCGCGGCATTGCCGTATCGGGCGAGGCGGCCGACGCCGACGCGCTCGCGGCCCCGCCGGACCTGTCGTCGGCAGCGACGCTCGTCACGCACGTCTCGCCGCCGCTCGCGGAGATCGGCCGGGTGTTGCTGAAAGTGAGTCAGAACCTCTACGCCGACACGCTGCTGAAGGCGCTCGGCCGGACGGCCGATGGCGGGCCGGCCACCGCGCGAGCGGGGCGGAAGGCGGTCGAGGCGGTGCTGCAGGGCTGGGGAATCGCGCCGGACCGCTACATCCAGGCCGACGGCTCGGGGCTGTCGCGCTACAACTACCTCAACGCCGACATGCTCGTCGCCATCCTCACGCGGATGCATCGCGACGCGCGCCACCGCGACGCGTTCACGGCCGCCCTCCCGGTGGCGGGCGTGGACGGCACGCTGGCGGGACGCATGAAGGGCACGAAGGCCGAGGGCAACGCCCGCGCCAAGACCGGATCGATCGCGAACACGAGGTCCCTCTCCGGGTTCGTCACGTCGGCGGACGGCGAGCCGCTGGCCTTCTCGATGATCGTCAACAACTTCAACGTCCCGCCGTCGGAGGCGACCGCCGCCATCGATCGGGCCGTGGTCCGGCTGGCGGAGTTCCGCCGCTGACGGGCGTGCGGCACCGATGGCGGCTTCCGCAGCGCTGTACTTCTTCGTCGCGGCCGCCCTGGCGGGCGCGGCATCGATCGTCCGCCCGCTGAGGCGGCTCGGCATCCGCAGCCGCGCGATGGCGCTCGTCGTGCTCGTCGCCGGGGCCGCGGGCGCGTCCCACGTGCTCGACCGGCCTGCGCTCGCGAACTACGTGACGGCTCCGGCCACGAGGCTGGACGAGTTCGCTCCCATCTACCAGTTCTCCGAACGCGAGTCGATCCCCGTCCGCGCCTCCGCGGAGCGCGTGTACGAGGCGATTTCCGCGGTCACCGCGGCCGAGGTGCCCCTCTACCGCGGACTCGCGTGGATCCGCCGCGGCGGCGTCAGCGGCCCCGAGAGCGTGTTGAACCCCAGTGACCACGACCCCCTGGTGGACGTGGCGACGCGGACGACGTTTCTGCGGCTGGCCGCCGAGCCCGGACGGGAACTCGTGCTGGGCACGGTGGTGGTGGCCCCGAGGGGAGTCCGCCTGGCGGCCGCGCCGACCCCCGAGGCCTTCAAGGCCCTCGTGCAGCCTGGATTCGCGAAGGCGGTGATGAGCTTCGTCATCGACCCGCAAGGGCCCGGCTGGTGCTCGCTGAGCGCCGAGACCCGCGTGCGCGCCACCGACGCCGCGTCGCGCGACGCCTTCTCCCGCTACTGGACGGTCATCACGCCCGGCAGCCGGCTCATGCACCTGATGTGGCTGCGCGCCATCAAGGTGCGGGCCGAAGCGACGCCCCGATAGCCTCTTCGAGCGCCGCGATCATGGCCTGGCGGTCGCCGCTCATCCCGCCGCCCTGCGCGAGGTCGGGCTTCCCGCCGCCCTTGCCGCCGAACCGCGCGACGAGCGACGCGAGCGCCGCCGACGCGTTCACGCCGGAGTCGGGCGCGCACGCGACGACGGCCACGGCCGTGTCGCCCCCCGTCGAGAGCAGGGCCGCGACGACACCCGGCCCGCTGGCGGCGGCCGCCGCCAGCGCCTTCAGCCCGGACTGATCCCATCCGTCGAGCGCCTCGACGATCACCCGCGCGGCGCCGACGGCCCGCGCGCGCCGCACGAGGCCGGCCGCCTCGTGAACGGCCAAGCGCTCGGTCAGGCCGCGGATGGCGCGGCGCAGATCCTTGTTCTCGGCCTGCGCGCTCTCGATCGCCGAAGGCAGATCCTGCGGGGCCACCGACAGCCGCCGGAGGCTTCCCGCCATCGCGTCGCGCAGGAGACGGAACTCCCTGAGCGCCCGCCCCCCGCACACGAACTCCACGCGCATCCCGCCGCGGAACTTTTCCCACGATCGCAGCGCGATCACGCCAACCTCGCCGGTGCGCGCGACGTGGGTCCCTCCGCAGGCTGACCGGTCGAACCCCTCGACGTCGATCACGCGAAGCGTGCCGCTCCTGGCCGGCTCCTTCCGCAGGTGCAACTCGGCGGCCTCGCCGGGCGACGCGCTCAGGATGCGGACCGGACGGTCCTCCCAGACGACGCGGTTGGCCTCTGCCTCGGCGGAGGCCAGCGCGGCCGCGTCGAGCACCTTGTCCAGATCGACCGTCGACAGCACCGCCCCGAGGTGAAAGCCGACGGTGCGCGCCCGGTGCAGGCGGTCGAACGCCGCCGACAGGAGGTGCTGCCCCGTGTGCTGCTGCATGTGATCGACGCGGCGCTCCCGGTCGATGCGCCCGTGCACCCGCGCGCCTTCGGCGATGGGCGAACCGGCCACGTGGCCGATCACCTCGCCGTCCAGTTCGACGACGTCGGTGACCGGAACGTCGCCCAGCCACCCGGTGTCGTTGGGCTGCCCCCCGGACGTGGGATAGAAGGCGGTGCGATCGAGGACGACGAGCGCGCGCCCGCCGGAGTCGGCCGAAGACACGACGGTGGCGTCGAACTCGACGCACGCCGGGTCGGTGTAGTAGAGGCGTTCGGTCACGGTCGTCCTTCCCTCTGCCCCGGGGGGCGCGTCAGGGCCGATCGAGCAGCGGATCGCGCGCGCCCGCCTCGGTGAACCCCTTGGCCCGAAGCCGGCAGCTGTCGCAGCGCTGGCACGGCCTCCCGTCCGGACGGGGGTCGTAGCAGCTGTGGGTGAGGCCGTAGTCCAGGCCGAGCGCGAGGCCGCGGCGGATGATGTCGGCCTTCGACAGCATCGCGAGCGGGGCGTGCACGCGAAACCGTCCGCCCTCCACGCCGGCCTTCGTCGCCAGCGCCGCCAGCGACTCGAACCCGCGCAGGAACTCCGGCCGGCAGTCAGGGTACCCCGAGTAGTCCACGGCGTTGACGCCGATCACGATGTCGCGCGCGCCAAGGCTCTCGGCCCACGCCAGGGCGAGTGACAGGAGCACCGTGTTGCGCGCCGGCACGTAGGTCGGCGGAATACCGCCGCCGTCCATCGCGCGGTCCTTCGGCACCTCGCCGGCGCCGGTGAGCGCGGACCCGCCGAACGCGGCCAGATCGATCGGCAGCTCGACGTGGCGGGCGACGCCCAGGGCACGGGCCACCCGGCGGGCCGCCTCCAGCTCGACGGCGTGCCGCTGGCCGTACGCGGCCGTAAGAGCGTAGAGCGCGAAGCCGTCCGCCCGCGCCATCGCCGCGGCCGTGTACGAATCGAGGCCTCCGCTGAGGAGCACGACGGCAGGCCGAGGCGGCGCCGCGAGCGTGGCGTCAGACGCCGCGGGCATGGGCCCCCCAGATGAACTTGTGGACCTGCAGCTGAAGCCGGACCGGCAGCCGGTCCGCCAGGATCCAAGCCGCCAGTTCGCCAGGCGCCAGGACGCCGTGCACGGGAGAGAAGAGGACCGCCGCGCATCGCGTGTCCAGCGCGTGCCGCGCCGTGACGTGCTTCGCGAACTCGTAGTCGGCCCGATCGGACACGACGAACTTCACCTGGTCCGCAGGACCGAGCCGATCGAGATTCGGCCAGTGGTTCTTCGCCGACTCGCCGCTCGCCGGGCACTTCACGTCGAGGACTTTCACGACGCCTGGCGGCACGCGTTCGATGCTGACGTGTCCGCCGGTTTCCAGGAGCACCGTCAGGCCCCGCCCGCCGAGCGCGGCCATCAAGGGGTAGACGTCCGGCTGCAGCAGGGGCTCCCCTCCCGTGATCTCGACGAGCGCGCAGCCGAACGCCTCCACCTCCGCGACGGCATCGGCCACCTCCATGCGGCGGCCGCCGGTGAACGCGTAAGGCGTGTCGCACCACGCGCAGCGCAGGTCGCACCCCGTGAGCCGCACGAACACGCACGGCGCGCCCGCGTAGGTGGACTCGCCCTGGATGGAGTGAAAGATCTCGCTGATCGTCAGCATGC
>CAZBIP010000014.1:27699-34013 GCA_964491885.1 uncultured Vicinamibacterales bacterium
GAGATTCGAATCGGCACCTCGGGCTGGAGCTATCCGGAGGGCCCGGGCACCTGGAACGGCGTCTTCTACCCGGCGCGCCGAAGCCGCTCGTCAGGCCGCCAGGCGAAGCCGGGCGACCTGGCCTACTACGCCGATCACTTCGATACCGTGGAGGTGAACTCGAGCTTTTACCGGCCGCCGGATCCAGCGGTGACCGCGAAGTGGGCGGCCGGAACGCCGGGGAACTTCGACTTCTCGGTCAAGCTCTTCCAGAAGTTCACGCACCCGGCGATGTATCTCAAGGCCGCGGGGCGGGAGCCCGGGGCGGACGAGAGCCCGGTTCCGCTGGCGACGCGCGCCGACGCGGACGCCTTCAAGACCGCCCTGGATCCGCTCGCGAACGCGGGAAAGCTGGGCGCCCTGCTCGCGCAGTTCCCTCCCGGTTTCCGCGACGGCCCCGACACGCGGGACTACCTCGCGTGGCTGCTCGAGGCGTTCTCGGGCTACGCGCTGGCCGTGGAGTTGCGGCACCGGAGCTGGAGCGACCGCGCGGGAGAGGTGCTCGCCCTGCTCGAGGACTACGCCGCGGCCTGGGTGCAGATCGACGAGCCGAAGTTCCGGTTCTCGATCCGCCAGACGTTCGCGCCCAACGTCCCCGGGATCTACTACATGCGCCTCCACGGCCGGAATGCCGCGAAGTGGTGGACGCACGACCACCCCGACGAACGCTACGACTATCTCTACTCACCCGTCGAAATCGAGGGCTTCGCGGACACGGTCGCGCGCGTCGCGCACACGGTCCACCGGATCTACGTCTACATGAACAACCACTTCGCCGGGAAGGCGGTGGCCAACGCCGCGTCCCTGCGCCACGCGCTCGGGCAGCCGGTCCCCGGCGAGTACTCACGGGAGATGATCGAGCGGTACCCGTTCCTCGAGCCGTACGTCGCGCGCGCGGGAGGCTGGACGCTGCTCGACGGGGCGGATGACCGCGCAGAAGGACGGGGTGCGGCTGGGGCGAAGGCCGGCTGGCCTGGCGGGACGAACACCGCAGGGGACGCAGAGCCGCAGGAAGGCTGATGGCGCGATGGTGGTCGGCCGGGGCGGCACGTCGCTCGTGTCCGCCCCTTTTTCGTCTTCCGCTGGCTCTGCGCGCCCTGCGAACCGGGTCTACTTCACGTACACGCGCCTGATGAGATCGCCCACCTCGATCTTGTCCACGACGTCGAGGCCCGACGTCACCTGCCCGAAGATCGCGTAGCGGCCCTCGGGGATCTTCCTCGGCAGCCGTGTGATGTAGAACTGGCTGTCAGCCTTGGCCGGGTCCCCGGCGTGGGCCATGCCGACGGCGCCCTTCTTGTGCGTGAGCTTCTTGCTGATCTCCGCGACGCCGACCGGCTTCCCGGCGCCCCGCCGCCCCCACGTGTCCTTCCTGGCGAGATCCTTCGAATCGGGATCCCCGACCTGGATGACGAACGACTCGGCCCGGTGGAAGTGCTGGCGGTTGTAGAAGTTCGACTTGACGAGCGCGAGGAAGTGCTCGACGGTCTTGGGCGCCTCGGACGGGTACAACTCGATGGTGATGGCGCCCTTCGACGTATCGATGACGACGATCGGCCCCGCAGCGGGAGCCTGCGCGAACCCGATCCCCTGGATGCCGAACCACACGGCGAGCGCCGTCACGACGACGGCTGCGAACGACGGTCTGCGCATCTCGTGTTCTCCTCTTGGCCCCCGGCCGGGCCGCCCACGCCCGTCGGCTCGCGCCCGCGGCGGGGCTGGCCGGATGATACACCAGAACCCGGTCAGGCGCGCGGCGGGCGGGGCTTCCCCATGGCCGTCACCCCGATGCGCGGGCACCGCGCCTTGACGGCGCACCCGCCGCAGCGCGGGTGCGTCGGCCGGCAGACGTGCTGCCCCCACGTCACCAGGTACAGGTTGACGTGCGGCCACCACCGCTCGGGAACGCAGTCGTAGAGCGCCTGCTCGGTCTCGCCTGGCGTCCTGGTCTTCACCCATCCGAGACGGTTCGCGATCCGGTGCACGTGCGTGTCCACGCAGATGTTCCGCCGGCTCCCGAAGCCGAGGATGAGCACCAGGTTCGCCGTCTTCCGCCCCACCCCCGGCAGCGTCAGCAGCTCCTCCATCGTCGCGGGGACGCGCCCGCCGAAGCGATCGAGCAGGGTGCGGCACGCGGCCTTCACGTGCCTGGCCTTGGTCCGGTAGAAGCTCACCGGGTAGATCAGGCCGGCGATCTCCCGCTCCGGAAGCGCGGCCATTCGGCGGGCGGTTGGCGCCCGGCGGAACAGCCGGCCCGACGCGGCTTCGGTGGTGGCGTCCTGGGTGCGGGCCGAGAGCAGCGTCGCGATGAGGATCTGAAAGGGGTCGTCGTCCAGCTGCTCGGCGATCTGCTCGACGACGGGCAGATCGAGCTTCTGGATTTCGCGGCCGAGGGCCCGGAGGATCCAGGCGACGTCGCGCGCGTCCGGGCGCGTCATGCCGGCGGCACCGGCGTCAGGGGCGGCGCGCCCGAGAGCACCGCCAGCACGTTCCTGGCCGCCAGGTCGGCCATGGCCGTCCGCGTCTCGACGGTGGCGCTGCCGAGGTGCGGCGCCAGTACGACGTTCTCGAGTTCCAGCAACGCGGGTTCGACGCGGGGCTCGCGTTCGTAGACGTCCAGCGCGGCGCCGGCGATGAGCCTCTCGCGGAGCGCCCACGCGAGCGCCGCTTCGTCGATCACGGGCCCGCGCGACGTGTTCACCAGATACGCGCGCCGCTTCATGCGGAGGATCGCACGCCGGTCGATCAGGTGCCGCGTCGCCGGCGTGAGCGGCACGTGCAGCGACACGACGTCCGATGTCGCCAGCAGATCGTCCAGCCCCGGGTTCGCCCACGCCTGGTCCGCCGACGCCGACGCGCCGGCGTCGTCGCCCAGCGTGGTGTACGCCACCCGCATCCCGAACGCCGCGGCCCTCGAGGCCACGGCCCGGCCGATGCGGCCGAGCCCGACGATCCCGAGCTGCCCGCCGCGGAGGTCGGAGCCCAGCATGAAGTCGAGCGCCCAGCCCGTCCACGCGCCCCGGCGCAGCAGCCGCTCGCCTTCGGGGATGCGGCGCGCGACGGCCAGGATCAGGCCCCACGTCAGGTCGGCAGTCGCCTCGGTGAGGACGTCCGGCGTGTTCGTGACCGCCACGCCACGGGCGCGCGCGGCGGCGAGGTCGATGTTGTCGTAGCCGACGGCGATGTTCGCCACGATGCGCAGGTCCGCGCCGGCGTCGAGGACGCCTTCGTCCACCCGGTCGGTCAGCAGGCACATCAGCGCCTGCTTGCCCCGCAGGCGGGCCTTCAGCTCGTCCGGCGTCATCGCGCCCGGGCCCGGGACGCTCTCGACGTCGCAGCGTTCCTCGAGCCGCTCCACCACGGACGTCGGCACGCGGCACGTGATGAGGACGCCCGGCTTCGGCATGGCTTCAGCGCGACCGGTACTTCGCGCGGCACGCGTCCGAGCAGAAGTAGTGCGTGCCGGACCGGTCGTTGATCGACAGGGACCGGGACGGAAGCACGAAGGTGCCGCAGACCGGGTCCCGCACCATCTGCTCGCCCTTCTCCGGCGTCGCGCGGATCTCCGGCGGCGGGGCCGACGCGCCCTGCACGATGCCGGCCAGCAGCCCCCGGACGGCACGCCAGACGACGACCATGAACAGGAACCAGATGAGGAATCGGGCGAGCATGCGCGTGCCCGTTACCGGCCGGACGCGGCCGGTTTCGGCGTTTCGGCCGCGACGGGCGTGCCGGCTGGGGGCATGGCCCCGCCGGGATGCGCGGACTTCAGGTTGTCGAGCAGCCGCTGGGCCGCCTTGCCTTCTTCGCTGTCGGGCGCGATGGTCGTCACCTGCTGCCACGCCGCCATCGCGCCGGCCAGATCCTGCTGGCCGAACGACCTCACGATGCCGAGGTTCAGCAGCGTCTTGGTGTGCTTCGGGTCGATGCGGAGCGAGGCTTCGAGCTGGCTGACGGCACGGTCCGGCTGGTTCGTGTAGTAGTAGCAGACGGCGAGGTCCGTGCTGACGTCCACGTCACGGGGATTCAGCCGGAGCGCCTCGTCGTACCACTGGATCGCGTCCTGGTACCGCTCGGCGTCGAAGTACAGGTTGCCGAGCTGGACGCGCGACGGCACGTTCGCCGCGTCCCCGGCGGCGATGTTCTTCAGGGCCGTGACCTGGGCCTCGTCCAGGGCCGGCCGCGCCGCCGGCATTCCGGACGGGGCCGCCTGCGCCGACGGCGCCGCGGCAAGGCCTGCAGACGGGCCCGGCGCCTGCTGCGTGCCGATGACCCAGCCCACCAGCAGCCCGAACACGAGGCCCGACACGCCGACGACGATGGATTCCGGCTTCATTGACCCGATCATAGCAACGTGCGCAGGAACCAGTCCACCAGCACGGACGCCAGGTCCGGTTCCCGGGCGAGCATGACCAGGCCGTGCCCGGCTCCCGCCATGACGCGGAGTTCGCGGGCGCCGCTTCCCATCGTGACCGCCTGCCGCGCGGAGCGCAGCGCGTACACGTCCTCGCTGCTCGCCACGAGGAGGACGGGACGCGACCCGAAGCTCGTCAGCGCCTGCTCCATCTTCAGCCCGCGGTAGTCGCCGCTCACCGACAGCAGCGCGAGCGAGCGGACCGAGGCATCGGCGCCGGCCGACAGCACGGCCACGTTGGCGCCGAGCGATCCGCCGGCCATGCCAATCCTCGCCGGGTCGATCTCGGGCCGCGCCGAGAGGTAGGCCCGCGCCGCGTCGGCGTCGAGCACGAACGCCCTGTACCCGCCCCCGGACGCCGCGGACCCGTCCGGCAGGGCCGCGCCGAGGTGGCGGAAGTCGATGGCGAGCGCGGCAATCCCGGCGTCGGCAAACCTGGCAGCGGCCTGGTCCCAGTCGCGGTGCGTGCGGCCGAGCATGGGCAGGAGCACGACCCCTGGCGCGGGTTGGCGCTCAGGAAGATGCAGCACGCCCGAGATCTGCGCGCCGTCGCGCGCGGCGAACGTGACCGCCTGAGGCCCTGCCGCGGACACGGACAGCGCCATCGACAGCAGCGTGACGCATGCGGTGATCAGAACCGCAGCGAGACGGCGCGCCCGCCCTGCCCCCAGACCCCAGCCCCCGGCCCCCGGCCCCCGGCGCCCTGCCCCTGCGTCCGTCACGCGAAGCTCCTTCATGCCCTCAACAACCCCACCATCTCCCGCACGGCGCGGTCCAGCCCGACGAGCGCCGCGCGCGCGATGATGCTGTGACCGATGTTCAACTCGACGATCGGCGTCAGCCGCACGATGGGCGCGACGTTCACGTAGTTCAGGCCGTGTCCGGCCAGCACCTCGAGGCCCAGCCCGGCCGCGCGATCCGCCGCCAGCGCGACGCGCGCGAGCTCGGCCGGTCGCCGCGCCTCCGGCGCGTCCGCGTACGGCCCGGTGTTGATCTCGATGGCATCGGCACCGGCCGCCTTCGACGCGTCCACCTGGCCGGCGACGGCGTCGACGAACACGCTGACGCGGACCCCGGCGGCCCGGCACCGATCGACGGCGTCCCGGACGGCGCCGCCGTGCTGCACCACGTCCAGCCCGCCGGTCGTCGTCACCTCGTCCGGGCGCTCTGGGACGAGCGTCACCTGGTACGGCCCGACGCGGCACGCGATCTCGATCATCTCGTTCGTCGCGGCCATCTCGATGTTCAGCTTCGTCGCAATCACGCGGCGGAGCACTTCGACGTCGCGGTCCTGGATGTGCCGGCGGTCGCCGCGCAGGTGCACGGTAATCCCCTCGGCGCCGGCCAGCTCGGCGATCAGCGCGGCCGTGACCGGCTCAGGCTCCCGCGCCTTCCGCGCTTCGCGGATCGTCGCGATATGGTCGATGTTCAGGCCCAGTCGCATGGCAGCTACCTCATCGAAGATCAGGAGTCAGGAGTCAGGAGTCAGAATGCAGAATTCTGACTCCTGACTTCTGAATTCTGTCTTCTGTCCTATCTCGGCGTCGCGTCCGGCAGCCCGCCGTCCACGGGAATCGTGGCGCCGGTCGTCGGCGACTGGCGCGTCGCGAAGTACAGCACGGCGTTGGCCACGTGGCGCGCCGTGATCCGGGCCTTGAGCAGGTTCCGCGACCGGTAGTACTCCTCGAGTCCGGCCTCGTCCAGGCCGCGGGCCTTCATCCGGTCCGGTCCCACCTCGGCCCACAGCCCCGAGCGCCGGCCGCCGTGCGAGAACACCGCGTCCGGCGCCACCATGTTGACGCGGACGTCGAGGTCCGCCAGCTCCAGGCTCGCGATGCGCGCCAACTGGTGCGCGGCCGCC
>CAZBIP010000015.1:0-4014 GCA_964491885.1 uncultured Vicinamibacterales bacterium
AGCGAGCCCATGGCTGCAGGCGAGTCGAATGGTGGAGGCGGCGGGAGTCGAACCCGCGTCCGAAAGCGCGTCGCCGAAGGACTCTACATGCGTGTCCGCTCTTGTGGGTTCGCGCCAGGCGTGAGAGAGCGGCAGAAACCGCCCGGCGCTAGCTCCGAGGTCGATTCGCCGCTGCGCGTCGGAACCGCGCGCCTCAGCTAGCCTGCGAAGATGACATCCAGTTCCGCCGTGCAGGCCCGGGCGAAGTGGACGTCGCGGTTAGTTAAGCCGCGAGAGCGAGCTGCGTGTCCGCAGTTAGGTTTGTTTCCACCGGTTTAACGAGTCAGCGGAGCTCGGCATGCATCCCTCGATCCAGCACCTCCGTCGAAGCCAATGTCGCCCCCACGATTGGGCAGAAGTCAGCCGGCGGACACCCGGCCGACCAGACCAGCTCTCCCATTGTACGAGCCGCACGCCGTTCGGTCAAAGGAGGTTCTATCACGCGCCGCGACTCGAGCCGGGGCGTCCGTGATCCCCGCCGCCTGCCCCGGGCAGCCCCGTGTGGCATAATGCCGCCAGCCGAAGGAACCCACCGCGCGAGGCGACAGGCATGACTCTCGAGGAGCAGATCAAGCACGCGATCGAGGCGGCCGCAGCTCAGCTGTCGGGCCAGTTCCAGGAGCGGCTGCAGTCGCTCGCCGCCGACGTCGGCCATTCGGCTGCGGCCGAGCACGCGCGGGCCGTCGCCGAGGCCGAGGCTGCGGCGCGTGCGCAGGCCGCGCGGGAACACGAGACCGCGATCGAGGCCCTGCGCGCGGAGACGACCGAGCAGCGCGAGCTGGCGGTCTCCATGGCGCGAACGGAAGCCGCGGAGCAACGTGATGCCGCCGTCGCCGCCGCGGAGGAGCGGTTCACACGTCAGCACGAGTCGGCCATCGCCGCGCTCAAGTCGGAGGCCGAGGCCCAGGTGCAGTCGGCGGTCGAGTCGCTCCGCTCGGATCTCGCGGGCCGGCACGAGGCGGAGCTCTCCGCCCTCCGCTCGCAGTTCTCGGAGGAGCGCGAGTCCCTCGCCACGGCCATCCGGTCGGAACTCGTCAGCCGCCACGACGCCGCCCTCGCGGCGGTGCGCGACGAACTCGCGGCGCGCCACGCCGCCGAGTTGTCCGACCTGCGCGTGGAGCTGACGCAGGAGCGCGAGGCGGCGGTCGCGGCGGTCAGGGCTGAGCTCGACAGCCAGCGTGAAGCCGCCCTCGCGGGCCTCCGCGCGCAACTCGACGGCGATCGGGAGGCGGCCCTCGAAGGGCTCCGTTCGGAACTCGCGGGCCGCCACACGACCGCGCTTGCCGCGCTGCGCCAGGAGCTGACGGGACAGCACGATACGTCCCTGGCGTCGGCGCTCGCGGCGGCCGTGGCCTCCGCGCGCGCCGAACTGGTGTCGGCCCACGAGGCCTCGCTCGTCACGGTCCGCACGGAGGCGGTGCAGGAGCGGGAGCGCCTCGAGGCGTCGGCCCGCGCCGAGCGCGAGGCGTTGACCGAGCGTCACGAGGCCGCCATGTCGGCGTTGCGGGCCGAGACCGATGCCGAGATCGCCCGCGCCCGGGCCGACGCCGACGCGGCGCTCGCGGCCGCGCGAGCCGACGCGGATCAGCGCCTGGCGGCGGCGCAGGCGGAGGCCGAGTCGAGCCTGGCTCGCACGCTCGAGGCCGCGAAGGCCGAGGCCGCCGTCGAGTCGGGCCGGGCCGTCGACGATGCGCGGGCCTCCGAGCGGGCTGCGGAACTGGCGTCCACCGAGCGCCTGACGGACGCGGTGCGGCGGCTCGATGCCGCACGGTCCCTGACGGAAGTGTTCGACGTCCTGGTGGAGGCGTCGGCCCGCGAAGTCCCGCGCGTGGCCGTGTTCATGGTGCGCGGGAACAAGCTGGCCGGCTGGCGCGCGGCGGGCTTCGGCCGCGACGAGGACCCGCGGGAACTCGACGTGCCGCTCGACCAGGCCGGGCTGCTGACGACCGCCCTGCGTTCGGGCACGGTCGCCACGACGACCGACGCCGAGGCGGACGCCGGGGCCTCGCCCTTCGGGGCGCTGCCGTCGGCGAGCGCAGGCATCGCCGTGCCCGTTCGCGTCGGCGGCGACACGGTCGGCGTGCTCTACGCTGACGACCTGTCGGCGAAGGACCGCCACGTGCCAAGCGCGTGGCCCGAGAGCGTCGAGCTGCTCACGCGTCACGCGGCGCGCTGCCTCGAAATCGTCACGGTCGCCCGCGTGACGCAGCCGGTGTCCATTCCCGCGCCGTTGCGCCCGACGCCGACGCCCCGGCGCTATACGCCGCAGGCCAGGGCCTTCCAGGCCGGCCACGACGACGACGACGATGCGGCGAAGCGGTACGCGCGCCTCCTGGTGTCGGAGATCAAGCTGTACCACGAGTCCGCGGTCACAGCCGGCCGCCGCGACGGCACTCTGCGCGAGCGGCTCCGCACCGAGATCGATCGCGCGCGCCGCCTGTACGACGAGCGCGTGCCTCCGCCGATCCTGGCGCGCACGAATTACTTCGAGCAGGAACTCGTGCGCACGCTGGCGAACGGCGACGAGTCCCTGCTGGGGCCGGCGTGAGGCGCAGCGGCAGTCCGAGCGCCCTCCCCCGCGTCCTCCTCGGCGTCTCGTTCGTCCTCGCGGCATCGTCGATCCCCGCGGCCACCGGGTCCGGCCGGGTTCCGGCGGACCAGCACGCGCCGCTCACCGCCAAGCCCGTCGCGACGGTCCATCCGCCGCTGCCGTCCGGCCTGACCGAGTATTGGCTGGTTCCCCCGGCCGGCTGGACGCCCGCGTCGTCCGATATCGTGGCGGCAGCGAGAGCGCTGGCGCGGGCGGCGGCGCTCATCGGCGACGAGAAGCCGGCCCAGGCCCTTCCGTTCGTGCGCCCTGCCGCGCTGGCGGCGACCCCGCTCGCCCCGTACGCCGCCTACCTGACCGGTCTGGCCGAACTCGGCCTCGAGCGGTACGAACCCGCCCGCGCGACCTTCGCCGGGCTCCGCGCGTCGGCCTCGCCGGGGTACCTGGCCGAGGCGGCCGCGCTGCAGTTGGCCGAGGTGCACTCGACGCTCGGCGACCATGCGGCGGCCGTGGCGTTGTACGACGAGTTGCTGGCCGGGAAGCCCGACGCCGCCGACGAGGTGCTGCTGCGCCTTGCCAGGGCCGCTTCGAGCGCCGGTGACGGGCCGCGTGCGGTCAGCGCATACGAAGCGCTCTACTACGAGTGGCCGGGAACCGAGGCGGCAGAGGCCGCGGAGAGGGAGATGCCTGCCGCCGAGATGGCCCCTCTCGTTCCGGGGAGCGCCCGCCTGGCTCGGGAAATGGCCCGCGGCGAACGCCTGTTTGAGGAGCGGCGCTACGGACCGGCCCGCGAGTCCTTCGAGCGCGTCGCCGGCCTGGTCGATGGCGATGCCGCGGAATTGGTGAGCCTGCGCCTCGCCGAGTGCGACTACTTCCTGCGCCGCTACAAGCAGGTGCGGGAGGATCTGAAACCCTGGCTCGAGGGTGCGTCGCGGCGGGCCGAGGCGCGCTACTTCGACTTGATGACGGCCCGCGCCACCGGCCGGCGAGACGAGTACATCGCGCTGACGAGGGCCCTTGTCGAGGCGTTCCCCGAGAGCTCCTGGGCGGAAGACGCGCTCAACAGCCTGGCGTCGATGCACACGGTCAACGACGAGGACGACCAGGCCGACGCCGTCTACCGGGAACTCGCATCGCGGTTCCCGTCGGGCCGCCACACGGCGCGGGCCCAGTGGAAGGTCGGGTGGCGGGCATTTCGCCTGCGCCGGTACGCGGAGGCGGCGAACGTGTTCGAAGGCGCCGCCGTCACGTTCCCGCGTTCGGACTACCGGCCCTCCTGGCTCTACTGGTCGGCGCAGGCGCGCGAGCGCCTGGGCGACAGGGCCGGGGCAGACGAGGGGTTCCGGCTGGCCGTGACCGACTACGGCAGCTCGTACTTCGGCCGGCTCGCGGCGAAGGCCCTGGCATCGCACGGCACCCGGTTGCCC
>CAZBIP010000015.1:4114-9872 GCA_964491885.1 uncultured Vicinamibacterales bacterium
GCGCTACCCGGCGCGCCGGCGCCGCCGACGGCGGATCTCATCCGCTGGCTCATCGCGATCGAGATGTACGACGAGGCGCTCGACGAGGTGCGGTACGCGGAGCGGAACTGGGGGTCGTCGCCGGTCCTCGCCGCGACGCGGGCGTGGCTGCTGAACCGCACCGGAGACCTGCGCCCGGCGATCAACCTGATGCGGCGGACGTACCCGCAGTTCCTCACGGCCGGCGGCGCGTCGATGCCCCGGGACGTGCTCGAGATCATCTTCCCCCTCGACCACTGGCCGCTCATCCGCAAGCACGCGGTCCTCCACAAGCTCGATCCGTACCTCGTGGCGGCCCTCGTCGCGCAGGAGTCCACGTTTCAGCGCGACATCGTGTCGCCGGCAGGGGCGATCGGCCTCATGCAGATCATGCCGACGACCGGGCGGCAGTGGGCGAGGCGCCTCGGCATCCGCGCCTTTTCGAGGCAGAAGCTCACCGTGCCCGAGATCAACGTCCGGATCGGGACCGCGTACCTCGCGAATCTCGTCAAGCGGTTCGGGAGCGACCACCTGGCGCTCGCGGCCTACAACGCGGGCGAGAGCCGGGTCGTGCGCTGGCGGCGCGAGCGGCCGGACCTTCCGCGCGAAGAGTTCATCGACGACATCCCGTTTCCGGAGACCCAGAACTACGTGCGGCGGATCCTGGGCACGGCCGAGGACTACCGGAGGCTGTACGGCGGGCGCGAGGCGAGCGCGGCGGCTGCCTCGAAGCCCAGGCCCGTTATCGTCAAGAAGCCTCCCGCCGGTGCGAAGCCTCCCGCCGTCAAGAAGCGTTGACTCGGTAGACCCGGATGTCGCCCTCCGACGCCACGAGAGTCAGCCAGGGCGCCGATCCGAGGGCCGTCAGCATGGCGGGTGCCTGCGCGCCGTACGCGCTGGTATGGACGACGACATGCGTGACGCCGAGCGATCCGAGACGGGCACGCGACTCGTCGTCCGGGAAGCCGCGCAGGGCCTCGGCGATGCCCGCGTAGCTCCGCGGCACGAAGCCGCTGTAGCCGTTCACGAGCGGCTTCCAGTGGGCCGTCGAGTTCAGGACGTACGTGGCGTTGCGGACGATCGTGGCCGGCGTCGCAAACGGGAACTCGACGACGGCGCCGACAGACGCGCCGCCGAGTGACGCGTAGATCCGCGGGATGCCGGTGAAGGGCCTGAAGACCAGCGGGGCCCTCAAGGCCTCGGCGTTGACGGCCAGGACCAGGAGCACCGCCGCGGCGGGCCACCATCGCCGGCCGCCGGCGCTCGCGCGAAGCGCGGCCACGCCGAATCCCGCAAGCACTGCGACCGCCACGAGGGCCAGGAACCCGAACCGGGCCGCGCCGCGCACGCCCTGCAGCAGCGGCAGCCAGGCGTACAGGGCCGCGTACCCCGGCATGGCGGGTCCGAACGACAGCGCCGCCCCGGCAAGGCCGATGGCCGCCGCCATCCGCACTCTCTTGTCACGCCAGCCCGCCGACGCGAACAGAGCGACCAGTGAGAGCAGCGACGCGCACACGCCAGGGAAGAGGGCCGTGGACCCCTCGAAGAAGCGGTGGCTCCACCAGGCGTAGTGGAACCGGCCAGCCGTCGAGAGGTAGTCCCGCCACGTCGAGGAGTAGCGCGCCACCTCGTCGAGGGATCGGGTCAACCCCTGGTCCCGCTGCGCGGCGGCGTACGGCACGAGGAACGGGGCGACGAGCAGGGCGCCGGCGGCCGTCGCGAGCAGGAGCAGCGCCAGCGTTCTCCGAGGCGCGGGACGGGCGATCTCGCCCGCCCGCACGGCGAGCGCGGCCGCGACCGCCACGACCGTTGCCACCATCAGGTAGTTCGACGTAAGCGACTGCAGCGCTACGGCCACGCCCAGCAGGGCCGCGTCGCGCGTCCGCCGGTGTTCGAGCAGCCGGTCCAGCGCCAGCAGCACGAGCGGCAGGAACTCGACGTGGAGCGCCTGCAGATGGGGAAGCCTCGTGAGCGTGTGCGCGTTGAAGGCGACGAGCGACCCCGCGACCGCGCCGGCGGCCCAACTGCCGGTCCACCGCCAGACGATCAGCCACATCGCCCACGCCGTGAGCGCCAGGCCGGCCAGCAGGAGCAGGTTGTAGGCGAGGACGGGCGACGCGCCGAGGCGGACGAGCGGCAGGGCCATGAGGCCCTGCACGGCCATGTGCTCCGAGAACGCCAGCGACCGGGGCTCGGGGTGGAAGATGTTCGCGTCGAAGAGCCGGAGCGGCGCGCGCGGCGCCTGGTGGGCGACCCACGCCACGATCCACTCGTTGAGCATCGTATCGGCATTGTCGTGACGCGACAGCCGTCCCGGACCCGTCGCGAGCGGCCAGGTGTGCACGACCGCCAGCGCCAGGCAGACGGCTAGCGCGGCGGCGGCCAGCCGACGATTTGGTAGAGCCACACCTGGTCCTCGATGCGGATGGGCCGCAGGTACTCGCGGAACTCCTCGATCCGCTGCTTGACCACGGCGGCCTGGCGGTGATCGTAGAGATTGAAGTGGAACACGACGTACCGCGCCCGCAGCGGCTTCAGGATCTGGAACGACTCGTCGTTCGGAAACGAGCTGAGCGGGACGACCATCCGCCGGAATTCGGGCGGGATGAAGTCGCTGTAGCCGTTGACGAGCGGCTTCCAGTGGGACGTCGAGTAGAGCATGTACTCGCAGTGCCGCGAGAAGTCCATCCGCTGGTAGAAGAACGGGAACTCCACGACCGGCCCGCCGGGCCACTTGCGCAGCGAGTCGTAGACGGGCGAGAGCGGCCTGGCGTCCACGAGGAACATAGGCACCACGCACACGTCGGCCATCGTCAGGCCGACGAGCGCAGCCGAGACGAGCGCGGGCCGGCGCGCGCGTGCGAGGAGCGCGGAGATCGCGAAGCCCGCGAGCACGGCCAGCGCCAGCACCACGACGAGTCCCAGCCGCGACGGCGCGCGGAGCCAGGCAAACACGGGCACCAGGCGGTACAGCCAGGCGTAGAGCCCCGCGTCGGGGCCGAACGAGGCCCAGAACGCGATGCCGGCCACGCCGGCGTAGAACCAGACGTGGGTCTTCGCCGCCACGGCGCGCCCGACGCGGCGCCAGAGGGCGAGGCCGCCGAGGCCGAGGACCACGGCGGCCGTTCCGGGGTAGAGCACCTCGCCCCAGGAGCCGAGGTAGGGCAGCGCCCAGCGGTGCGCGTGCGCCCCGGAGGCCAGGTAGGAGCGCCAGAGGGCCGACCATCGGCGGGAGTCGTCGAGAGACCGCACGGCGCCCGCCTCCCGCTGCAATTCGATATACGGCCAGAAGAAGGGCAGGACGATCGCCACCGAGATGGCGGCGGCCGCGGCAAGGCCGGCCCAGTACCGCCAGTCTCGCCAGCGGCGCCCCGACGCCGCGTAGAAGATCGCGCCAAACCCGACGAGCAGGCCCGCGAAGATGCCGTAGTACCCGCACGAGAGGGCCTGTGCCGCGAGCGCCAGCGCGAGGACTACGGCGCGCCCGGCCGTCTGCCGGTCGGTAAACCGGTGGAACGCGAGCAGGGCGTAGGGCATCCCCGCGTGCATCAGCAACTGGATGTGCGGGATGTGCGAGAAGATGTACGGGCAGAACGTGTACGCGACCGCCGCGACTGCGGCGCCGCCCGGGTGGCCCGTCAGATGGCGCACCAGGCTGTACGTGCCGGTCAACGAGAGAATGAAGGCGAGCAGCACGACGGCGTTGTGGGCGAAGTAGGGGTTGCCGCCGCTGGCCCAGTAGAAGGGGACGGCCATGATCCCCGCGCCGAGATTGGCCTCGGAGTAGGCCAGGGTGCCGCGCCGCGGGTGGAAGATGTTGGCGTCGTAGAGGCCACGCGGATCGACCACCAGCGTGCGCGCGACCCAGGCCACGTTCCAGACGCTGAACGCGCCGTCGCCCGAATCGACGCGGCCAGCGGAGCCTGCCCTGATCGCGAGCGGCCACGTCATCACGACGGTGATCGCGGCCGCGGCGACGACGACGAGCACGGCCTCGCGCGCACCGGAACGCATGGGGCCGTATGGTAGCATGGCGGCCCATGCGCCTCGCCCGACTCGCGCCCGTGTCCGCGCTCGCCGCGGCATGCGCCGGCGCGGCCGCGTGGCTCACGCTGGGCACGGTCGCGCTGACCGAGAGCGGCGCTCACGCCGCCCGCGTCGGCCTGCTGCCTCCGCTCTGGTGGCTCGCCGCGCTGGTCGCTGCCGCCATCGGCTTGGCGTGGCTCACGCGCCTGACGCCCGACCGCGCCCGTCCGCTCTTCTTCAGCGCCGTTCTTCTGCTGCCCTGGCTGCCCGTTCCGCTTCCGGCCGCGCTGTTCGCGTGGACCGGTCCGGTCGCCTGGCTGACGTGGGCGGCGATTGCCGGCGCCATGGCTTGGGCGGGAGAACGGACCGCGGGTGAGACGGGCCGCCGAGCGGTCTCGCTCGCCAACCCCGCCGCGGCCCCGTGGGTGGCGTTCGTGTGCGCCGGGCTCGTCTACGGCGCCGTGGCCTGGCGGCTGGCGCCGATCGTTCCCGGCGGCGACGAGCCGCACTACCTCGTCATCGCGCAGAGTTTGTGGCGCGACGGCGACCTGAAGATCGAGAACAACCACCAGCGCGGCGACTACCTCGAGTACTTCGGCGGATCGCTGAAACCCGACTATCTGAAGCGGGGCCAGGACGGCCAGATCTACTCGATTCACCTCCCGGGCGTGCCGGCGCTCGTCGCGCCGGCGCTCGCGGCCGGCGGCCACGGGCTGGTGATGGCGCTCCTCGCGCTCGTGTCTGCGGCCGCGACGGCCGTGGCGTGGCGGACGGCGTTTCTGCTGACTGGCAGCGCGGCGGCGGCCTGGTTCGGGTGGGCCGCGACAGCCCTCACCGCGCCGTTCCTGCTCCTGTCGTTCACGGTCTACCCGGACGGCCCCGGCGCGGCTGTCGCGATGCTCGCGTTCGCCGCGCTGGCTGGGCTCCAGGCGCGTCCCGGCCGCCGGCCGTTGTGGTGGTTCGCGCTCGGCGCCTTGCCCGCCGTGCTGCCGTGGTTCCATCCCAGGTTCGCGGTGCTTGCGGCGGCGTTCGGCCTCGTGTTCGCCGCACGCGCGCTCGGGGAGCGGCGCCCGGCTCTGGCGGTTGGCGCGTTCGCCGCGGTGCCGGCGGCCAGTGCGCTGGGGTGGTTCGGCTACTACTACGCGATCTACGGACGCCTCGAGCCATCGGCCGCCTACGGCCACTACACGCAGATGTCACTGGCCCGCGTCCCGGTCGGCGTCCTCGGGCTCTTCGCCGATCAGCAGTTTGGGTTGCTGGCGGCGGCCCCGGTCTTTGCCGTCGCCCTGGCGGGCCTCCTGTCCCTCGCCAGGCGACATCGGCGCCTCGCGCTGGAATGGCTCGTGATCGTCGTGCCGTACGCCTTGGTGACCGCGGCCTATCACATGTGGTGGGGCGGGTTCAGTTCGCCGGCGCGGTTCATCGGCTCGACGCTGCTGCTCTTCAGCGCCCCGGCGGCGGCCGCGTGGGCCGGCGCGAGACAGGCCGCGAGCCGCCGGACGGCGGCCGTGGCGTTGTCGGTGAGCCTCGCGCTCGGCGTCCTGTTCGTGGGCGCGGGGCGCGGGGCCTTCGCGTTCAACGTCCGCGACGTGGCCGCGCCGTGGCTCGTCTGGCTGGGCCAGACCGCCGACTTCGCCCGGGGCGCGCCGAGTTTGTTCCGGCACGACGCCTTGACCGCGCTTGCGGAAGCCGCCATCTGGGCCGCGGCGCTCGG
>CAZBIP010000015.1:9972-25349 GCA_964491885.1 uncultured Vicinamibacterales bacterium
CTGCCGGGACTGCCGGCCGGCAGATTCCGCCTCTGGGTCGACCTGGCCACTGGGTCTGCTCCCGCCGACGTGGGGCTGGTCCTGGGGCGGGGCGACGCGCCCCTCGAAACATGGCGCCTCGAGCGAACGTCAGCGGGCGCGGCGGGCCCGGAGTTCGACCTGCCGGTCGGCGTGTCGCCAGTCGCCGTGCGATGGATGGGCGGGGCGTCGGTCCCGGTCCGCGCCTCGTGGCTCCAGCGCGTCGGAGGCCCTCGGCCGGCGGACGGATTGGCGGCGGTCCAGTCGCGCGCCGCGGCCCGATATGGCCGTGTGTCCGTCTTTGCGGTCGGCGGGGTCTACCTGGAACCGGAGGGCCTCTGGACGGCGGGCGGCGCCGTGGCGGAACTGGTTGTCCGTGCGGCCCCTGACGATGAGGATGCGGGATTCGTGATGAGCGCCGGTCCGGTCGAGACGCCCGTCGAGATCGCGGCCGGGGCCTTCGCGCTCCGGACGACGCTGACGCCTGGCGAACGGCGCGGACTGCGGATTCCGGCCCGCGACGGCCGTGCAATCCTCGTGCGCATCCACGCCCGGCAGGGCTTCAGGCCGGCTTCGGTGGACCGTTCCAGTTCGGATGTGCGCCTGCTCGGGGTGCGGCTGGAGCCGCTGGGCGCTCAGAAGCGCACGACGCCGCCGAAGTAAAGCCCGTCGAGCTTCGCGTTGCCCCGGTCCTGCTTGGCCAGGTACGAGATGTCGAGCGAGCGGTAGCCGATCTGCGCGCCCACGTTCCTCGTGAAGTTGAGCGTCGCGTAGACGTCCCAGTCGTAGTAGTGGCCCTGGTAATCCTCGTCGATGCTCTCGGGGATCTTGAAGCCGGTGAACTCGCCGGTGATGGACCCGTACCGGGTCACGTACACGCGGGCGATGGCGCCGACGGCGGGAATCGGCGCGCGGGCCCGGGCGTACTCGGTCCCGATCGGGCTCGTCAGCGTGACGTTCGCGTCGGTGTACTTGGCCTCGAACACCAGTCCCAGGAACCCCTGGGTGCGCGAGATGATGTCGATCTCGTAGCCAATCCGGTAGGTCTTCCACTCGAGCGTCGTGTCGACGGAGGTGTTGACGGGGTACTTGATGCCGTTGAAGACGATCTGCGCCTTCAGGTTCGTCTTCGCCTGGTAGGCGAGGGGCAGGTAGTGGAAGCGGAACTTGTTCCGCTTGCTGGGCCTCAGCGTGACGCGGAACTCGTGCTTCCGTGCCTGCTCGATGGCGAGGTCCGCCTGCACGTCGATGTCGGTGCCCTGGATGCCGAGCGACTCGCTGGAGACGACGAACTCGGGGACGGGGTTCCAGAGATTGCCGGCAATCTCGATGCGGTACGACCCGCCGTACGGTTCGGCGCCGGTGCCGTAGCCCGTCGCCGGGATGGGCCGGTACTGCGCCTCGGCAGGGGCCATCGAGCCGGCCGCGACGAGCAGGGCCAGAGCCGCGGTGAGGACGGGTCGGACGGTGGGCACTCGGGTCATGAAATGGGCTCCTCGGCGACACTCCGGGCGTCGCCCGTATGCGTCTTATCGGTGCGAAGGAGGTGTCCGTTTGCCCCGGGCTGCACGGGATTGCACGGAACGGCACGGAAACCGCCGGCAGCCGGGTGCGCTGGCCCGGGCCGGGACGCCTCCGGTATGCTGAAGGCTTCGTGACGCGCACTCCCACCAGGCGCCTCGTCTCCTACCTCCTCCGCTACCGGCGCGGATTCGCCCTCGGCCTGTCGTGCACGGTCCTGTCCACGGTGTCGGGGCTGGCGACGCCGTGGGTGCTGAAACTGGCCGTCGACGACCTGGCCGCCGGGGTGACGGGGGCCAAGCTTCGGACCTATGCGCTGCTCGTGCTCGGGCTCGCGATCGCGGGCGGGTTGTTCCGCTTCCTGATGCGCCGCATCATCGTCGGCACCTCGCGGCGTCTCGAGTTCGACCTCAGGAACGACTTCTTCGCGCGGCTGCAGACGCTGCCCCCGGCCTACTACCACGCGCACCGGACGGGCGACCTGATGTCGCGGGCGACGAACGACCTCAATGCCGTCCGGATGATGACGGGGCCGGCCGTGATGTACATCACGGAGACCGTCATCGTGTTCGTCGTGTCGATCGTGCTGATGGCGGGCCTCGACGCGCGGCTGACGGCCGCCGCCCTCATCCCGCTCCCGTTCGTCTCGTTCGCGGCGCGGCGGTTCGGGGCTGCGATCCACCGCCGGTTCGAGTCGATCCAGGCGCAGTTGTCCACGCTGAGCGCCGTCGTGCAGGAGGCGCTGTCCGGCGTCCGGGTGGTCAGGGCGTACGGCCAGGAACAGGCGGAACTGGAGCGCTTCGCCGACGCGAACGCCGAGTACGTGCGCCGCAACGTCGGGCTCATCCGGCTGCAAAGCTCGTTCTTCCCCGGGCTGGGCCTGCTGCTCGGGCTTGGCGGGCTGCTCGTGCTCTGGCTCGGCAGCCGGGACGTCATTCACGGCCGCATCACGGTCGGCGAGTTCGTGGCGTTCAACGCGTACATGGCCATGCTCACGTGGCCGATGATCGCGTTCGGGTGGGTGACGAACATGCTGCAGCGCGGCGCCGCCTCGTGGGCGCGCATGCTGGACGTGCTCGATGCCGAGCCGGCCGTGCGGGACGAGCCGGGCGGGGCGCCGCGCGGACCGGCCGCCCCGATCCGCGGCGCCATCGAGTTCCGCGACCTGACGTTTGCCTACGGCGGGGCGCCGGTGCTGCGGAACGTGTCCATCAGCGTGGGCGCGGGCGAGACGCTCGCGATCGTGGGGCCGACGGGCTCCGGCAAGACGACGCTGATCAACCTGCTGCCGCGGCTGTACGAGCCGCCGAGGGGGACCGTCTTCGTGGACGGCGTGGACGTCCGCGACATTCCGCTCCCCGTGCTTCGGGGCGCCATCGGCTTCGTGTCGCAGGAGCCGTTCCTCTTCTCCGAGAGCCTCGCCGAGAACGTGGCGTTCGGCACGCGAGCGGCCGATGCCGCCGAGGCGGCCGTTCCCGGGGTCGCGTCGGCGGGACGCCGCGGCGAGCCGGCCGGGGCGCCGGCTGCCGTGCCGACGCTCGACGGCCCCCTGGCCGCCGCCGCGGCCACCGCCCGCCTCGACAAGGACGTCCGCGACTTCCCGGACGGCTACGCGACGATGGTCGGCGAGCGCGGCATCACGCTTTCGGGAGGCCAGAAGCAGCGCACGGCGCTGGCGAGGGCCATCGCCGTCGACCCGCGGATCCTGATCCTCGACGACGCGCTCTCGGCGGTGGACACGTACACCGAGGAGGAGATCCTGTCGCGCCTGCGGGGCGTGATGCGCGAACGGACGTCGGTCATCGTGTCACACCGGGTCTCCACGGTCCGTGACGCGGACGTCATCGTCGTGCTCGACGGCGGCCGCGTCGTCGAGCGCGGCCGCCACGAAGACCTGGTGGCGCTCGGCGGCGCCTACGCGGATCTGTACCAGAAGCAGTTGCTGGAGGCGGAGTTGGAGGGGGAGGGACAGAATACAGAAGTCAGAAGTCAGAAGTCAGAATTCAGAATCCAGAATTCAGAATCCGGAAGTCAGAATCCAGGAGACGGTGGATAGCGCGATGTCGCGCTGAGCAATCCCGACTCCCGACTCCCGACTCCCGACTCTCGAGAAAGTAGCGTGATGGACGGCCGCGACGACGAGATCATCGTGGGGAAAGCGTACGACGCCGCGCTGATGCGGCGCCTGCTGCGATACCTGCGCCCCTACTGGCCGCGGGTGCTCCTGGCCTTCGTCTGCATCGTGGTCGGGTCCGTGCTGCAGTTGGCGCAGCCCTACCTGATGAAGCTGGCGATCGACGAGTACATCGCGAACGGCGATCTCGCCGGGCTCGACCGCATCGCGCTGCTCTTCCTCGGCATCCTCGCCGCGGCCTTCGCGATGGAGTTCGTGCAGTCCTACGTGCTGCAGACCACCGGCCAGCGCATCATGTTCGACATCCGGGCCGAGATCTACGGCCACCTCCACCGGCTGGACGTCGCGTTCCACGACCGCAACCCCGTGGGTCGGCTGATGACGCGCGTGACGACCGACGTGGACGCGTTGAACGACCTGTTCGCCTCGGGCGTCGTGTCGGTGTTCGGCGACATCTTCACGCTCGCCGGGATCATGATCGTCCTGCTCACGATGGACTGGCGGCTCGCGCTGATCGCCTTCTCGGTGCTCCCCGTCATCGTGATCGTCACCCAGTGGTTCCGGCGGAACGTGCGCGAGTCCTACCGGACGGTGCGGGCGTGGATCGCGCGGATCAACGCCTTCCTCCAGGAGAACATCACGGGGATGGCCACGGTGCAGCTCTTCCGGCGGGAGGCGCTGAACGGCGCGCGCTTCCAGGCCGTCAACGCCCGGCACCGCGACGCCAACATCGAGTCGATTTTCTACTACGCCGTGTTCTACCCGGCCATCGAGGTGATCGGGGCGCTGGCCACGGCGCTGCTCATCTGGCAGGGCGGCCGCTGGGTGCTGGCCGCGAGCCTGACCCTGGGGTCGCTGGTCGCGTTCATCCAGTACTCGCGCCGGTTCTTCCGGCCGATCAGCGATCTGTCGGAGAAGTTCAACCTGCTCCAGTCGGCGATGGCCGCGTCGGAGCGGATTTTCACGCTGCTGGACACCCCGGTTTCCGTGGTCTCTCCGGCCGCCCCGCGCTCGGCGGCGTGGCGGGGGCGGGTCGCGTTCGAGCACGTGTCGTTTGCGTACGACGGCGAGCACGACGTCCTGCGCGACGTGTCCTTCGAGGTGCAGCCAGGCCAGCGCATCGGCATCGTCGGCGCCACGGGCGCGGGCAAGAGCACGATCATCAACCTGCTGATGCGGTTCTACGACGTCCAGCGCGGGCGCGTCCTCGTGGACGGGGTGGACGTCCGGGACGTCGAGATCGGCGAACTGCGGAAACGGTTCAGCCTGGTCCTCCAGGACGTGCACCTGTTCTCGGGGACGATCGGCGGCAACGTCCGCCTGGGCAACCCCGGGATCGACGACGCCCAGGTGCGTCGGGCCCTGGAGGCCGTGCACGCGGACCGGTTCGTCGACCGGATGCCGCAGGGCATCGACACGCCGGTGGCGGAGCGGGGCGCGACGCTGTCGACGGGGCAGAAGCAGTTGCTCTCGTTCGCCCGGGCGCTGGCCTTCGACCCGCAGGTGCTGGTGCTGGACGAGGCGACGTCGAGCATCGACACCGAGACCGAGGTGCTCATCCGCGACGCGCTGCGGGTGTTGATGGCCGGCCGGACCACGATCGCCATCGCGCACCGGCTGTCGACCATCCAGGACATGGACCGGATCCTGGTCCTGCACAAAGGCCGGCTGCGCGAGGCAGGCTCCCACCAGGAGCTGCTCGCGCAGCGGGGTCTCTACTACCGGCTGTACCAGCTGCAGTACTCGACTACTTGACGCTCTTGGCCGCGGCGGCGCCCGCGATCCTGATGTCGCCGCTGAAGGCGTTGATCTCGAGGAACGCGCCGCCGTCGCCGAAGGTGCCGCGGACGCGCTGCCCTGGCCCGCCGCGCCTCGGCTTCCGGCCGGCGCGCCCGTCCTCGCCGCCGGAGGTCATCGCGATTTCGACGTCGCTCGTGATGTCGCCGCTGAAGGTGCTGGCGTTCAGCTCGAAGCCAGCCTTGCCGTCTACGCGGACGGTCACGTCGCCCGAGTGCGACTGGAGGGCGTAGCGCCCGCCCCGGGCCAGGGGCCCGTCGAAGGTCAGTGCGCCGCTGATGGAGTTGGCCTTGAGGCGCTCGCAGGCGACGCCGTCCAGCCTGACATCGCCGCTCACGCTGTTCGCGTCGATCCCCCGGGCCTTGACGGCCCGCAGCGTGACGTCGCCGCTGACGCTCGCCACCGTGAACTGGGTGTCGGAGCCGGAGCCGTCGACCGACACGTTCCCCGACACGGTCTTCGCCGACTCGACTCTCAGCGCCGCCGACACGGTGACGTCGCCGCTGACGGTCTCGGCCCGGGCCGCCCCGTCGATCGCCGAGAGCTTGATGCCGCCGGACACCGACTTCGCCGTCACCACGGCCGAGCGCGGCACCGTGACCGTGAAGTCCACCGAAGCGTTGACGTTCCGCCGCTCCCGCGGGTACTGGGCCCGGACCTGGACACGGTTCGCGATCGTGATCACCTCGATCTCGAGCGCCTTCAGATCCTCGGGGGTCTTGCCGCGCTTCACGGCGTCGATGACGACCTGGTCGCCGGCGCCTCCGGTGACGGTGATGTCGCCCGAGACGTTCCCGATGTCCAGTGACCCGCCCTTCGGGAGGGGCACGGTCTTCGAGAACTTCTCCGTCTGCTGGTCGCTGGATCCGGGCGTGGGCCACGGCGCGGCCCAGGATGCCCCGGCTGCTCCGGTGAGGAGCAACGCGAGCGCCACGGCGCCGCCATGTCGGATTGTGCTCTTCATGATGTCACCTGTCAGGACTTGCTGAGTCCCCCGAGAATTCTGGCCGTGCCTTCCTGGTCACCCTTCCGCATGACGTTGATGAGCGCGACCGTGTCTTCGAGCAACGCCACCTTCTGCCGCAGCGCCTCGAACAGGCTGGTCTGCGCGAGCTGGCTGTTGGGCTGCGTCTTGATCGCCTCGCGGCTCTCCCGGATGGCCACGTCGATGACGCCCAGGTTCTTCTGCAGCGTCTCGGCCACCGCCGGATCGAGCGAACCGGACCCGCCCTTCACGATCTCCTCCAGCCCCGCAATCGCCTGCACGTAGTGTTCGTCGGCGATGCGAAGGTGTGCGTCAACGTCTTGGACGAGATCACCCTGCGATTGGATTACCGGCCCTGCGGCGGCCGCCGGCGCATCCGCGGCCGGCGCCGGGGCGCGCAGCAGGTACAGGCTGGACGCCACCGCGATGACGACCGTCGCCGCCATCGCGAGCGCCACCCGCGCGCCGGTCCAGAACGGGCGCGGGCGCGCGGCACGCTCCGCGTCGAGGCGCCGTGCGAGGCCCGCCCAGACCTCCGCGCGGGGCGACAGATCGGGCAGGGACGGCGCGACGCGCCGGATCTCCTCGAGGTCCGCCAGATGCCCGCGGCACGAGGGGCACGAGGCGAGGTGCGACTCGAGCGCCTGCGCGGCCGGGGACTCGACGGAGCCATCCAGCCGGGCGTGCATCAGCTCGCGCGCGCGGTCACAGTCGGGATTGCCGTTGGTGTGCCGTTCCATCACGATGCTCCCAGCCGCTCGCCAGCCGCCGGCGGGCCCGCGCCCGCCGGCCCGCCGCGCAGCAGCGCCCGCAGGCGCGTCCGGGCTTTGTGAACGAGCGACTTCGACGTGCCCTCCGCGATGCCGAGGGCCGCCCCAATCTCGTTGTGCTGGAGGCCCTCGACGTCGTGCAGCAGGAACGCCCGCCTGTAACTCGGCGGCAATTGCGACACGGCCCGCTCGAGGTCCAGCCGGTCGAGCCCCATGTCGGCCCGCCACGGCCCGCGCCCCGCAGGCTCGACGGCGTCCAGGTCCGGGACCGCGTCCGTGGCCCGCTGGCGCCGGCCCTGCTTGCTCCGCGCGTAGTCCAGGCAGGTATTGACGGCCATGCGGTGCAGCCACGTGCCGAGCGCCGCCTCGCCGCGGTAGCCGCCGATGCGCCGGAACGCCAGCAGGAAGACCTCCTGCGTCAAGTCCTCCGCATCCGCCGCGCTGCCGGTCATCCGGTAGGCCACCGTGTAGACACGGCGCCCGTGCTGCCGGTACAGCTCCTCGAATGCCCCGGCCTCGTCCCGGCGGCACCGGGCTGCCAGATCGCGGTCCGCCCGGTTGGTCTCCATTCTCTCAGACGGAGTATCTCCCATGATTGGTTGCCTGCCCCCGGGTCTTCCGGTAATTGCCCGTTTCGGTTACAGACGGAGCGGGCTGCGGCCGGGTTCCTTCGGGGCTGCGGGCCGCCGTGCCGTCACGCCTGAATCGGAGCGCCTCGAGCGGCCACCGCAGTTGAACACCGGGACGCGGAAACCCGGACGAGGTCGTTAGAGGGTGGATGCCGGAAGGGCCGGGTGCGGGGCCGTCTCAGGCCGCCGCGCCGTCCAGGAACGTCAGCGGGTCGATGCCGGCCTCGTCGGGATCGACCGGCACCACGATGCGGGGCTGACGGCCGGTCCGGGCGTCCTTCGTCCAGAGCGCGAGGTCGTGGGGCTCGGAGAGCCGCTGGCCCGCCGGATCGACGACCACGCGGACGGCCGGGCGCGAGGGATCCGGAGCGTGCGCGCGGAGGACGACGGCGAGCGACCCGTCGTCGAGGCGCACCAGGTTCCCGACAGGGTAGATGCCCATCAGCTGGCTGAACCTCCGGACGAGGCGCTGGTCGAAGCGCCTCCGGTCGTTCTGCTGGAGCACGGCCAGGATGCGGTCCGTCGGGAAGGCCCGCTGGTAGTTGCGTTGCGACCGCATGGCGTCGTAGACGTCCGCGATGCTGCAGAGCTGTGTGGCCAGGTTCAGCGAGGACCGCACGACGCCTGCCGGGTAGCCGGTCTGGTCCACCCGCAGGTGGTGCTCGAAGGCGACCACCGCCGCGATCGGCGGCAGTTCGAGCCGGCGGCGGAGCATCTCGGCGCCGTCGACCGGGTGCTTCATCATGATCGCGAATTCCTCGTCGGTGAGCCGGTCCGGCTTCGTGAGGATGTCCGGCGGCGTCCGGATCTTGCCGATGTCGTGCATCAGGCCGGCCAGTCCGAACTGCCTGAGGACCGTGGCGTCGAGGCCGAGGCTCCGCGCCTGCGCCATGGTGAGGACGCTCACGTTCACCATGTGCGTGAACGTGTAGTTGTCGTAGCGGTGCATCGCCGCCAGCGCGATCATCGCGCGCCGGTTCTGGCCGATGGCGCTCGCCAGGCCGTCCACGAGCGAGACGGCCAGGCTCGGGTCCGGGGTGCCTTCGGCCTTCGCCTGCTCCCAGACGCGTTCCGCGCCGGCGACGGCTTGTTGATAGTGCTCCCGCATGGCCGCCATGTCGGCGGTGCCGGTCTCCAGTTGCTGCTGCAGGCGCAGCCGGCCGACCTCGATGTGGGGCGACGACAGCGCGGCGAGACGCTCGTCGGCCGCCTCCCCGGGCGCCACGCGCAGCGCGCCGAGCCGGCGCACGAACGCCAGGAGTTCGTCGGCGGCGACGCCGCGGGTAAAGGCCATCCGCTCGACCCCGAGCGCCTGGAGCCGCTCGACAGTCTCGGGGACGCCGGGCGACGCGAGGAGCGGGACGCCGTCGACCACGGCCTGCCGGCCGACGATGCCGAGGACGACCTCCTCGGCCTCCACGTGCGCGCGCTCGAAGGTCTCGGCGAGCTGATCCACGGCGCGTTTCACGATGGGATGGTCGGGCGCATAGAGCTGCGCCGCTTTCGCGCAGGCGGAGAAGTGCCGCAACAAGTCCTCGGCCGATCGCACGCGCCGCGTGTCCTCGCTCATGACTCCTGTCCTTGCGTCGCCACCCGACCGGCTGCCTCGGCCATCCTCGCGCGGGCGGCGCCGCGCACGAGCCGCGACCCGGTTTCGGCGGCCGCCTCGAGGACGGCCAGTGCGGCGGGCGTGCCGACGCGGCCGAGGGCGTCGATGGCGACGCGGTGCAGGGCGGCCATCCTGAAGCGCGCCCAGAAACGCCGCCGCTGCAGCACGGCGGCCAGCGCGTCGACGGCCTGCCTGCCGCCGATCATGCCGAGCCGCTCGATGAGCCGCGCGTAGATGTCGAACATCGGCCCCCGGGAGGGCGCCTTGAGCACGAGGTGGGCGAGCACCGGCTCGGCGTCCTCGTTCGGCAGGGTCCAGAGCACGCCCAGGACCGAGGTCCGCGTGACGTCGGGGCCGTGGACGAGCGCCCGGATGAGCACGTCGAAGGCGGTCTCCGTGCCGAGCATCGCGATGGCGTGCGTGGCCTCCCGCTTGACGCGCGGCTCGTCGTCATCGAGGAGCGAGGCGAGTTCCGGCAGGGCCTCCTGGCCGCCGAACTGGCGCAGCAGCAGGACCGCGGTCCTGCGCACGGCGGCGTTCGACGATTGACGCAGGCGCTCGACCGACTGCCGGCCGGGCGCGCCGAACGAGACCAGGATGCCGATCAGGTGCTCGCGCGGCCGGGAACGCTCCTCCCTGGACACCACCTCCGCGAGGGGGCCGATGGCCGCCGTGCCGACGGCCGCGCAGAAGCGCTGTGCCCCGCGCACGACCGATCGGTCCGCCGTGTCGAGGTGGGTCGCGAGGTGGCGCATCGTGGAGGGTGTCAACACCTGCTGCAGCGCCTCGGCGGCGGCAGCGCGTACCCCGGAATCCGGGTGCGTTTCGGCCTGTGTCCGGAGGGCCTCGGCGAGCACGACGGCCGCGGGGAAGTCCCCGACGACGAGCAGCACGTTGACCCGCTGGAGCACCAGCCCGGCGAGATCGTGCCAGTGCGGGAAGTCCTGCTGCAGCCGCATCAGGTCGGCGAGCAACTCGGCGTCGAGCAGGCGAACGCCGTCCTCGCCGACCGTGTCACGCCACGCCGCGACCAGCGTCGGCGAGTCGGTGTGGTCGTCGTCCAGATCCACGGCGCGGCTCGCCAGTCTGTCGAGTTCAGTGTTGTAGGGGTTCGACACGAACGCCCGGTCGGAGTAGGCGAGCAGCATCTCCTCGGACTGCTGCCACGCCGCCGCGGCCGGGGGGGCGGCGCCGTCGGCTGGCTGCTGAACGGCGTCACGCGCGAGGGCGATGATGGCGGACCGTCGGTTCGGGTCCGGCGCCAGTCCGCAGAAGACGTCGGCGAGACGGGGAGACGTGCCGCGGCCGCCGCGCACCTCGGCGGCGACGAGCGACGCGACCGCCCCGTCGCTGACGCGCGTGATCAGCCCCTGGACGAAGCGGGCCAGGCCCGGGCGGTCCGAGCCCCGCTGCGCATCGACGATTGGCTGCAGCACGTCGAGGGGCAGCTTCGCGGCGGCGTCGGCGAGCGCGTCGAGAATCGGGTCGGCGTCAGCCTGGTTGGCGGAGGCGGCGAACTGCGCAACCGCCTGGAGCAGCCCGGCCAGGATCAGCGGTCCCTGCCGGGCGGCCTCGCCCGACGGCAGGCGGGACTCGATCGCGGCCATGACGCCGGCGATGCGTGCGGGATCCTCGAGGATGCCGAAGAGCAACTCCGCGACCGCGTCGTCGAGAGAGAACCCGAGGCCCTCGAGGCACCGGGTCGCGATCGCCTCCCACGTCGCCCGCTCACCCCCGATCCGCACGCGGAGGAGCTCGTCGTAGTTTACGGCGCGGAGCACGATGCGTGCCTCGCCCTCTGACGCCCACAGCCGGCTGAGGCCGCCGCGCAGCCGAGCCTGCTCGGGCGGCGTCGCCAGCAGGGCGAGGAAGAGGCGCCAGACGTCGGCGGTGGTCTGGGGGTGGATCGAGAGCATGCCGACCTGGTGCCGATGAAGGAGTTCCGCGAGTTCGGCGATGGCCGGGTCCTGCCTGGCCACGCGCCGTCCCTCTACCGCGAGGGCGTCCGGCAGCACCGTCAGGTGGAGCGGCGTCCGGGCCGTGGCTGCCTGCGCGGCGGCGGTGACGGCATCCAGGGTGACGGCTGCCGACGGGTGGTCGGACGGATAGAGCGCGACCGCGCGCGCCGCCGCCCGGCAGGCCCTCGCGAACGCGGTCACGCGAGCGGCGAGGTCCGGCGCCATCGGTTCGGCGACCACGGCCGGCTCCGACACGGCGGCGCTCACGCTCGCGCCCCCGGACGCGGCCGGCCGAGCGCCAATGGCGCCCCGGCCCGCCGGCGGCGGACGCACTCCTGCCCGGCCGGCCCTTTGGCCGGCTTCAGGGGCGCCGCGTGCTGCCGTGTGCTCGACACAGTCCAACCCCGCCCGCCAGAGGCGGTCCTCTAGGGATTATCGGCAAGTCGGCCTGCGACTTTCGCTATACTGCTGCCCTTGATGCGCGCCGTCGACATCATCCGGAAGAAACGGGACGGCCAGGCCCTCGACCGCGAAGACGTCGAGCGGTTCGTGGCCGGCGCCACGGACGGGTCGTGGCCGGACTATCAGCTCTCAGCCCTGCTGATGGCGACGGTCCTCCGCGGGATGACCGACGAGGAGACCGCGTGGCTGACAGAAGCCATGGCGCGATCCGGGGCCCGTTTCGACCTGCGCCGGCTGCCCGGCCTGAAGGTCGACAAGCACAGCACCGGCGGCGTCGGCGACAAGACGTCGCTGGTGCTCGCGCCGCTCGCGGCCGCCTGCGGCGTCATCGTCCCGATGATGTCCGGCCGGGGCCTCGGGCACACCGGCGGCACGCTGGACAAGCTCGAGGCGATCCCGGGGTTCCGCGTCGATCTCACGGCCCCTGAGATCGTCGGCGCCCTGGAGGACGTGGGCTGCGTGATTGTCGGGCAGACGCAGGACGTCGCGCCCGCCGACCGCCGGCTCTACCGGCTGCGTGACGTGACGGCGACGGTCGAGAGCATCCCCCTCATCACCGCCTCCATCATGAGCAAGAAGCTGGCCGAGGGCATCGACGCCCTGGTGCTCGACGTGAAGGTCGGCAGCGGCGCCTTCATGAAGACGCCCGACGAGGCCGAGCGGTTGGCCCGGTCCATGGTGCGCGCGGGACAGCTGGCGGGGGTCCGTACCGAGGCGCTGCTCACGCGGATGGACGCGCCGCTCGGGCGGGCGGTGGGCAACGCGGTGGAGGTCGTCGAGTCGATCGAGACGCTCCGTGGGCAGGGCGCGAGGGACGTGACCGAGTTGTCCGTCCTGCTCGCCGCCCGGATGGTGCTGATGGCGGAGCGTGCGGCGAACGCCGCCGAGGCCGAGCGGATGGTCCGGGACGCCATCGCGACGGGCGCGGGACTGGACCGCTTCCGGCGAATGGTCGTGCGGCAGGGCGGCGACCCGTCGTTCGTCGACGACCCGGCGCGGCTGCCGCTGGCGCCAGGCAGGGAAGTCGTCAGGGCGCCCCGCGCGGGCTACCTCACGGGCCTCGACGCCCTGCTCGTCGGGCGGGCGGCGGCGGCGCTCGGTGCCGGCCGCGCTACGGCGGAGGACCGGGTGGACCACGGCGTGGGCGTGCGGGTGGTGGCGACGCTGGGGGCCCTCCTCCGGGCGGGCGACCCGGTGCTGGAGCTGCTCCACCGCGACGCGGGCCTGACGGACGCCGCCGGTCTGGCCAGGCAGGCCATCGAGCTCGGCGGGGCGCCTCCGGCGCCCCGGTCACTGGTCGTCGGCGACATCACGTGAGCCGGCGGTGTAGGGAGATGGGATGACACACACAGCTGGGACGGAAGGCGGCCGCCGCATGCGGCGCCTGTCGTCGTCGGAATGGATGGTGCTGGGCATCGGGGCCCTGGTCGCGCTCGCGGCGGTGCTGCTCGCGAGCGTCGGGGGCGTGCCGAAGGCCCAGCCGCTGGCGGGTGCGGTGGTCATCCTTGGCATCGCGTACCTGCTGTCGGCGAACCGGAGGGCCATCGACGCCAGGACCGTGGTCTGGGGACTCGGCCTGCAGATCCTCTTCGCGCTGATCGTGCTGAAGACGCCGTGGGGCCAGCGGGCGTTCAAGGTGCTGGGCGACCTCATCACGCGGCTCCTGGATTTCGCGAACGTGGGCGCGGCCTTCGTGTTCGGGCCGCTGGGCGACCGGGAGGCGTGGCCGCGCATCATGCGCGGGGCCCTCGGCGACGAGGGCGCGCAGTACGCGACGATCTTCGCGTTCCAGGTGCTGCCGACGATCGTGTTCATCGCGGCGCTCTTCGCGATCCTCTACTACTTCGGCGTCATGCAGGTGGTGGTGCGGGGCTTCGCCTGGGCGATGCGGAAGGTCATGAAGGCGAGCGGCGCCGAGACGCTGAACGTGGCGGCCAGCATCTTCATGGGCCAGACGGAAGCGCCCCTGACCATCCGGCCCTACCTGCCGAAGATGACCGAGTCCGAGCTGATGACGGTGATGACGTCCGGCATGGCGCACATCTCCGGCGGCATCATGGCCGCGTACATCCTCTTCGGGATCGAGGCCCGGCACCTGCTGACGGCGGTCATCATGACGGCGCCCGGGACGCTCATGATGGCCAAGATGTTCGTGCCCGAGACCGCCGAGCCCGAGACGATGGGCACGGTGAAGCTCGAGGTGGAGCGGACCGACGTCAACGTCATCGACGCCGCGGGACGGGGCACCGGGGAGGGGCTGCACCTCGCGCTGAACGTGGCGGCCATGCTGATCTCGTTCCTGTCGATCGTGGCCCTGCTGAACGCGATCCTGGGGCTGGCGGGCCTCAGCCTCCAGCAGATTCTGGGCTGGGCGTTCTCGCCGGTGGCCTGGGTGATGGGCGTGCCGTGGAAGGATGCCGGGGTCATCGGCAACCTGCTCGGCACGCGAATGGTGCTCAACGAGTTCGTGGCCTATTCGCAGCTCGGGCCGCTGAAGGCGTCACTCGATCCGAACTCCTTCACGATCGCGACGTTCGCGCTGTGCGGGTTCGCGAACTTCAGCTCGATCGGCATCCAGATTGGCGGCATCGGGTCGCTCGCACCGAACCGGCGGCACGACCTGGCGCGCCTCGGCATGCGCGCGATGCTCGCGGGCACGCTGGCGAACTTCATGACGGCCACCATCGCGGGGTTCCTGCTATGAGCGGCGAATACGGGCGCGTCCAGGCCGCGGCGGCCTTCGTGCGGGAGCGGGTGCCGGCCGCGCCCGAGATCGCGATTACGCTGGGCTCGGGGCTGGGCGACTTCGCGTCGCACGTCGAAGACGCCGTCGTCGTGCCCTACGCCGAGATCCCGGGGTGGCCGCCCGCGGGCGTGGTCGGCCACGCCGGCAAGCTGGTGCTCGGCCGGGTGCGGGGACGGCAGATCGCGGTGCTGTCGGGCCGTTCGCACTTCTACGAGGGTCACCCGATGGCCACCGTCGTGTTCGGCACGCGCGTCGTGGCCGCGCTCGGCGTCAAGACGCTCATCCTGACCAACGCGGCGGGCGGCATCAACACGTCGTTCTCGCAGGGCGGCCTGATGGTCATCGACGACCACCTGAACCTGATGGGCACGAACCCGCTCGTCGGTCCGAACGACGAGCGCTTCGGACCCCGTTTCCCGGACATGAGCGAGGTCTACTCGAAGCGGCTGCGGGCGGTGGCCGACAGGGCCGCCGGGAAGAACGGCCTGCCGCTTGCGCACGGCGTGTACGTGGGGCTGCACGGGCCGAGTTACGAGACGCCGGCGGAGATCCGCTACCTCCGGGCCATTGGCGCCGACGCGGTCGGCATGTCCACGGTGTCCGAGGCCGTCGTCGCGCGGCACATGGGCGTCGAGGTGCTCGGGATTTCGTGCATCACGAACATGGCGGCCGGCGTGCTGCCCGAGCCTCTGGACCACAACGAGGTGATGGCGACGGGGCAGCGCGTGCGCGGGGCGTTCATCGCGCT